>CAYMTQ010000001.1:0-10757 GCA_964393395.1 uncultured Sangeribacter sp.
ATTAATAATTAACAGTTCAATAGATCCAAAGGCGGTGGATTACGAGAGTCGCCCTGAACTGACCTGAGTCTCACGGAACGATGGCACAGAGATACGATTTGTATTTGTCGACAAGGGGTGGGTTAGAAGCGCCAGAGGCGCGACACATTGTAGGCCTCGGTAAGGAGGGCCTTTAGGTCCGACGCGACCGGGGTAAATAGATGTTGCAAGTAATCGTTTCGCGAAGCTCCGGGCGATTCCGTAACCCATGGCGCTCTTAATTGAAAAATATATAGTTCCGCGAAGATCCGCCCGGTTCGAAAGAGGCTCGTTAGAGCCCATGTCAAGTTCCGTAATTTGTTTTTCTCTTATGTTCTTTTTAATTTGTTTTTCTCTTACGTTCTTTTTGAGATGGGGAGGGTCAGGGGAGGCGGCGGAGGGTGCGGCGGAAGGCGAGGTAGTAGAGGATGGCGGCGGTGAAGAGGGCGACGGAGAAGGAGTAGTAGATGCCGACGTTGCGGCCGCCGAGGGGGCCGGCAAAGAGCAGGAGCACGGGCACCCCGATCACGAGGTAGGCGATGACGGAGATCCAGAGCATGGGGGCGACGTTGGATGTGCCGCGCAGGGCGTTGGCGTAGCTGAGCTGGATGGCGTCGCCATATTGGTAGAGGATCAGCGGGGGGATCATCAGGATGGCGGCGGCGATGGTCTCGGCGGAGTCGGTGAACCGGCTGATCAGCCAGGGACCGCCGGTCCAGAAGAGGATCATGGCCAATGTGGCGAGGATGAGGTTCAGGTGCAGTCCGGCGCGGGCTGTGGCGCGCATGGCGCCTACATCGCCGATGCCGGCGAAGTTGGCGACACGGATGGCGATCGCGACGCCGACGCTCATGAAGATCATGAAGCCGAGCTGGGAGACGGTCATCACTACCTGATAGGATGCGAGCTGGACGGTTCCGAACCATCCGCAGACGATCGCGCCGAAGCTCCACATGAAGCATTCGACACCGCTC
This sequence comes from uncultured Sangeribacter sp., assembly GCA_964393395.1. Classification (GTDB taxonomy): domain Bacteria; phylum Bacteroidota; class Bacteroidia; order Bacteroidales; family Muribaculaceae; genus Lepagella. Next base: position 993 of record CAYMTQ010000001.1, read on the forward strand.
TGGATCATCACGGGATAGGAGGTCACCCAGACGCGCCTTTTGGCGCCGTCGCGCCGGTTGCGGGCCATCGCTCCGCGCATATAGGGGCGGTAGCGGCGGTTAAGGAGAAAGACGAGGGCGATCGCGAGGGCTCCGGCCCACCGCGAGATAAGCGTACTGAGACCGGCTCCGGCAAGGCCCATTTCGGGCATTCCCCAGTTGCCGAAGATGAAGAGCCAGTTGCCGAAGATGTTGAGGGCGTTGGCACCGAGTATTATCCACATCGGGGTGGCGGTGTCGGTCACGCCGTTGGCTGTCTGCTGACAGCAGTTGAAGATAGCCATCGGGAGGAGACCGGCGAGCACATAGACGTAATAGCTGCGGATCAGCGGTTCGAGCTCGGGAGGCTGACGCATCAGGTCAAGAAAAGGGAGGAAACCGCCCATGATGGCGGTCGCGATGATGCCGATCACGAGATTGACAACGAGGGCTGCGCGGAACATGCGCCCGGCGGCGTGGCGCCGGTGCTGGCCGAAGAGGGCCCCGACAAGGGGCGTCACACCGTTGGCGAAGCCAATCAGCATCACGAAGGGGACCATAAAGAACGAATTGACGAAGGCGGCGGCCCCGAGCTCATTGAGTCCGTAGGCGCCGACCATCATCGTGTCCGCAAAGGAGACGACGATGATCCCGACCTGGGTGACGAGCACGGGGAGACCGAGCCGGATCAGCTCTTTATAGTGGGTGAAATTCATTCAGATATGATTGGAACAGCCCTGAACCGGGACGAGGGTCATTGAGCCTTCAGCGTCACGGCAGAGAGGGCATCGGAATAGGTCGAGCCGGCCGAGAAGAGACCGTTCCAGACCGAGCCGTAATGGGGCACTGACCCGCCCGTCATCAGCTCGACATCGGCGCCGGGCTGCAGACCTTCGGCAGAGAAGAGGAGGTCCATCGAGTCCATGTCACGCGGAATCAGGTAACACATCAGGGACTGACGGTTTCCGGAGAGGGCGATCGGCTCACCGGCCTTCACTTTCTTCAAGCGCGTGGATACCCACCCCTGACGGGCACCGGTCGGGAGGGAGGCACCGCCACCGGTGCAGACGAGCGTTCCGCCGTCGATTGAGATCTGTGGCGCGTCAAGGCCGGCGGCGTTACCGCCATCGGCAGAGGTGATCAGGGTTCCTCGCGAGATCGTGAAGTCCTGTTCGACATCGACGCCATCCTTGTCGTCGGAGAAGATCCAGGTCTGACCGCCCGAGACACTCATATTGAGGGCCGAGACAGCATCGTCTGTCGCATAGATGCGGTTCTCGCCCCCGGTGACCATTACCTTTCCGTCGGACTTCACACCTTTCGGAGAGGAGGAGAGGCCTCGCTGTTCGTCGACACTCTCGCCGCCCGAGACAGCGACGGTCACTTTTCCGCCGGTCAGATAGATGTTTCCGGTCGCGTTGATACCCTTTCCGCCACGGCCTGTGGCCTTGACGGAGATATCGCCGCCGAGGATGTTGACCTTACCGCCGGCCTTGATTCCGGCGCCGGAGCTGAGGTCGCCGTCGGTCTCGTCAAAGATGGCGTCACCCGACGAGTTGAGGGATAGCATACCTCCGGAAACGGTGACATCCATGTCACAGCGGATCGCGCGTCCGGCCGCACCGGAGGTGTTGGCATAGAGGTAGCCGCCGGCGATCACGATTCCGTAGCCGTCGGTCGCGTCGCCCTTGGCATGGAGGGCGTTGCGGGCAGCATCCTCGATCACCAGCGTCACACCGGGACGCATGTAGAAATAGCCGTCGGTCACGACACCGTGGCGATAGCGTCCGCGAACAGTCAGGCGTCCTGTTCCGGAGAGGATGATGTGTCCTTCGGAGAAGAGACACCCCTTGCGGTCTTCGGTATCCACGCCCGAGCCGGGGAGATAGAACAGGTCGGGGAGATATTCCGAGGCATCCTCAATGCGGTTGTCTGTGTCCTTATTGACGTTGATCATCAGGCGCTTCTTGTCCTGACAGTTGATTGCCGGGCCACGCTGAGACCTGAGGCGGAGGCCGTCGAGGGTCAGGAGGGTGCGGGCGAGGCCATATATCTTCAGCTGACCGTCTTCCGACTCGCCCCGGGCAATGATCTCGACACCGCTGACATTGCCGGTCGTCGCGTCGACGGTCACATTGGCGCCGTCGGTGTGGATCCGGACGGCAGGATTGGTGTTTGTGACTTTGGCGGTGGCGCCGTCATATTCAATGGTCACCTTATTGGGAAATTCGGAAGCCTCCCAATAGAAATCGGTGTTCTGTGAGGGTTTGTCTTTCGAAGCGTCGTCGGCCATCTGCCCGTCGTATGGAAGGATCGCACGCTCTATTTCCGCGCCGATTCCCGTCGCGGGGCCGACGGGAGGTTCCTGAGCCTCTTTTGATTCCTCGCTGCAACCGGGAAGGAGGGACACGAAGAGGGCGCAGAACAGAGTCCGCACCGCACCTTTTAAAACCTTATTGTTCAGATTGTTCATCTTGTTCATCATGTTCAGAATTTGAAATTGTATTCGGCGCCGATGACATTCAGGTTGCGGTCTCCGGCTTCGAAAGAGTCGACGAAGCGGTAGTAGAGGCCGACGGAGTTATGGCGGTTGATCTTGTAGTCGCAGCCGCCGGTGTACCGCATTTTGGCGACGGAGAAACCGTTGTTGAGAGAGTTATACATCTCGGCCGAGACGTATGGAGTGAAGGGACATTTCTTGCGGATACCCCATTCGAGTTTCAGGCGTGAGCGCCAGACGTGACGGTTCTTCGGGGCGATATACTCCCACCCCTTGTCGTTCCCGTCCGGATCATATTTGCGGGCGTTTACACCCTGCTGGCGCGTATATTGCCAGCGCTCGCGCAGGGAGAGGGAGAAGAAGCCGAACTTCAGAGAGCCGGTGACGTCGATTCCGACACGGTGGCGCGGCTGCCAGCAGTCATCGACGAGGTTACCCTTGCGGGTTGTCCGGGCGAGGCGGTGCTGACTGATGAAGCTGTAGTCGGCACCCACCTTAAGCCATTTCAAAGGTTTCCACGCGAAACCGGCACCGACCGACCAGCGGTCAGTGGTCCGCAGGGCATCTGTAGTTCGGTACTGCACGTCGGCGCCGACGGTATATTTCTTCTGCCATGTCTTCGAGACGCCGGCATCGAGCCAGAGGGCCTGGGCCGGGGCGACGGCCGTCCCGCAGAGAGCGAGAACGGAGGCAAAGAGGATTCTCAATATTGTTTTCTTCATTTTTCGACCGGTTTCGGGAGTTTGAGCATATCGTTGACCGAGTTTACGCGACCCTCCTCCTCTTCATAATACATCTTGACGATGGCTGTGTCGCGGAGGAAGTCGATCGAGCCCACCTCGACCTTCACCGGGCGTATTCCGGTGCGTTTCTCAAGGTCGTCGATCAGTTCGGGGCGCCTCTCCGGGGTGATGAGGTCGATCCTGTCATACTGGACATACTTGCAGGCGAAGTGGCGGAGCCACTTGTTGCTCTCGTAGAGCCAGATGAGGAAGACGGTGATCACGTTCGGGAGGATGAGCTCGCAAGCGGCGTATGGGTTGCCGAGGATGTCGGGCTCAGCGAGGGCATTGATGACCGAGAGAGAGATGATCACGAAGAGGTATGTCATCTCGCGGACCGGCATCGATTCGGTGCGGTAGCGGATGATTCCGAAGATGGCGAACAGGCCGAGCGCGAAGCCGATCTTCAGCTTGATGCTTCCGAGCATGAAGATCATGAAGAAGATGGCGATGCTGATCAGCGAGAAGGTGAAGTAATAGTCACGTCTGCCGCTCCGGCGGTAGTAGAGAAAGTGGATGATGATCCACGTGATCAGCAGGTTGAACGAGAATCGGATAAGGAGGACGACAAGGTCGGTCAGGCCTGTCGAGCCCATGATGATGTTTTCTATAGCGGTTTCAGTTTCCATGATGTCGTGTTCGGTGTGAATAGTGATGTGGCTTTATTCTGATGTGATGCGGTCTGCCGGAGAAGCGGTCCGGACGGTTTCCGGAGGGATCCGGCTTGCTTCCGGGGCGGGGCGGGCGATCATCTTCAGGACGCTCCGCATCCGCTCGCGGATCCGGTTTCGGCGCAGGCCGGGGTCGGTGAAGGCCATCCCCATGCAGTATTTGCTGAAGCCGTGGGGTCTGATCCTGAGCTCGCGCAACATCGCCGAGGCGGGGGAGACAGTGTTTCCGTCGCGTTTGAGCTCGATGACCACGAGACCGTCGAGCGAGCGGTCGGCTCCCGTCTTCATGTTGTGGAAGTTCAGGGAGGTGTCGATCGTCAGGCGTTCGGTCATGGCGCGGTTCACGAGAGTGATCCGGCGGAACCGGTTCTCGAGCCGTGGATGCAGGTCGGGCGACGTCCAGGGAGTGTGGCTCACGAGGAAGGGGTCATGGGTGGTTCCGAGGGCGTAGCCTCCGGTCCCGATCCGTTTCTTCTTCGTGCGCCCCTTGTTGTTCTTCGTCTTCACTTCGAGGAACTTGACGCCCGAGGAGACATATTCGCGGATGCGCACCTTCTGGCGGGTCTTGCGGCCGCGCTGGTGCTCGTTATACATCAGTTCCCCGGCCGTGTCGAAATACCGGGTGAAGTAAGGGAGATTCCTCTCGCCGGCGGTCTCCTGGACATAATAGTCATCGGCGGCCATCTCGAGAAGGCGGACGAGGACGTCGCCGGTGGTCAGATACTTTGTGTCGACGCGGTTCATGAGCCGGACTTTCCCCATCTCTTCGAGTGAGACAGGAGTCATCCGGCCGAGGCGCTCGCTGAGGGCCTCTTCATAATCCAATGCCTGACTACCTTTATCAATCCACTGGTCCACGAAATAATAACGCCATGAATACGGGTTAATTGTCCCTGTCATCGCACAAAATCGCCTCTGCCGATGTTAATAAAAAAAGATTCCACACCATGTCAGCCCGCGCGAGCTCAATTTTCATTGAGCGAGACCTCAATTTTTCTTTGAGAGGGACTTTGAGACGGGGGCCCAAGACCATATTGCTATGCGCTCGGTTCTGAAATATACGGCAATTGTACTTCTCTGTCTGGTGGCCGCGGTCGTTCTGGCTCTCGGCGGCCTGACGCTGTGGCTCAGTCCGGAGCGTCTGTCGGCGCTTGTGAACGAGCGCGGATCGGAATATCTCGATGCCGACCTGAGGGTCTCGAACCTGCGCTTCACCCTGTGGTCGACGTTTCCGCGGCTCTGCATAATGGCCGATTCTATCAGCGTCACGTCGCGCTCACTCGACTCCATCCCCGGCTCACTGAAGGCGGAACTGCCTGAGGATGTGGAGAGACTCGGCGGGTGCGGAGCATTCGGCGGGGCGGTCGATGTCCCTTCGCTCCTGAAGGGGGAGATCAGGCTTCATGATGTCCGGATCGAGGATTTCAACCTCAATCTCGTCGCGGTCAATGATTCGCTCTCGAATTTCGACATCTTCCCGTCCGATCCGGGGTCGAAGGTGAAGATTCCGCGGATTTCGGCCAATTCGATCTCTCTTGAACATCCGCGGACAATAGCCTACCGCAGCCTTCAGTCGGGACTGGACGGAGTTGTGAAGCTCGATCAGATCTCGCTTCACGAGGTCGCGGGAAAGGGCCCGGACACATACGACCTCGATCTTTCGGGTCGCGTGCGCGCGACTGTCGATTCGCTCATGCTTCTTTCCGACTTTCCCTTCAGTCTCGACGGGAAGGTCCGTCTGCGCTTCGATCCGTTCGGAATCTCATTCAATGACTATTCGATCGCCTTAGGCAACATCCGGTCCCGCGCCACGATGAATTTCGAGGCGGGAAACTCGCCGGGAATATCGGATCTTTCCTTCAATATCAGCTCCTTCCACCTGATGAAGCTTCTCGACTATCTGCCGCCGGAGATTCTTCCGCGCGTGGAGGGTCTGGATGCCGACATTCTGGTGAATGCCTCGGCGCGCCTGACGAAGCCTTACAGCTTCTCCTCGTCGGCACTCCCGTCGATCGAGGTGACATTCTCGGTTCCGGACGGCGACATGGTCTACACTGCCGGGGCCGGCGACACCTATTCGGCGCGCCATATCGGTCTTTCGGGCATCTTCTTCTTTGACGGAGACAACCCGGCGGCCTCTTATATCTCGATTCCGGGATTCCGGGTAGAGGGTGAGGGTATAGACCTCGATCTCTCGGCACGGGCCGAAGACCTGCTCGGATCGCCCGATGTCGAGGCGAAGCTGTATCTGCGCACCGAAGCGCAGAACCTCGCGCGATATTTCAGCGCACTCGAACCGTTCAGCCCAACCGGAAACGCCGAGCTCTCGACAGACGTCGCTTTCTCGCTCGCTTCCTATTCATCGGCCGAGCCGGAGGATGTCCGGCTGTCGGGGACGCTCAACCTGACGGGGGCCGGGTTCCGGATTCCACAGACCAGGGCGCGGGCGACGATGCGCAAGGGGGAGATCGGTTTTTCTTCCGACATGAAAGAACTGACGGCCTCGACCACACGCTTTCCGGTCAAAGTCTCGGGCAAGCTGTCGGGTTTAGGGATGACAATGCCGGGCCACACGGACTTGAAGGCGGAGAAGGTCAGCTTCAACGGGCGTGTCGCGGGGATGACTCCTGGGGGCAAGCCGGACAGCGTCTCGGTATCGCTCGATGCCTCCGGCATCTCGGCCGTCCGGCCGGGTCTGGGCTTCACGCTGAAGGATCTGCGGACAGCATTCAGCCTCTGTCCGCGCCGTGTCTCCGCACTCGCGGGGTGGAAACCCGCTCCGTTCGCGTTCGCCGATTCGGCGATGCTCCGTCGTCTCCCCCACACTCCGGAACTCATCACGTTCTCACTTCCCGACACACTCCTGCGGCTTCTTTCGATGACCGACCTGAGGGGTACCCTGGCCCTTTCGGAGGGTGTGCTCCGGCTGCGCGACTATCCGTCGACGGTCGTTGTGCGCGACTGTGATCTCGCATGGACTCTCGATTCGGTCAGGATCAGGCGTTTCGGCTTCCGGTCGGGGGAATCGTCGCTGTCGCTCTCGGGTGATGTCTCGAACCTCCGCCGCTTCATGGCCCGTCCCGACAGGACGTCGCTCAGGGCCCGTCTGCGCGCCGACATCGACACTCTGAACATCAACCAGCTCGCCAGGGCGTATGAGACGGCGGTCAAGGAGGCCGGACTGCGCATGTCGAAGGCCGATTCGATAGCCGAGGCACGGCGCCGTGAACTCAGCTACGCACGCCAGGACACGACGGCGCTGATCCTTCCGCGCAACATTGACCTGAGTGTCGAGGCGAAGGCGAAGACCGTCTTCTATACCAATCTTGATTTCTCCCCTCTCCGGACCTCGCTGACGCTGGACAACGGACGGTTGGCGCTCCCGGACCTGAAGATGAGGGCGACGTTCGCCGGAGCGGGTGCCGGTCTGATATATGACACTTCGGACATCAGCTCTATCTCCCTGAAGGGAAATGTGGACCTTACGGATCTGGATCTGCTGAAGATGTATGCCAAATTCCCCTCGATCGAGCGCAATATCCCCGAGCTGGTCAACCTTTCGGGCACTCTCGCGCTCGGAGCAGATTTCAACCTCGGGATCTTCCCGACGATGAGCGCGGATCTCCCCGGCTTCACGGCCCGCGTCAATCTCGGCGGACGGCATCTGAACCTGCACCAGACCCATTTCATCCACAAGATCGCGCGGATGATGATGATTTTCTCGCATGATGACATCCACATCGCCGACATCGACATCCGGGGCAATATCCACGACAACCTGATCGAACTCTATCCTTTTGACCTTGATTTCTCGCATTACAGGCTCCGTCTGCAAGGCCTCAACAACTTCGGCGGGGAACTGTATTATCATATCGGAGTTGACCACTCCCCCATTCCGATTCCGTTCGGAATCGCCATCGAGGGTCAGTTCAGGCATCCGCGGCTCCGCTTCACGGGGGCGTCCTGGCACAACGACAAAGCGGCGTCAATCACGGCCGACGTGCTGGAGACCGTCTCGTTCAATTTTGTCCGCGAGGCCCGCTCGGCCGGAAAGGCCTTCATTCATGAAGCGGCCAAAACACCCCGGGATCAGTTTCAGACCCCGGCTGATAAAAAGTAATCCATCTCACGAAGAAAAAGTCCTTGTTATACGAAGAAAAGTCCTTGTTATATGAAAGCAGCATTGATCGATATGGATGGAGTCCTTTATGACTCCATGCCGAAGCACGCCAAGGCGTGGAGCCGCCTGATGTCGGAACTCGGGGTCAGGATTCCGGAAGAGGAGTTTTTCCTTTATGAGGGAATGACGGGGGCGGCGACGATCGAGCTTCTGCTGAGGCGCAACGGGCTCCCTGTACCGGACCCGGAGGAGATCCGCCGGCTTTATGCGCGGAAGGCGGCTTATTTCCGGGAGTCGGGGGCGGCGCTCCCGATGGAGGGGGCGGACCGGATGATCCGCACTTTGCTCGACCACGGTGTGCGCACGGTTCTCGTCACGGGCTCGGCCCAGTCGTCGCTGATCGACCGTCTCGAGACGGATTATCCCGGGGCCTTTCCGCCGGAACGGCGGGTGACGGCTCTGGACGTGAGCCGAGGCAAGCCTGATCCGGAACCTTATCTCCGGGGACTCCAGATCGCGGGGACACTTCCGGAGGAGACGATGGTGATTGAGAATGCCCCGTTGGGCGTTCGTGCCGGAGTGGCGGCCGGATTGGCGACATACGCCGTGACGACAGGACCTGTCCCGCGCCCGGCATTCGAAGCTGAGCACCCGACGGCGATCTACCCTTCGATGACGGCTTTCGCCGATGCGCTGCCCCGGATTCTTGAGGGTCCCGGCAATTCTTTGAGTTGATTTAATAAAAGCACAACCCTATAACCAGGCACAAACGCTCTTTGACTGAAAACAACAGATGATCATCACCGATTCAACAGTCTGCCGTCTCCATGGAGATTATGTCCGCGAGAGATTCCCACACTTGCGGGATCTCCCTATGGTGGTAATTCCGGACGGAGAGAAGTCGCTCGACACTTTGACCGCGATCTGGCGCGCGCTGTCGGACAATAATCTGACGCGACACGACACGGTCTATGCGGTCGGCGGGGGGACCGTGACCGATATAGCCGGATTCGCAGCCGCCACTTTCAAGCGGGGGATGCACGCCGTTTATATTCCGACGACGCTTCTGGCGATGGCTGATGCGGCGATCGGCGGAAAGACGGGTATTGACTTCAACGGATTGAAGAATGAGGTGGGGGCGTTCGCTCAGCCGGAAGAGATTATCTTCGACCCTCATTTCCTGAAGACCCTGCCACAGGCCGAGATTCTGTCGGGTTATGCAGAGATGCTGAAGACGGCTCTGATCGCTGACGCGGGACTTTATGCGGCTCTGATCACGGAGCGGCCGCCGGTCGCCATGGATGGCGAATTGGCGGATGAAGAGACCTTGATCCGCAATATCAGGAAGGTTGTCGGGATAAAGACGCGGATCACGAAGGAGGATCCGACAGAGAAGGGTCTGAGGAAGCTGCTCAATTTCGGGCACACGGCGGGGCATGCTTATGAGTCGCTGTCGAAGCATGAGGAGGGGCTGACGCCTCTGCCCCATGGGATAGCGGTGGCATACGGTCTGATGACGGAGATGATCCTGTCGCATCTTTATGACGGGCTCCCCTCCGAAGCGCTCCATGTCTTCGCGCACTATCTGAAGGATCATTATCCGGTCTATCCCTTCACATGCAAGCAGCAGGATGAACTCCTCTCGCTGATGGCCCACGACAAAAAGAATGCCGG
>CAYMTQ010000001.1:10857-59951 GCA_964393395.1 uncultured Sangeribacter sp.
ATTAGTGTTTCTCAGCTTTATTACTCTGACCGCCGTCTGAGGGGTCAGAGAAGCATAGCCATATAGACGGGAAGATACAGGAGGGATCCCTCTTTGCGGAGGTCTTTGGTGTAAAGCATTATCGGAGTACCGACACGAGATGAATATTTCTCGCAGAAGACATCAAGCGACCTGTGGGCCTTATATCCTGATGACTTGACCTCTATAGGATTGATCTTGTGGCCCGCGGCTGTCAGGAAATCGATCTCGTAATGATTTTTTTTCGTGATGTCGGTCGCGAAGGTATAGTAGTAAAGCGAGTGGCCGGCAGCACGAAGACATTGAGCCACGACATTTTCATATACATATCCCAAATCCGCACTCAGTTTATCTGCAAGTAGTTTCGTGTAAATATTGTTGTCCGCGACATCCCTGTCCAGAAAAGCCAATGTCACGAATAATCCTGTATCTCCCAGATATATCCGGAATTTCTCCAGATCTTTGTGCAATCCCATCCCGACGGACGGGTCAGTCGTGCTGTAAGCGAAATTCACGGTCAGGGAATCCTCGAGGTCCTTCCATATCCCGTCAATTTCGATCCTGTCGGCATTCTTCAGCACGCTTCCGGGTTCAAACCTCAATTTGCTCTTGGCCAGCTCTCCGGGGATCGATTCGAAAATTCTCGAGGCCTTTCCGGTGGGGTCAATCTTACGGAGATCATCGGAATACAATTCGATAATCTCTCTTTTCACCTCGTCGGTGCGCGCGAGATTGTTGGTCGAAAGATAGGTATTGACCGACTGGGGCATTCCACCGACGAGCATATAGAGGCGGAATTGCCTGAGAAGGCGGCGGTTCAGGTCATCACCGAGGGGTTTGAGATGCTCAAAGGAGTATCTGATCAGTGGCATCGACTGCGTGTCACCGCAAGCCCACAGAAATTCTTCATAGTCCATGGGGAACATCGTGATCCGGGTCTCTTCGCTCGGGATCAGAATATTCTCCTTGTTCTTGCGGATGGAAAGGAGGGAACCGGTCTCGATGTAATCGTATCTGCCATCTTCGACAAGATACTTAACCGCCTGTCTGGCTTTCGGGCAGAGCTGAATCTCATCAAGAATGATAACTGACTCCCGTTCGTAAAGCGTCACATGGAAGATGGCCTGCAACCTGAGAAACAGATAATCGAGATCATTCAGATCATCGAACAATGACATTATGTCGCTTCCGGCTTTGGCAAAGTCGATAGCGATGAAACTTCTGTATTCCCTTTTGGCAAATTCCTTGCTTATGGTCGATTTGCCGACACGCCGGGCCCCCTTTATGAGCAACGCCGTCGTGCCGTTCCGCTCCTGTTTCCATTTGAGGATCGAGTCGTAAATCTTGCGTTTAAATATCCTATCTTCCATCGATTTCCGTTCTATTCCATAATTTCCACAAAATTAGCAAATTATTTTGTGCCGTAAAATTTATTTTGCGGTTTTGCCGGCTCACCGTAAAATTTAAAACCCCGAATTCCCGGCTCTCCGTAAAATTTGGAGCTGATCGAAGGGCGGAGAGGGGGACGGACGGGGATAGAAAAATAGGCTGTGTCAATTGAGACACAGCCTATATTGTCATTTGGGATTGAAGCTCTCACTTCAACGGGTATTGAAGTTGCTTACTTCAATGTGTATTGAGTTGGTTGCTTCAATCTGTCGGGAAGTTTCTTACTTCTTTGTGATTGTCAGTGAGTAGACGTGATCGAGACCGATTGTGAGGACCATGTCGTACTTGCCGGCTTCGATATTGATGTTGTCACCGCCATAGTTGAGGTTGTCAACATCACCGCCGAGGTTGAAGCCGTCCCAGTTTCCGTTGGAACGGATCTTGAACATGCCGTCTTCGTTGAACACAACGTCATTTGCTGTCCATGTGAAGAAGTCTGCAGAAGGAGTCATCTCGATATCGGGCTGGCCACCATCTTCGACGTTGCCCCATGCAGTCATTGTTCCGACGAGACCAAGAGTCTCGATATCCTGGATCTTATAGGTCAGTGTGGCGAGGTTGACGTCGAACCACTTCAGACCCTGGGTCTCGGTCACAACAGGTGTGGACTTGCTGCCGGCCATCAGGTGACCTGCCTCGATGTCCTTGCCGTTACCGAACTGAAGACCCTTGAAGTCCTTCTGGGCTGTCAGTTTCCAGTTGCCGAGGATAACAGCGGCGCCGGAGAAGTTGACATTGTCCTGTGTAGTCAGCAGGCAGGCGCGTGTGAAGGCGTTCTTCGGAGTCCAGACATAGAGCTCGTCGGCTGCGTAAGAAATGTTGTAGGTGTTTTCGAGAGCGTTGATTGTCAGCAGATACTTGGAAGCGGCAGTGAGTTCGCCGGCCTTGCCGTTGAGAACGAGCTCACCGGTGAGGACGTCGGCCTCAGTGTCGGCTGCGACACCATAGCATGCGTTGACATCGCCCGAGTTGAAGGCTGATTCGGGAACTATCTTCCACTGGAAGTTTCCGGCAGTCAGGTCATCTTCGGTCAGATCGAAGACGTAGCTGAAGACGGGATCGTCATACTGGTGGAGGGCGCTGTGGTCCATCTTGACGGCGTTGCCGATAGTCATGCCGTTGAGCGAGGTCATGATATAGTATACGGGCTCAACAGAGGCGTAAGCCGGATCGAGCATCGGTGTGACTGAGATTTCCTTCTTTCCGAGGGCGTTGTTTGTCACGAGAAGCTGTGAGCCGGAGACTACATAGCTTTCGACAGCGATCCAGAGCTTGCGGGAGACGGGCTGACGGCCGTAGAGGGTGATCACGGCGTCGCTGAGGGCGTCAGCGGAGACGAGCACCTCATTCGGGTTGGTCTCGCTATCGGCCAGATCAATTGTCAGCTGATCGGAGAAGCTGTCGTCGGAAGCGACGCGGAGACGGAAGAACGGGTGCTGATCTTCAGACATGGTGTATTTCTCGTCGGTCACTGTCCAGGCGAGGAGACCTATTTCCTTGCCTTCGTTGCCTTCCAGGTTGAGCGAGCCGGTTTCGAAACCGCCGAGGTAGGTGATTCCGACACCGTTTGCCTCCATCACCCCTTCCTGCTCGTTGATCTGCATCTTTCCGAGATCGGAGGTGTCGTCACAGGCTGTGAATCCGAGGGCGAGCAGTGCTGCGCAAAAGATTCCTATTTTTTTCATGTGCGTTTTGTTCGATTTTTGAATGCCGGCCGTCCGGGGTCAGACGTTTTCCGGAACGGGCTCCGGACGGCCGGTGTTGATGAATGCTTTCGGTTGGACTCACTTAAAGGATTACGGTGAAATAAACCTTATAGCCTGTGCCGCTCATGTCGACAGTCATCTTCAGCTGAGCGGCGGCACCGCCGGTGACGTCAGCCCAGTTAGAGATGCTCCATGAGCCCTTGCCGTCTACGGCATCGCCTTCGTATGTCAGGGTGTCGGGATCGACGGGAACGGGGATTCCGTTGTCATCAACCTGCGAACCTACGGAGTTGTTCTCCCAGTCGCCGAGGGCTGTGTAGAAGCGGAAGGTTCCGGGGTTCTCGCCTTCGGGAACGGAGATAGTCGCGCTGTAGATCTTGCTGCCGATTGCGTTCTCGGGCTCGTAGAGGAGCACGAGGGGTTTGTCGGAACTGTGACCGTTGGTGATGTCCCAACCTGTCCATTCACCGATCAGCCAGATGTTTCCGGGAACGGCTACTGCGAAGTAAGGCACAACGTTGATCTCGATCACGTTCGAGTATATGCGGCTGTATTCAGCGTGGGGAACGTAGGCGAGGACGCGGACGTAGATATGCTGAGGCTTGTTGGCGAAGTGCTCGTTGAAGTAGTCCTCCTGATCCATGTCGGTGATGCCGTTGAGTTCGTTGACGGCAACAGACATGTCAAAGGCGGAGATAGAGATCTTGGCCTGTGTGTCGACGGTGCGGATATTGGCGTATGTAGCCGGAGTGACTACATTTCCGTCTTCGTCGAGGACGGCGTCATTGAAATCGCCTGTCAGCGAGATCTGGGGCTGATACTGGGTGACCACGCCGAGGCCGTAGTTGGGCTGTGACACGGTCAGGTCAACTGTTGTCGAGGTTGCGTCCTCACCTTCGCCACCGGCCCGGAGGATGTAGGTCTGGTTGGCCATCGAGGGCTTGTTGAGGACAAACTCGGTCGGTTTGTCGAGACGGGGCTGGGTGTCGCTCTTGCAGGAAGTCATCAGCCCGCAGGCTGCGACGGCCGCCATCATCAGAATCGATATTTTTTTCATGCTTTGTTCTGAATTAGTTGATTAGGAGCGATCAATAGCCGGGGTTCTGGGGGAACGAAGAGCTATAGGAGTTGATCACCATGTTGGGAAGCGGGAAGATATCCATGTGCGAGGGGATGCCTGCACCGGTAGCCACGTTGTTCTTCCATGACCAGTTGAATGTCGTGCCGGTGAACATGCCGAAGCGGACGAGGTCCGTGCGGCGGTTGTTCTCCCAGTAGAGCTCGCGTGCGCGTTCGCTCAGGAGGTTCGGGAGAGTGAGTTCGGCCTGGTTCCAGGGAGTCACTGCATAGTGGTAGTCGGTGTATGCGCCCGATGCGCGCTCGCGGACGTAGTTGACATACTTCAGCGCGTCGGCAGCGTTTCCGACACCGGTTCCGCGGAGGTAAGCCTCAGCTGCGGTCAGGTAGATCTCGGCCAGACGGATGATAGGATAGTCGGTGTCTGCGAAGTCGGCAGTCGCCTTCACGCCATAGTTGTTCTTGTCGGTGAGATCGTGCTTGCCGGCACGGTTGAGGCCTGCTCCGGCGAGGGCGTTGCCCTTGTCGTCTTCCGCGGGCTGCTGCCAGCGGGGCATTGTGCCGTCGGCGTTACACTCGACGTTGGTGAACTTCACGGGAACGTAACCGTCTCTGTAGGTCGAGAAGTCGGTGTTGTCGACGTTGAAGCCGCTCTCGCTTGTCAGCCAGAGGTATGTGCGGGCGTCGTCACACTTGCCGTCCTGGAAGTCCCAGTTGTTGAGGACGAATTCCTTGCGGGCGTGCATACAGGTCCACTGACCGTTGATGCCGTACCAGCCCGGAGTCTGGTCGGTCTGGTCGGAGATAGCGGCCAGGATGAGGAATGAAGAACCGCCATAGGACTGAGTGCCGGCGATCTGCTGTTCCTTGCCGTCGACAGTGACGGTCACGCGATATTTGTAGGGGATATTCCAGAGGATCTCGTTCTGGTCGGCCAGAGAACCGCCGGGAGCGAACATGTCGTTGGTCGCGCAGAACACCGAGAGGTAGTCTTTCGCGAGACCGTGGTTGGCGTTCACGTCATGGCGCTTGATGACCTTTTCGCAATATTTCCAGCAGTCGGCATAGCGGTCGCCGCAACCCCATGTCTGGGCGTTGAGGTAGAACTTCGCGAGAAGGGCGTAGGCGGCGTCGATTCCGATGCGGCCGTACTGGACGGGACGGTCGGCACCCTTGGCTTCCCACTCCTTGACTGCGTCCTCGAGATCTTCGGTCACGATGTTGAAGAGGTCAGCACGCTTGGTGTAGGGAGGTTCCTGACCTGCGATCTGGCTGTCCCATGCGTATGCACCGTTGCCGAAGAGGTCGATTACATAATAGTAGCTGAGGGCGCGGAGGATGCGGGCCTCGATCACGAACTGGTCGACGTCGTCCTGGATGTCAGAGAGGCTGATGCCGTATGAGCCGGCGTCCTTGATCAGACGGAGGAAGTCGTTGCAGACTGCGATGTGGACATAGAGACGGGAGTATGTACCGAAGATGTTCTCGTTGTTCGAGGACCATGTGTCGGTGCAGAGGTCGAAGACACCGGAGTCTTTCCAGATCCATGAGCACTCGTCGGTTGTGAACTCGTTGAGCATGAAGATTGCACGCGAGTAGCATGAGCGGCCGTTGTCGAGGCCGGACATGTCTGAGGAGCCGGCGCCGGTCTGGCCGGAGATGGCGAGACCGCTGTAGCACTTGCCCATCACACCGCCGATGTAACCGCGGGGATCGGCCGCGAAGTCGGCGGCCACGGTTGTGCGGTCATCCTTGGGCAGCTGGTCGAGGTCACCGACGCAGGAGGTCAGGCCGATGGCGGCGACTGCGGCGGCACCGAGGAAATATTTTGAGAATTTTGCTTTCATTTGATTTCAGGTTTGTGTTTGAATCAGAAAGTTGCGATCACGCCGAGTGTGAACGATACGGGACGCGGATAAACGTTGTTGTCGATACCGGAGAATACCTCGGGGTCGAGACCCTTGTATTTTGTGATCACGAAGGGGTTCTGAACGGCGCCATAGACGCGCAGACGCAGATGGTTGTCGATCAGGTCGGGCCATGTGTAGCCGAGTGTGATGTTGTCACAGCGGACGAAGCCGGCGTTCTCGAGCCAGTAGTCGGAGAGATAAGTGTTGGTTGTCTCGCCACCCTGGAAGTAGAAGTCGGACTTGATCATGTTCGACAGACCGTTGCGGAAGGTTTCTGAAAGTGTTGAGTTGCCTGAAAGGGCGTTGTTGTAGACGTAGTTGCCGATCGAGGCGCGGAGCTGGAAGCCGAGGTCCCAGTTCTTCCAGGAGATGTTGTTGTTCCAGGACATTGTCACCTTCGGATCGCGCGAGTGTTTGATGATCAGGTCGTTCGCATCGATCTGGCCGTTACCGTCCTGGTCGACGTATGCACCCTCGATGGGTTTGCCGTTCTGGTCATAAACCTGCTCGTAGAGATAGAACGAGTAAGCGGGATAGCCTACCTGGTGGATCTGACAGGTGTTGCCGTTACCGCCGGAGATACCGCCCGTGAGGACTGCTGTGCCCTCGTTGTTGAGCTTGGTGATCTCGTTCTTGTTCCAAGCGACGTTCAGAGAGGTGTTCCAGTTCCAGTCGTCGGTCACGACGGGCTTGGCGCTGATCGTGCCCTCGATACCGATGTTGCGGAGAGAACCGATGTTCTGGTCAAGCATGTTGGTCGTGAAGGCACCGGGAGTTGCGGTCACGAATGCGAGAAGGTCTTTCGAGTCGCGGAGATACCAGTCGAGAGCGACGTTGAGGCGGTTGTTCCACCAGCCCATGTCGAGGCCGACGTTCCATGTGGTTGTCTGCTCCCACTTGAGGTTTGCGTTGTAACCGTTGGGATAGTATGTGTTGGAGACGAGCTGGCCGTTCTGGACATACTGACCGGTGTACATGTTGGGATAGAACGAACCGTCGGTTGACTGGGAGTAAGTCGCCAGATAGGGGAAGTATCCGCCTACGGCCTGCTGGCCGGTGACACCCCATCCGAGACGGAGCTTGAACTCGTTCATGTTGGCGCGGACGCTCTCCATGAAGGGCATGTTGTTGATCTTCCAGCCGAGTGCGACAGCGGGGAAGAGTGCCCAGCGGTTGTCTTTCGAGAAGCGTGATGTTCCGTCGTCACGAAGAGTGAATGTCAGGAGGTATGTATCCTTGAATGTGTAGTTGATACGTCCGAAGAAAGAGACGAGGATCAGGTTACCGGACTGATAGGGATAAACTGTGCCCATCGGAGTACCGATCTTGTCGATAGATTCGGGATCGACGAGGAGCTGACCGCCGTTGTCGGCCGGAGCGAGGAAGCCGTAAGTCTTGCGGATCGTTCCGTTGCTGCGGTTGTGGTCGTCGAAGCGCTGCCAGCCGTAACCTGCAGTCACGTCGAGAGACGATTCGATAGCGTCGAAATCCTTCTTATAGTTGAGATAGAAGTCGAGCAGAGTGTTGCGGTACATCGCATAGTACTCGTTGTAGTATCCCATACCGTTCTTGTCACCGCCGTTCCATGAGTTGGGCGAGTTCTGTGCGGTTGTGGTGTGGGAAGTTGACTTCGTCACGTCATAACCGAGGTTCAGGTTTGCGCGGAGCTCGGGGAGGAAGTGGAAGGCATAGTCGATCTGGAGGTTACCGTTCGAACGATATACGTCAGAATAGTTGTCTACTTCCTTGATCAGGGCAACGGGGTTCATGGCCGCGTTGATGTTGAAGGCCTGGTTCTTGCCGACGATTGTCGTCCAGCCGTTGTAGAAGTAGGGGAAATCGGGGTTGCCTGTCTCAGCGTATGTGTGGACGGGGAGGGTCGGGTTGAAGCCGATGGCCGAGCCGATCGCACCTTCGTCGGTCCAGTTGTTGCGGATGTAGTAACCCTTGACGTTTGCGTTGACTTTCAGCAGGCCGCCGAAGAACTGCGGAGTCAGGTTGAAGCCGGCAGTCACACGCTGCATTCTCGAATCGAGGAGGATACCTTCGTTCTGGGTGTACGAACCGCTGACGCGATAGGGAAGGAAGCCGACGGTACCGCCGATCGAGAGGTTGTAGTCCTGGGAGACGGTTGTGCGGAGCACCTCGCTCTGCCAGTCTGTGTCATAATCGCCGAGAGCTGCGGCTGCCTGAGATTCCTCACCCCAATAGTTGCGGATGATGTTGGAATACTCGTGAGCGCCGAGAACCTGCCATTTCTTGCGGGCAGTGTCTACACGCATGCTTGCGGAGAAGTTCACCTGAGGACGGCCCGATTTACCTTTCTTGGTTGTGATGATGATCACACCGTTCGATGCACGGGAACCGTAGATGGCTGTTGCGGAAGCATCCTTCAGGATGGTCATTGATTCGATGTTGTCCGGGGAGATCATCGCGAGGGCGTTGCCCATGCCGGAGATGCCGTCTGAAGAAAGAGGCACACCGTCGAGGACGATCAGCGGGTCATTGGAGGCGTTCAGAGATGCGCCACCGCGGATACGGATAGTAGCCGCGCCGTCGGGCTGACCACCGGAGCTTGTAACAACGACACCGGGAGAGGCGCCTGTCAGAAGATCCTGGGCTGAAGTCGAGATACCGGCCTCGACCTCATCGGGCATCACCATTGCGATCGAACCGGTTGCGTCGGATTTCTTGACGGTACCGTAACCGATCACGACAGTCTCCTTAAGCATCGTGGCGTTTTCTTTCATCACGATGTTGAGCTCGGTGCGGCCGTTTACAGCCACATCCATAGGGTCATAGCCGACATAGCTGACCACGAGGGTAGCGTTTGAAGGCACACTCAGCTCGAAATTACCGTCGATATCCGCGGCTGTGCCGTTGTTGGTGCCTTTTTCCATTACGGTAGCACCAATCAGGGCATCACCGAGTTCGTCCACGACTGTGCCGTGTACGGTAATGCGTTGAGCTAATGCAGGAAAAGTCATCGTCAAGATCATGAGGATCGTGACCCAGACTCTACCATTCAGATGAAAACAGATGTTCTTCATGCGTGAATAAATTAGTTCTACATTGGTTATTATGGTTATTGTCTCGATTTTCGGTTCAGGGCCTTGGGGGCCTTGGGGGCTTTTAAGGGCTTTAAGGTCCTTAGGAGCTTTAAGGTCTTTAAGGTCCTTAAGGTCTTTAAGGTCTTTAAGGTCTTTAAGGACTTTAGGGACTTTAGGGTCCTTGGGGACTTTAAGGGCTTTGGGGGTCTTTGGGGAAGACACGACAAAGCCCTCCACACACCGGGGGACGGTCTGTGAAGGTCCGCTATCTTTCTATATTCCCCGGACCGCCGGGGCGGACGGAGAAAAGTTTTTCATGCCACTCACCTGTATCTTGTAGTTTCCATGGAATTTCCTGCCCCTCCCCGGCGACAGGCTGAGAATATGTCAGTTCAAATTCAATCTGAAATCATACATATTCTGAGAGAGAAAAAACGGGCTGGCCTGATTGCAGGGACAAAAATAACTTATTGATCGATTCGTTAAGGTATTTTTGTAAATTTTAACAGTGTTAATTAACAATGTTAACGATAGAAAGTCTCCTTATTTTTCATCATGAATATTATGACATCATGTAAAATACTCCACCCTATAAAATATGGAACCATGAATTATGTCGCCATGAATAATGTGACTCCTTGTAAAATATGACACCTTGTAAAATATGATATCATGTAAAATATGACATCACGATAATGGCGACACAGCCTCAGGTTGTGTCGCCATTTGTATTCAGGTTCTAACTGTATGTTCCGATGGGTTGGATTCAGACGAAACGGCCGAAGTCGGTCTGGGACATGTCGCCGCATTCCATGAAGGTCTCGTGGAGTGCGAAGGCCGCCTTGAGGTTGTGGGGTGTGTGGCCGCCCTGAGAGAGTTTCAGGTAGTCCCACATCATCTCCTTATACATAGGATGAACGCAGTTCTCGATGATTGTCTCTGCGCGCTGGCGCGGATCCTTGCCGCGGAGGTCTGCGACACCCTGCTCTGTCACGAGAACCTTCACCGAGTGCTCGGAGTGGTCGACGTGGCTGACCATCGGGACGATCGCCGAGATCTTTCCGCCTTTCTGGATCGAGGGGCAGGAGAAGATGCTGAGGTATGCGTTGCGCGAGAAGTCGGCCGAGCCGCCGATGCCGTTCATCATCTTGGTTCCGAGAACGTGTGTGGAGTTCACGTTGCCGAAGATGTCGGCTTCGAGGGCGGTGTTCATGGCGATCAGGCCGAGTCGGCGTACAACCTCGGGGCTGTTGGAGATCTCGCCGGGGCGCATCAGGATCTTGTCGCGGAAGAAGTCGATGTTGTCCATGAAGTGGGTCATCGCTTCGTCGGAGAAGGTCAGGGCGCAGGTAGAGGCGAATTTACATTTGCCGTCGAGCATCAGGTGCATCACAGCGTCCTGGATAACCTCGGTGTACATCTCGAACTCGGGGATGTCGGGGTTCTCGCCGAGACCGTAGAGGACAGCATTAGCAACGTTGCCCACGCCGGACTGGATCGGGAGGAATTCCTTGGGCATCTTGCCGGAGCGGAGCTGTTCGGCGAGGAAGCGGCAGACATTGTCACCGATCTTCTGGGTCACTTCGTCAGCTGCGGTGAAGGGCTTGATGCTCTCGGAGTCGTTCGAGGGAACGATACCGATGATCTTAGCCGGATCAATCTTGAGGACTGTGGAACCGATGCGGTCCGAGGGTTTATAGATGGGAATCTCGCGACGGTGAGGAGGATCGAGGGGAACGTAGTTGTCGTGGAAACCACGGAATGATGTCGTGTAGTATGACGAAAGCTCGATGATGACTTTCTTGGCCATCATTGCGATCGTGGGAGACATTCCGAGACCGGCGCCGAGGATCACTTCGCCGTCGGGGCTGATTTCGGTCGCTTCGATCACGGCGACGTCAAGATCGCCGTAGAAGCCGTAGCGCAGATCCTGCGAAACGTGAGAAAGATGTGTGTCGAAGTAGTTCATCTTTCCGGCGTTCGCGAGCTTGCGCGCGTCGGGATGGCTCTGATAGGGAGTTCTTATGGCGATAGCCTCAGCACGGGCGAGCTCACCGTCGACGTGGTCGTTGGTAGATGCTCCAGTGAAGAGATTGATCTTGAAGGGTTCGCCTTTTTCATGGAGCTCTTTCGCACGCTTTGCGAGAGCTACCGTTACTACTTTGGGAGTACCCGAGGCTGTGAAGCCCGAGAAGCCCACATTATCTCCGTTCTTGATGTACGCGGCAGCCTCTTCGGCTGTGATAAAAGGGATACTCATTTGTAACGTTTAGATTTTAATGGTAATTTTGCGACAAAATTAACACATATCTGCCGTAAATGAAAAGGAAAAGCAATATATTTTTGGCTCCGGACCAAAAAAACTGCACGATTTCGCCGAAAGTGCGCATCGAAACATACGGTTGCCAGATGAATGTGGCCGATTCTGAAGTCGTCGCCTCGATGATGGACATGGCCGGCTATGACCTGACGGAAAATGACGATGAGGCTTCGGCGGTGATCATCAACACATGTTCGATCCGCGAGAATGCCGAACAGAAGATATATTCGCGGATCCGATACTGGCAGTCGCTGCGCAGGAAGCTGAACCACAGGGTGATCATCGCGATCATCGGCTGTATGGCGGAGCGGATCCGGGAGAAGCTGCTGACGGACTACGGTGTCGACATCGTCGCCGGGCCGGATGCATATCTGGACATTCCGAATCTCGTCGCGGCCGCCGAGAACGGCGAGAAGGCAATCAATATCGAACTGAGCACGACGGAGACATACCGGGATGTGATGCCGCGGCGCCTCGGCGATTCGCGGACAGGGGGATTCATCAGCATCATGAGGGGATGCAACAATTTCTGCTCGTATTGCATCGTCCCCTACACGAGGGGTCGGGAGCGTTCGCGTCAGCCCGGGTCGATCCTGCGTGAGCTCGCCGACCTGAGGGAACGCGGTTTCAAGGAGGTCACGCTCTTAGGCCAGAACGTAAACTCCTATCGGTATGAGGAAGAGGGACATGAGCCGGTCGGATTCCCCGAACTGCTCGCGATGGTGGCCGAGGCGGCTCCTGACATGAGGATACGCTTCACGACCTCACACCCGAAGGACATGAGCGACGAGACGCTGCATGTGATGGCGGCTCATCCAAACATCGCGCGCCACATCCACCTTCCGGTCCAGAGCGGTTCGAACGCAGTCCTGCAGGCAATGAACCGTAAATATACCCGCGAATGGTATCTCGACCGTGTCGCGGCAATCCGCCGTATCCTCCCCGATGCCGGTCTTTCTACCGACATGTTCACGGGATTCCACGACGAGACAGAAGAGGATTTCCAACAGACCCTCGACCTGATGCGCGAGGCGGCCTTCGACAGCGCCTTCATGTTCCGCTATTCCGAACGTCCCGGCACATTTGCTTCGAAGCATCTCCCGGACAATGTCCCTGAAGAGGTGAAGATCGAGCGTCTGAACCGGATGATATCGCTCCAGAACGAGCTTTCGCTCGAAAGCAACCGCCGGGACATCGGCAAGTTGTTCGAAGTGCTTGTCGAAGGGCGCTCCAAGCGAAGCGGCGACGAGCTCTCGGGACGTACGTCACAGAACAAGATGGTTGTCTTCCCCAAAGGGGACTGCAAGCCGGGCGATTTCGTGAAGGTCAGGATCCTGTCGGCAACATCGGCCACGCTGAAAGGCGAACTGATATAAAAGGAGATGTGACAAAAAAGGAAACGGCTATAAAAGAAACGACTATGAAAAGGGTACTTATCGTTGGGGCCGGGGGATTTGTCGGAGGTTTTCTGGCCGCGGAGGGCCTGAAACGCGGGTTCGAGGTGTGGGCCGGCGTGCGCGCCACGACATCGCGCCGCTATCTTCAGGATCCGCGCCTGAAATTCATCGAACTTGATTTCGACAATCCGGAATCACTCGCGCCGGCACTCCGGGGGACTCTTCCCGAAGGGGAACGGTGGGACTGGATAATTTATAATCTCGGGGCGACGAAATGCCTGCGCTTCTCCGACTTCGCGCGCATCAACGCCGGCTATCTCCGGTCGTTCCTCGAAGCCCTGAAGGACTCCGCAATGATTCCGGAGCGGTTCCTCTACATGTCGTCGCTCTCGGCCGTCGGTGTGGGTGACGAGAAAGGGGGCCGGCCATTCACCGAAGATATGATCCCGCATCCCAACACGCGATATGGCGCCTCGAAGCTGAAGGCGGAGATGGAACTGACGATGAGCGGGATACCATTTATAATATTCCGTCCGACGGGGATCTACGGTCCGCGCGACCGCGACTATTACCTGATGTTCGATTCGATCGCGAAAGGTTTCGACTTCTCCGTTGGCTACAAAAGGCAGTATCTTTCCTTCATCTATGTCGAGGATCTGGCCGTTGCCGTCTATGACGCTCTCGAAAAGGCACGGACCGGTGAAGTCTACAACATAGCCGAAGAAAGGGTTTATTCCCAGGCTGAGTTCCGGAAAATGGCGGCCGATGAAATAGGGAAAAAGATCGTGATCCCGATGAAGATGCCGATGTTCGCGGTCAAGGCCGTCAGCTGGGTTGCGGAAAAGATCGGGGTGATAAAAGGTAAGCCCTCGACCCTCAACAGCGATAAATTCCGGATCATGAAACAGCGGAACTGGGCCGTTGACACCTCGAAAGCGGCACGCGGGTTCGGATTCCGCGCCTCGGTACCTCTCGAGGAGGGAATACGTCGTTCCGTGGCCTGGTACAGGAAGGAGGGCTGGCTGAAATGACAGCCCCGTCTCTTGCGGCCGGACAGGCCATGCCCGTAACGGTCCCGGCCGACACCACCGCCGTCGATTCCATAGCCGCCGACACGATTCCGGCGGTCTGGGGCGTGACCATTGAGGCTCCGGCCCCCTACCCCGCCATACCCGAGCCCGACACATCCATGTCGTGGCTGATCGGGGGCCTGCTGCTCTGTTTCGTGATAGTCGCGATCCGTTTCAAGAACAACGGGAAATATATCGTCTCGCTCTGGAAAGACATCACCGAAGTCCGCGAGCGGCGGAACGCTTTCGACGACACCGTCCGCGAGACCTCTTTCCTGGTCCTGCTGAACATCTTCTGGATCGCCGGGGCAGCCATCCTGCTCGGCTGTGTCGTCTGCCGGACGACAGATACATGGGATCTTCCGCAGACTGTCCTTCACAGCTCGCTGCCGACGGCCGGGCTCTACACGCTGATGATGTTCTTCGCCTACTGGATGGTCGGAAACGTCTTTTCCGACTCCACCCACACGTCATTGTGGGTACGCGGATATGCGGCGACAAACGGTATACTTTCCGTATTTCTCTTTCCGGTCGCCCTTCTGACGCTCTGCTATCCTTCCGAAATCACGACCATGCTCACGATAGCCGCCGCGGGCTACATTCTGTCTAAAATTCTCTTCTTATATAAAGGATTCCGTATTTTTTTCAGCCAAGGTTCGTCTTGGGTGCTCTTTTTGTACTATCTTTGCAGTCTTGAAATAGTTCCGCTTGTCCTCGCCTACGCGGGAGCGCTGGAACTTGATCGAATCCGGTGAGATAATAAAGAATGAATATAAAGAAAATCCTGGTTTCACAGCCGAAACCGACTTCCGAAAAAAACCCCTATTCCGAAATTGCGGCCAAACACGATGTTGAGATTGTGTTCCGCTCCTTCATCAAGGTCGAGGGATTGACCAGCAAGGAATTCCGTCAGCAGAAACTCAACCTGGCCGACTACACTGGGATCATCTTCACATCGCGCCATGCCGCGGACCATTTCTTCCGTCTCTGTGAAGAGAACCGGGTGAACGTGCCCGACACGTTGCGCTACTTCTGCACCAGCGAGGCTATCGCCCTCTATCTCCAGAAATATATAGTCTACCGCAAGCGGAAGATCTCCTTCGGACTCACAGGCAAGCTCGACGATCCTCAGCTGATCGCCGCCCTCCAGAAGAACCACAAGGAGAAATTCCTTCTTCCCGTTCCTGAGGTGCGCAATAACGCCGACATAACCTTCCTCCGGAGCAAGGGTCTCGATGTGACCGAAGCGGTGATGTACCGCACGGTCAGCAACGACTTCACACCGGACGAGAAGTTCGATTACGACATGCTCATTTTCTTCAGTCCGATCGGAATCAAGGCCCTCCAGAAGAATTTCCCGGACTTCGAGCAGAAGGACACCGTGATCGCGACTTTCGGGACACCGGCCGCCAAGGCTGTGGCCGAAGCCGGTCTGCGTCTCGACTTCGCCGCCCCGTCGCCCGAGGCTCCGTCGATGAGCGCCGCGCTCGACCTCTACCTCTCCCGCAACAAATAAGACCCTATCCGGAGAGCCCGTCCTTATACGGCTCCTCTTCGGAAACACATAAAAGACCATGGACAGCGTCAACGATACCCTCCTGAGCACACTCTATCTCAAGGACACGGCGTTTCAGAACCTGATGCAACGCCGGATCTTCAACGTCCTCCTGATCGCGACGCCATACGATGCGTTCATGATGGAGGAAGACGGACGAGTGGACGAACAGATATATTTCGAATATGTCGGTCTGAACCTCTCCTCTCCCCCGCGTTTCACGAAAGTGGCCAATTATGAGGAGGCACGTGCCGAACTCGCTTCGAAGAGCTTCGACCTCATCATCGCGATGCCGGGCGTTGACGTCAGCGAGACATTCCGCGAGGCTAAGGAGATCGACAGGATGTATCCCGACATCCCCTTCGTCGTCCTGACCCCCTTCTCGAAAGAGGTTCGCCGGCGCATTGCCGACGAAGACCTGCGAGGCGTGGACTATGTCTTCTCGTGGCTCGGAAACGTAGACCTGATCCTGGCCATCATCAAGCTTATCGAGGACCGCATGAACGCCGAGAACGACATTCTCGAGGTCGGCGTCCAGGCTATACTTGTCGTCGAGGATTCAATCAGGTTCTACTCCTCGATCATGCCCCATCTGTTCAAGTATCTGCTGAAGCAGTCGATGATATTCTCGACCGAGGCACTGAACGAACACGAAAGGATGCTCCGCATGCGCGGACGTCCGAAGGTGCTCCTCGCCCGCGATTATGAGGAGGCTGTCGAGCTCTTTGACCGGTATGGCGACCATCTTCTCGGAGTCATCTCCGACATGCGTTTCCCGCGCGACGGCAAGAAAGATCCCCACGCCGGACTCCAGTTCGCGAAATATGTCCGCGAAAGGATTCCGTATCTGCCTATCATCATCGAGAGCCAGGAGAGCGAGAACCGCGAAATTTCCGAAGCCGAAGGCTATCTGTTCCTCGACAAGAACTCCAAGACACTGCCGCTCGACCTGCGCCGGGCAGTGGGCTACATGTTCGGTTTCGGCGACTTCATCGTCAAGGATCCGGCGACGGGCCGCGAGATCATGCGGATACGTGACCTGAAGGATCTCCAGCGCAGCATATTCGACTTCCCCGACGATGCTCTCTTCGCCCACAGCCAGACGAACGATTTCTCGCGCTGGCTCTACAGCCGCGCCCTCTTCCCCATAGCTGAGGCCATCCGGGGCTACCGCTTCACACGCCCCGACCAGGCCCTCGCGGTCAAGAAGCTTATTTTCGAGTGCATCGTCAAATACCGCCGGATGAAAAACCGCGGTGTTGTCGCTGTCTTCCGCAAGGACCGCTTCGACCGCTATTCCAACTTCGCCCGCATCGGCGACGGCTCGCTCGGCGGCAAGGGTCGCGGTCTGGCTTTCATCGACCAGATAATCAAGCGTCACCCTGAGTGTGATGATTTCGACGGTGTCCAGATCCAGATTCCGAGGACTGTCGTGCTCTGCACGGATATCTTCGATGAATTCATGGAGACCAACAACCTCTATCCTATAGCACTCTCGGACCGCCCGGACGACGAGATCCTCGAGGCTTTCCTCGAAGCTGAGCTTCCCGAGACGCTCAAGGAGGATTTCATGGCGCTGTTCGACGTAGTCGACCGTCCCCTCGCCGTCCGTTCATCGTCGCTTCTCGAGGATTCACATTACCAGCCTTTCGCCGGAATCTATTCCACATATATGATTCCCCACCTTGCGGATCATCTCGAGATGCTCCACCTTCTCGAAGAGGCCGTCAAGAGTGTCTACGCTTCGGTCTTCTTCGCGGATTCGAAGGCCTACATGAACGCGACCAGCAACGTGATCGACCAGGAGAAGATGGCCGTCATCCTCCAGGAGGTCGTCGGCGAGCGCCACGGCGAATATTATTATCCGACATTCTCCGGTGTCGGCCGTTCACTTAACTATTATCCTCTGAACGACGAAGTTGCGGAGGATGGCGTCGCCGAAGTGGCGGCCGGACTGGGAAAATATATCGTGGACGGAGGCATGGCCCTCCGCTTCTCTCCGAAGCACCCCTCCAAGGTGCTCCAGACCTCGACCGTAGATCTCGCCCTCCGCGACACACAGACCTATCTGTTCGGACTCCCGATGAAGGCCGAGGAGTCGGAACACTTCACGACTGACGACAGCTTCAACATCCGGAAGATTCCGGTTGCCGATGCCTTCAAGACCGGGGCGCTGAACTATGTCGTCTCGACTTTCGACGCCAACGACCGGATGATCCGCGACACATCGTTCGGTCCCGGACGCAAGCTCGTGACATTCGCCAACGTCCTGAAACAGGAGATCTTCCCGTTGGCCAAGATAATCGACTTCATGCTGACCACAGGCCAGTATGAGATGGGACGCCCGGTCGAAATTGAGTTCGCCGGCGTGATCAATCCCGACGTGATGCGCGACAAGCAACACAAGGGGAGCGTCTACTGGCTCCAGATCCGACCGATCGTCGACAAGAAAGAGATGCTCGACGACAGCATACTCGAAGTTCCCGACAGCGAGCTGATCATGCGCTCCGACACGGCGCTCGGCCACGGCCTGATGGACAATGTCCGCCACGTGGTCTATGTGAAGCCCGAAAGCTTCGATCCGGCCGTAAATCCGGAGCTTGCGCTCGAAGTGGAGAAGATCAACAAGCAGTTCGTCGACGGAAACACACCATACGTTCTCGTGGGGCCGGGACGCTGGGGCTCGTCTGACTCCGCGCTCGGAATCCCCGTCAAGTGGCCCCAGATCGCCGGAGCAAGGCTGATAGTCGAATCAGCCCTTCCGGGCTACCGCATCGAGCCCTCACAGGGCACCCATTTCTTCCAGAACCTGACGAGCTTCGGAGTCGGCTATTTCACCATCGATCCCTCGGCCGGAAACGGATATATCGACATGGATTATCTCGCTTCGCGACCTGCTGTCTATGAATCAGATCATCTCCGCATCGTTGAATTTGCAGATCCGCTGACAATCGCCATCAACGGCCGCAAGTCTGAGGGAATCGTTCGCAAGCCGGATCATTCGGATCCGGAGCATCACGGCAATGTTCGGACCGGGGAAGAAGCAGATTGAGATCGACCGTCTTCTGGAAGTCGAACGGACGCTGACACAACGCGCCGCCCTTCTCGAGGAGGAGAAACGGATTCTCGAAAGCGCCGTCTCGGGACTTCGCGATGAGCTTGCCGACACAAGAAAGGCCCTCGCCGGGGCCAACGCGAAAGCAGAAGATCTTCTGCTCGGACTCGAGAAGGAAAGGGCCATGAACGAAGAGCTCCGCGAACGGCTCGCGGAGCGAGATGCCGAGCTGGCCGGATATGAGGAAGAGGCGATGAAGATAAACGAACGTCTCGACAGGATCGCCGCCGAGCGCTCCGGCTTCAAGGCCCGCATCTCAAACCTCACACAGACGGTCGCAGACCTGCGCGCACGCCTCGGCCAGGGAACAGCGGAATCTCGCCGGCTTGACTTTTCGGATCTCGGTGATGACCCCGCTCCTCCCCGACTCGGTCCCGGAGGACGCCGTCCATACGGCGAGCCGTTCCGTCCCCAGACCCCTCCGACCCCTGCCGACCGCGACTGGCTGACCGACCTCCCACCTTTCTGATATAAGGGTAGCTCAGAATAAACAGTAATACTCAGGTAGCTGACCGGGTTTTGACATTTCGGGATTTTTACATAAATTCGCAAATTGATTGTGACGGATAACCGGAACGATTTCTTTTGTTTATGATCACCACGCTCTCTATCATAATCCTTGCGGTCATGGCGATAGCCATGATCTGGCAATTGGCCATCGGTCTGCGGCCGATGTGGACGGCCGGC
Source organism: uncultured Sangeribacter sp. (assembly GCA_964393395.1). Classification (GTDB taxonomy): domain Bacteria; phylum Bacteroidota; class Bacteroidia; order Bacteroidales; family Muribaculaceae; genus Lepagella. Next base: position 30,212 of record CAYMTQ010000001.1, read on the forward strand.
GCATCTCCCGAAGAGGATCAGGACGTCAGTCCGTCGGAATCTCCCGCCACGCTGACGGTCGTTCTCATTGCGAGTTGTGAGGAGGATGTGCTCGACGAGTGGATCGCGGCCATACTTCAGCAGGATTATCCGGCGTTCGATGTCGTCGTGGTCTATGATTCAAACGCTGAGGCAACAGCCGCTCTCTCGGAGCGATATGCCGGAGAGAAACGACTCTATTTCACCTTTATTCCCCAGGGCAGCCACACGCTGAACCGGCGCAAACTTGCGCTGACTCTCGGAATAAAGGCTGCCAAGGGTGAATATGTCCTGACCACGGTTCCGAACGTTGAGATCCCCTCGGCTTCATGGCTGAGCAGGATGATGGAGCCCGTCAACAACAGAGAATCGGGCACGGAGGTCGTTCTCGGATACAGCCATTTCGATTTTCCGGAGCTCAGTCCGTGTCTGCGCCGCCGTGCACGGATCGTCAGCACAACACGGGACTCGCGCTGGATCGGAGACGCACTCCGCGGCAACCCGGGGCGCGGCGACGGCAACAACCTCGTCTTCCGCCGTCAGCTCTTCTTCGACAACAAGGGTTTCGCCGACGGGCTGCTCCTCGAAGGTGGAGATGACGATATTTTTGTCGGACGTATCGCCAATGGCGAAAACACAGCTGTCAGGATCGGTCCCGAGACTATCCTGACGCTGAAATGGGGAAAAGGGGCGGATCTTACATGGAGCGCTGCGCGCCGGCGTTATCGCTCGACACTGCCGCTCATGCCTTCCGGTCCGCGAACCACAAGACAGACGTGCCGTCTGATCTCGTGGCTGATGCCGGTGGCCGCCGCCGGCGCCCTCCTTGCCGGAGGCTGTTCATGGCTCGCGGGGGCAATCGCAGGTTTACTGCTGATCCTATTCTATTCTGCCGAACTGACGGCCTATAGACGTGCTTCGCGACGGCTGGGTCTGTAAACCGGCGGGAACTGTAACAGTAAAAAAACTACTTCATTCACCGTGTCAACGAATACTCAGGATAATCTCCGCAAAGTGACGACAAGACGTCTCGCGGAGATGAAACAGCGAGGAGAGAAGATCTCGATGCTGACGGCATACGACTTCACTTCCGCAAAAATCATCGATCAGGCAGGAATGGATGTCATTCTCGTCGGGGATTCGGCCTCAAACGTGATGGCAGGCAACATAACGACCCTGCCGATCACACTCGACCAGATGATATATCATGCCAAATCGGTCATGAAAGCGACAAAACGAGCTCTCGTCGTTGTCGATCTCCCCTTCGGATCATATCAAGGAGACTCCAAAGAGGCACTGACTTCGGCAATCCGCATCATGAAGGAGAGCCACGCCGAAGCTGTCAAACTCGAAGGAGGATCGGAAGTCGCCGAATCTATCCAGCGTGTGATCTCGGCCGGGATTCCGGTCATGGGTCACCTCGGACTGACGCCGCAGAGCATCAACAAGTTCGGGACATACAGCGTCCGCGCCCGCGAGGAGGCCGAGGCGCTGAAACTCAAGGAAGATGCGAAGCTTCTTGAAGAACTCGGATGCTTCGCCATGGTGATCGAGAAAGTCCCGGCGGCCTTGGCGGCCGAAGTCGCGGCTTCGGTCAGCATCCCGGTGATCGGAATCGGAGCCGGCGGGGGCGTCGACGGCCAGGTGCTCGTCATGCACGACATGCTCGGTCTCAACACCGGATTCTCACCCCGGTTCCTTCGTCGGTATGCCAACATGGCCGAGATCATGGATCAGGCCGTGAAGGAATATATCGCAGATGTGAAATCCTCGGACTTCCCCTCTCCGGCTGAGTCTTATTGAACGGGGGAAGAGTGACAATATTAACTCAAGATTAATCCTAACACACGATTAATAATATGTCTTCCAGATTACTTTCGGCAGTATCGATCCTCTTGCTCCTGATCTCGGGAGCTTGTTCAAACTCCAGACAACAGGAGACAGCGCGCGAACTGCTCGCTACGGTCCCCTCCGATGCCGCATATACGGCCGTGATCAACATAGACCGGCTGGTCAGCTCGACCGGCGGAAAGGTCAAGGATCACACTGAGATCGAACCCTCCGCGATGCTGCGGAAATTTCTCGGAAAAATCGAAAGTCCTGTCATGTCGGCCCATGTGGATTCAATCCTCGCCGGAAAGGCCGGTGTCGACTTCTCGTGTATGGTGCTGTTTGAAAACGAGGGCACATTGTGGCTCACCGCACCCCTTGCCGACGCCGGAAAGACCAAGGCATATCTCGGACGCAACGGATATGATCTCCAGCCCGCCGGAGACGGTCTGCTCTCGGCCCGCGAAGTTATCCTGAACGAGAACCAGATCTGGATCACACCTTCGGATTCGGTTGCCAACGCCGGTGCGGCCGATACTTTCAGCCGCATCAACAGTGAGCAAAGCATGCTTTCGTCAGATTATGCCGACCGGCTGACGGAGATGACGGAGGCCTACATTGACCTGTGGGACATCACTCTCCTCTGGAAGACCCTCGGCTCCAAGGCCGATCAGGCACGGATAATCACAGCCTTCACTTTCGAGGATGTGCATTACGCTTCGTTCACGGCCGAAATGACACAGAACAGCCTGACGGCGAACGGAAGATTCCTCGACTCGGAATTCAAGGATGCCGACTGCAACCTCGCGACCGGTAAGCTCGAGGCCCGGGACTTCGATATTCTCGGAGACAAGGCCGAGGCCGTCTGCGGACTCTCGATCGACTCGAAGCTGATGAAAAACGTGATCAAGGCTGTCTCGGCATTCGGCGGTGCGGTTCCTCCGAAGACCGCCGACGCACTGAAGAATATCGAGGGACCGCTCGTCATGGCGAGTGACTCTGATAATAACATAATCCTCAGCATCCCTTGCAAGAAAGGGAAGGAAGAGAGCGTGGTCAACGCTATCGACGCCCTGACCCTTATCCTTGGGAACAATCCGGGAATGAGGATGACAAGCCGTCCCGAAGCCGTCCTCATCTCATTCAACGAAGGCCCGCAGTCGGGAGTTCCGGCAAAGAAGATCGGGGAAAAGCTCGACGGAGCATGGCTTGGTCTGGCGTTCAATTCAGACTATTATCCCCGGATCGAACCTGTCAAGAATGTCTCGGTCGCACTCGTGCCCGTCCGTTCCTCTGTTCTTGAATTCAGGATGAGAATCGATTATTGATGGAAACCGTCACTCTCGAAAATATAGTTCCCGAAGTGTTTGCCTCCGAGCCTCCGGCAGATTCGGAGGTCTGGCTGCGCCCCGTGACCTTCACGAAGGGAGAGACGGTGCTAATCGAGGCGCGCAGCGGTGCCGGAAAGACATCGCTCGCATCCTTCATCATGGGGCTCCGGAACGACTACCGCGGAACAATCCGTTTCGACGGCGAGGATATCCGGAAACTCACACCCGACAGCTGGGCCTCTGTCCGCAGCCGTTCGATCGGCTACATGCCCCAGAACCTCGACCTCTTCCCTGACCTCTCTGCCGCCGACAACATCCTGCTCAAGGAACAGCTCAATCCCGGTTTTACGCCCGGGATGAGTGCGGAAGAGAAGGCCCGGGCACTCGGAATATCACGGTTTCTCGACCGTCGGGCAGGCAAGCTGTCGGTCGGGCAGATGCAACGTGTGGCTCTTGTCCGCGCTCTGTCCCAGCCGTTTGACTTCCTGATTCTTGACGAACCTGTCTCCCATCTCGACGAGGCAAACAACCGTGCGGCCGCCGAGCTCACGGCCCGGGCTGCCGCCGAAAACGGCGCATGCGTGATCGTCCTCTCCGTCGGCAACCGCCTCAGCCTACGCTACACCAGAACCCTTCTTCTCTGATTATGTCACGTCAACAGATATATTCCCGGCTTCTCCGCTCCGGCATGAAAGGGCGCCGTCTGGCGGCTTTCATCGCAGCCGCTTTCGCCGGGATATTCATCATCATGGCTGCGGTCATGATGTGGATTGACTTCCGCTCGATCTGGGAGCAAGAAGACTCGTTCCTCAACACGGACTACATTGCTGTAAACCACAAAGCTTCTGCCGGAGCGTCGGCCACCCCCTTCACCGGAGAAGAGATCAACGACATAAAGGCACAACCATGGGTCCGCCGCGTCGGTGAGTTCAAAAGTGCCGATTTCCGCGTCTCTGCGGCTATCCGCACTCCGGCCCACTCTTTCTCGACGATGCTCTTCTTCGAGTCCGTCCCCGATGAATTCCTCGACATCCCGCGCAAGGAATGGAGATATGATCCGGACTCAGACGAGATCCCCGTAATTCTCTCGAAATCGTACCTCACGCTCTATAACTTCGGATTCGCCCACAGCGCCGGGACTCCGCAGATCAGTGAACAGCTGCTCTCCTCAATCCCTCTTGATCTCGAGATGACCTCGAACGACGGCAGCCGCCGTATTGTCCGCCGGGGAAGGATAGTTGCCCTGTCGAACAGACTCAACACAATCCTTGTACCCGAAGACTTCATGAAGGATGCCAACGCAAGACTCGGATCCGGAGAAGAGCCTCGCCCGGGAAGACTGATGATCGACGTCAGCCGCCCGGGAGACAGCGCGATAGCGGAATATCTGGCTGACCACCGTCTGGAGTCCGGTTCGGACGACGGTTCCTCGTCTGCTACCTACCTGCTCCGCGTCGCCGCCATCGTCGCCGCCTCGATTGGCGGTCTGATAGCACTGCTGAGCGGAGTGATCCTGACGCTGAGCATATCCCTTCTTCTGGAACGCAACCGTGAGCGGATAGCCCGGCTGAAGATGCTCGGCTACAGGACTTCGACGATCGGTCGCCCCTTCAGGGCGCTCTGCCTGAGGGCTTCGGCGCTGTCGTGGATCTTCGCCGTGATCTTTCTCGGAGCACTTCAGCTGCTCTACCGCTCTCCCCTGATCTCGCTCGGAGGGAGCGCCGCCGGATTCTTCCCGGCCGCTGTAGTCGGCCTCGTGATCGCCACCGCGATCTTCGCCGCAGGTGTCCTGACTGTCAGAAAGAGCCTTAAATAACAAAGACCCCCATCTCATACCAATGAATAATGAATAAGAAGCAGAAAATCATCATCTGGGGAGGCGTCGGTGTCGTCGCCTGTCTCGTCGCACTCATCGTGGTGCTCATAATCAGCTCGAGCCGGCAGTCGGACGCCGCCTACGAAGCCGAACTCCGGGCCGACTCGCTCGCCCTGGCAAACGACCGTCTTCTGCTGACAAACGAATTCAATCAGCTGAACGCCGATTTCTCCCAATATGAAGATCAGCAGATATATCTGAAGAACGATTCGCTCGTCCAGCAGTATAATCAGGCGCGCATGAAAGTAGAGGGACTCCTGAAGGAACTCGACGCCGAGAAACGCTCGAACGCCGGCAACCGCGCGCGAATCAAACAGCTCGAGGGTGAGATCGCCACACTAAAGGGGATCGTCCGCCACTATCTCGAAGAGATCAAGCGTCTCGGCGAAGAGAATGCCGGTCTGCGCCAGGAGATTCAGGAAGTCAGCCAGCGTAACGAACAGCTGGCTACACAGGTTTCGGAAACCGCACGAGACAACGAACAGCTCGCAGCCACGGTCAAGGTTGCCAAACAGCTGAAAATCACAGGTCTTTCACTCCATGCCTATAACAAGAAAGGAAAGACAGAGAAAAACATCACCAAGGCGCGAAGCCTCGGCGTCAGCTTCTCCGTGAGCCCGAATGCAACCGCGAGCGCAGGCATGAAGGAATTCTATGTCCGTATCACATCGCCCGAAGGGGAGCTGCTCGGAAATGGCGGCAGCTTCTCGACCGGCGGAAAGAGCGTAGCCTGCACGGACCACCGCTCGGTTGAATACAACAACGAGGAGACACCGGTCAGCGTCTACTGGACCGTCAACACGACCCTGACCAAGGGCACCTATCGTGTCGAAGTCTATTGTGAAGGTAACCTGCTGGGTTCCCGTGCGTTTGAGATGTCGAAATGAGGATTATCGGTGACTCTTAAACGTTAACAACTGTTAAAACAAGTGTTAAAAATCCATTTTATCGACAGATTTCTTGACCAAGTCAAAAATAAGCGCTAACTTTGCATCGTTTTTGACAGCAAAGAATATTGTTTTATTATTTTAATCCAAAACGAAAATGAAGAAAGTAGTTCTCGCTCTCGCCGTTGTATTCGGCGTAGCAATGGTTTCTTGCTCTGACAAGAAAGCTGAGGCAGTTGATTCTGATACTGTAGTAGCAGTTGAAGAGGTTGCCAATGACTCTGACACAGTTGTAGCAGCTGTTGCTGAGGCTGGTGACTCTGCAGTTGCAGTTGTAGCTGAAGAAGTTCCTGCTGAGCCCGCAAAATAATTTGCGAACACGCAAAGCCTAACGGACTGCATCCACACGGATGCGGTCCGTTCTTATTTGTCCTCTCCCTCTGGCTTCTAACCTCCGACTTCTGACTTCTGACCTCTGACCTCTGACTTCTGACCTCTGACCTCTGACTTCTGACCTCTGACCTCTGACCTCTCTAAATTGCTTTCAATATTGGCAGTCCTTTTTGCCGACTCGACAAAATTTACTATCTTCGCAGGTTGACAGCCCGCCACGCCGTGCTGAAGGGTCCGAAGGACCCGTTTTCAAACTAACTGATTTCAAAAAATGGCCTTCTCTTTGACCAAGGGGTGGACTCCGAGACCGGCTTTGGCCTCAAATGTGCTCGAAGATTCACGCTACAACCTGATCAACAACATCACAGGATGGGTCGTCTTCGCCATCGCCCTCCTGACATACTGGCTCACACTTGAGCCGACCGCTTCCTACTGGGACTGCGGAGAATTCATCATTCAGGCTGACAAACTCGAAGTCGGTCACCCGCCGGGCAACCCGATATTCATGCTCACAGCCCGCTTCTTCGCGAACTTCGCACCCTCGGTGAAATATGTCGCACTGATGGTCAACGCAATGAGCGGCCTGCTCTCAGCCCTGACGATCCTTCTTCTCTTCTGGACAATAACACACCTTGTCCGCCGGCTGATCGTCAGCGACAGCCAGACCGGACCTCTCTCAACCGCAAAGGCTCTCGTCATCTTCGGCTCCGGAGTCGTCGGCGCGCTCGCCTACACTTGGAGCGACACCTTCTGGTTCTCGGCCGTCGAAGGTGAGGTCTACGCATTCTCGAGTTTCTGTACCGCCTTGGTCTTCTGGCTGATATTGAAATGGGAGAACCGGGCCGACATGCCCCACTCGGACGCTTATCTGATCCTGATTGCCTATATCATCGGCGTCAGCATCGCCGTCCATCTGCTGAACCTCCTCTGCATCCCGGCGATTGTCCTCGTCTTCTGCTACCGCAAGTTCGACATGAACCTCACGCGCTCTCTGGTCGCGCTGATCGTGTCGTTCGCCATCATTTTCTTCGTACTCTACGGCCTCGTCCCCGGCTTTATCAAGGTCGCGCAGTGGTTCGAACTCTTCTTCGTCAACTCCTGCTCGATGTCATATAACTCCGGCGCCCTGATCTATGCCGTCGTGATGCTTCTCCTCTTCGTCTGGGCAATCACCGCGCTGACACGCCAGCGCTCAGCCCGGATGATCCGGATCTCTTTCTTCCTCGCGACAGCCGCCAGCGGCATGCTCTTCATCGGAAACGGAATCTGGATCGGCATCGTCCTCCTTCTCGGACTCGCCGCTTGGCTCTGGTTCGGAACCCGGACCAACGGTCTCCCGGTCCGCGTGATGAGCATTATCATCTGGAGTATGGGAGTCATCTTCATCGGCTATTCGAGCTATGCACTGATCCTCATCCGATCAACAGCCGACACACCGATGAACCAGAACTCGCCGGACAACGTATTCGACCTCGCCTCTTATCTCAACCGCGAGCAATATGGCGAGAATCCACTTCTTTATGGCGAAACACTCTATTCGGGAACCATGAAGAAGCTCGTTGACCAGCGTGCCGACACGGTTGATTATTATGACGACGGGACACCCCTTGTCCTATATACGCCCACCTACACCCCGATCATCGATAAAGGGAAGGCACTTTATGCCAAAGGTGTCAAAGGGGCCGTTCCGAGAAGCGAATATGGCTGGATCGACGAATATACCCAGCATTCCCAGGCCGCACAGGCCGACAAGCGTGACTATTATGTCAAGCGCGAATACAAGCCCGAGCCTAAGCTGAACCCCGAACTCGACATGCTTTTCCCGAGGCTATACAGCCGACAGCATGCCTCGGCCTATCGCCAGTGGGTCCGCCTGGACACAGGATATAACCAGCTGAAATCCATCCATGCTGTCGACGCGTCCGGAAACGAGGTTCTCGAACTTGACGTCAACTCTCAGCCGAACTACAACCCGGCGACCGGTCAGGTGGCATACGCTCCGAAGACTGTCTTCAAGCCGTCGTTCTCCCAGAACCTCGCCTACTTCTTCAACTATCAGCTGAACCACATGTACATGAGATACTTCATGTGGAACTTTGCCGGACGTCAGAACGACATCAACAACCAGATGGGAGAGCTCGATGCAGGAAACTGGATCTCGGGAATTCCCATGATCGACAATCCCCGTCTCGGAGATCAGAGCCTTCTTCCGGAGGATCTCGGAAAGAACAACCCCGGACACAACGTCTACTACATGCTTCCGCTGATCCTCGGCCTGATCGGCCTCGTCTGGCAGTCATTTGCCGGACGCCGCGGAATCGAGCAGTTCTGGGTTGTATTCTTCCTGTTCTTCATGACCGGAATCGCCATTGTCCTCTATCTGAACCAGACTCCCAATCAGCCGCGCGAGCGTGACTATGCCTTCGCAGGTTCATTCTATGCCTTCGCGATCTGGATCGGACTTGGAGTCGCCGGCCTCTGGCGCATCCTGATGTGGGGTCTGTCGCGCCGTAAAGCCGCCGCTCCGGCACCGATCGAAACTCTCGATGAGGCTGCGCAAAAGGCAATGACGGCAGATGAGGAAGAACCGGAACAGAGTATAGCCGCCACAAAACGTGCCGACTCGAAACAGGCTCTTATGGCAGCTGTGGCCGCTGTTGTCCTCGGGCTTATCATTCCCGTGCAGATGGTGTCGCAGACATGGGATGACCATGACCGCTCACACCGCACCGTAGCGCGCGATTATGCCATCAACTATCTCGAAAGCCTCGAGCCGAATGCCATCATCTTCTGCAACGGTGACAATGATACGTTCCCTCTCTGGTATGCCCAGGAAGTCGAGGGTGTCCGTCCCGACGTGAAGATCGTGAACCTCTCCTATCTGAACTCGGACTGGTATGCGAACCAGCAGAGAATGCCCTCTTACACCGCGGCCCCGATTGACTTCACCGCGACTCCGGCCGACTACGCATACGGACGCATGGACGTCGTCATTCCCGGACGCGACACAGCGCCGATGGATCTTTCCGAAGCCCTGAAATATCTCTATTCGGGCCGGGCTTATGATCCTGTCTACGGCTATCCTGTCCTCCCGTCGGGAGTCATCAGGATTCCCGTCGACAAGGCCGCTGTGCTGAAAGCCGGCGCTGTATCGGCCGGTGAGGAGGAGATGATTCCGGAATATATCTACATCGACCTCGCAAACGCCCCCTCTGTGCGTTCGAAGGGATATATCTCGCTCGGTGAACTGCTGATGCTCGACATCATAACGACCAATGCGGCCAACGGATGGAAGCGCCCGATCTACTGGGCTTCGACCGTCGGCAATGAATATCACCTCGGCCTCTCACCCTATCTCCGCGGAACAGGCATGGCACACCAGCTGACTCCCGTACCGGCAGACGGAGACATCTATCCCAGAACGGACCGCGCTTATGACGTGACGGTCAACAAATACCGCTGGGGGAGTGCGGACAGCACGAAGACACCATACTTCGACGAGACTGCACGCCGGATGATGTACACGATGCGCATGTCCATGATTGATCTGGCCGAGACTCTCGATTATGACGGAATCACGTTCAGCGAGACCGATCCCAAGAAAGCGCGCGAGTGCTTCACCAAAGCGTTGAAAGCTCTTGACCTGGCTTTCGAGAAACAGCCCGAACGCGTCGCACCGTGGCCCGTAAGCCTCTCGATGACTGCCGGCTCCCTCTACTGCCGTCTGGGTTCGAAGGAACAGCTCGGACGTCCGGAGCTGATCCGCAAGGGTCTCTCGATCTTCGAACAGCTTCTGAAGAAGAATGCCCCGGTTGTCCGTTATGTCAACTCGATGTCACTCAGCTTCGGAAAGCCGACGCTCACATACGAGACACAGACAACACCATACGTCTACTGGCACATCGCCGAACTCTATCTCGAAAACGGAGGCAGCCGGGCAATCCTCGACAAGATTCTGGCCGACAACAGCCTGAATGCCGATCAGCTCCGTCAGCTGTATGAGGCCTATTTCAATGCTACAGCCGGGCGCGGCGCTGAACCTGCGGCCAATGACGATGAACTGTCACCCGAGAATGTCGCCGTCGCTATCGCGCAGTATTGTGAGGTCTACAATCATGTGAAGTCGCTTCCAGCAGATTCTGCTCAGTTCATCTCCGAAGACGAACGCATGATCGTCGAAGGTCTTCCGGATGTGATCGATTACTATCTCTCCAACGGCGGGACGGTCGAAGAGCTGAGGAAATATCCCGAGTACGTAAAATACGAGCAGTCCCTTTCCGGAAAATAAGTCTCCGATATGATTGTCAAGGCTCCCTGGTGGCTGCGGGCGATCACGCCGACCGGTGTCTTCCGGCTCAGCGATCACGACAAGGCGGCCGATCTCGGCCTCCCTGCTCTTGAAAGCAGGTTCGGGAAGGTGTACATAACCTTCGATGACGGTCCGGTACCGGAAGTGACACCCTGGGTGCTCGACACGCTCGACCGTTTCGGAGTGAAGGCGACGTTCTTCATGGTCGGTGAAAATATCATCCGTTATCCCAGACTGGCGGCAGAGGTCTGCCGGCGCGGACACAGGGTGGCCAATCATGCCCACCGTCATCGGCCCGGGTTCAAGTCGATGACACTGACATATCTCGATGATGCCCGGCGCGCCGAAGAGGAAATTGCAAAAATTGCTGAGGAAACGGCCACTGAAAAACAAGATATAGCCGTGAGGAGGGTTTTCCGCCCTCCCCACGGCTATATCCGTCTGATGCAGCTCTGTGCCCTCCGGCTAAATGGGTATTCAGTCATCCTGTTCGATGTCGTCAGCCGGGATTATGACCGCTCGCTGACCCCGGAAGATGTTGTCTCAAACGTTATGGACAACGTTCGGGACGGCTCTCTAATCGTCTTTCATGATTCGGTGAAGGCCTTTCCTCGGCTGAAAACCGCCCTCCCGAAGATTCTATCCCAGCTCATGGGAAACAGCTGATCCTCCGCGGACAAGGTTTCTCCGGCTCTCCGGAATTCAGTATTTCCCCGATTCTACCGATCATCTCTTCTGCACCGGTGCGCCAGTCGAAGCGGCCTCCTTCATGGCGCAGCTCGCTCCAGGCTCCGAGAAGAGAACGGACAAAGTAGGCTTCGCAAAGAGAGGTGAGCACCATCCCGATCCCCTCCGGGGCATTTACGGGCACGAGCACGTCAGCACTGAAGATATCGCGTCTGACGTCCAACCTTCTCACCAGCCCGAGAGCCGGAATGAGCCTGGAGGACCTAACGAACCATTCGCTTGAAAACAGATCCGGCTCAACTGCGAGAGCATCAGTCAGATCCGGCAATTCTGACTCTTGACCACGGGCCGGCTGAAAAGTCTGGAAATCGACCTCGGCTTTCCTCCAGACCGCGTCGAGCCTTACAGTCACATTTATCTCCTTCATCATGTTTTGAAATTCATTTAATTATCACTAATTTTACATCGGAAATCTCTGTCCGCAATCACAACCGCGCCCGATGGCGCGCAGGAACGCCGGTTCTGAGATCCGGATGCGAATTTATCATCCGCCGGTCTCCGGGATCCGATTATTTGGACAATTGTTTCCCTCTCTCCCTCAGATGACTCCCAAAATGACAAAAAACAAAGAATACGACCTCTCGACGGTCAAGGGGCGCCTGCTGACCTATCTCCGCCACAAAAAAATCTCGCAGAGCCGCTTCGCGGAATTGCTCGGAGTATCCTCTACCTATATCGGAGCGATGAGAAAAGGACTCTCTCTCGAGAAACAGGAGCGCCTCGCCGAGATATTCCCGGATCTCAACCGGGAATGGCTCAATTATGGAACCGGAGAAATGACTCTCGACACACGCGAGGCTGCCGAAGGCCGGGATCCTGTCATCGGCTATGAGGTTCCGATGCTCCCCGTCTCGGCCTACGCCGGTAACCTCCAGATGTGGAGCAACAGCGTCTCCCTGCGCGACTGCGAGAAGATCGTCGCCCCGATCCAGGGCGCCGACTTCGCGATCAGGATCAGCGGCGACAGCATGGAGCCCAGATTCCACGACGGGGCCATTATCCTGATCAAGAGAATCAATGACAAGGCTTTCATACCCTGGGGAAACCCGATGGTGATCGACACGGAGAACGGCGTGCTCGTCAAGGATATATTCCCCGGCGAGGACAAGTCACACCTCGAGGCCCGGAGCGAAAACAAGAACTATCCCTCGCTCCAGATTCCCGTGACATCAATCTACGGCATCTACCGGATCATCGGTGCCGTCTCTCTCTTCAACACATTATAAAATTTCGTCTCGAAGCCATAACTATCATCGCAGGGTACATAACCTGAAATTCAAGTATATGACCTCCGTCTGGTACTTCCTGAAGCGTTTCGCTTTCCCATATAAGGTCAACATGGCGCTGAGTATAGTCTTCAACTTTCTCACCGCTATCCTGACCCTCTTCTCCTTTGCGTTCATCATGCCCATTCTGAAGATGCTCTTCGGGCTGACGAATGTCCATTACAACTACATGGCCCTCAGCGACGGCAAGTTTCAGGACGTCGCGGTCAACAATTTCAACTGGTATATCCAGGGAATCATCGAACGGGACGGTCCCAGCTTCGCGCTCGCTGTCCTCGCGCTGATCCTTGTCGTGATGACCGGACTGAAGGTCGGGACGGCATTTCTCGCCCAGGTCTTCATCATCCCCATGCGCAACGGTGTCGTCCGAGACATCCGCAACCAGATGTATTCCAAGATTCTGGAACTGCCGATCGGCTTCTTCTCCCAGGAGAAAAAGGGTGACATAATGGCACGTATATCCGGCGACGTCTCCGAAGTGGAGAACTCGGTGATGGCCTCGATCCAGTCTATCTTCGCCTATCCCGTGATGATCATAGCCTGCCTGGCCATGATGCTGGTCATCAGCTGGCGCCTGACTCTCTTCGTCCTGATCCTACTTCCGGTCATGGGCTGGGTGATGGGAACCGTCGGCAAGAAACTCAAGGCGCAGTCGCTCAGTGTCCAGACCCTTTGGGGCGAGATCCTCGCGACCATCGAAGAGACAATCGGCGGTCTGCGTATCGTCAAGGCCTTCAACGCCCAGACCCACATGGACCGGCGTTTCGGACGCGAGACGGAGGCATTCTTCCGCCAGTCGAACGCGATGCACCGCCGCCAGGCGCTCGCCCACCCGATGAGCGAATTCCTGGGGACAATCGCCGTCGCCCTCGTCCTCTGGTTCGGCGGTTCGTTGATCCTGGCCGGCAACTCTACCATAGATGCGCCTGAGTTCATCTACTACATGGTGATCTTCTATTCGATAATCAACCCGGCCAAAGATCTGGCCAAGGTCTCCTATACAATCCAGAAGGGTTCCGCTTCGCTTGCCCGAATCGACAAGATACTGAGCGCGGAGAATCCGATTCATGATCCCGCTGAGCCCATCGCTCCGAGACTCCATGCTCCGGAGGCCGACGGCGGAAATACAATCGAGTTCCGCGGAGTCACTTTCTCCTACACGCCCGACCGCCCCGTCCTGAAGGATATAAACCTAAGCGTGAAGGAGGGGCAGAGGATCGCGCTCGTCGGCCAGTCCGGTTCCGGGAAGTCGACTATGGTCGACCTGATTCCGCGTTTCTGGGATGTCGACAAGGGGAGCGTCCTGATCAACGGCGCCGACGTGCGCGACTGGAAGATCAAGGATCTGCGAGGCCTGATGGGCAACGTGAACCAGGAGGCGATTCTATTCAACGACACTTTCTTCAACAACATAGCCTTCGGAGCAGAAGGCGCGACACGCGAGGATGTCGAGAGAGCCGCGAGAATTGCGAATGCCCACGACTTCATCATGGAGACACCGGACGGCTACGACACGCTCGTCGGCGACCGCGGCTGTCTCCTCTCCGGCGGTCAGCGCCAGCGTATCAGCATCGCACGTTCGATTCTGAAAAATCCACCGATATTGATTCTCGACGAGGCTACCTCGGCTCTCGACACCGAAAGCGAGCGTCTCGTGCAGGAGGCTCTCGAACGACTGATGGCCGACAGGACTACGATCGTCGTCGCCCACAGGCTTTCGACTATCGTCAACTCCGATGTGATCTGTGTCGTTCACGAAGGTGAGATCGTCGAGCGCGGAACCCATGATGAGCTGATGGCCCTCAACGGCCATTATGCCCGTCTCGTCTCGCTCCAGAATGTCGATCCCTCTTAGAGCCCGTCAGACAACGTTTCGCAAAAGAAATGTCAGTGACGGGGATCATAACTTCCAAACTGTCAACACAACCGCCAATATTATGCGCTCATTAGTCATACTCGCTTCCGGTTCGGGCACAAACGCCGACAACATAGCCCGCTTCTTCGCCGAAGGAAGCACCGTCGAGGTCAAGGCCCTCCTGACCGACCGGGAGAACGCACCCGTAAGGGAAAAGATGGAAAAGCTCGGAATTCCTGTCGTTTATTTCCCCCGCAAGGAATGGCGCGAGGATCCGGCCGGCATCGCCTCGTTCATCACCGACAACTATCATCCGGACCTCGTCATTCTGGCCGGATTCAATTCTATTCTCCGCGAGGAATTCGTCAATGCCTTCGAAGGAAAGATCCTGAATATTCACCCCTCTCTCCTTCCTGCCTATGGTGGCCCTGGAATGTGGGGTCACAATGTACACGAAGCAGTCCTCCAGGCCGGCGAGAAGGAATCGGGCGTGACGGTCCATATCGTCACCAATGAGGTCGACGGTGGCCCGATCGTCATGCAGGAACGAGTGCCTGTTCTCGAAGGCGACACACCCGAAACGCTCGAGGCCAGGATCCATGCGACCGAATACACGCTCTATCCCCGTGCGATCATCGAGATGCTCAGGCGCACGAAACAGACCGTACCTCCCCCAATTCCGCCGGACCAGCAGTGGGCAGAAGCCCTCGGAATCCCCCACACACCGGAAGATTTCACTCCGCGTCAGACTCCTCCCCCCGTTCCACAGAGCGCGCCTTTGGCTGAGGCTGAGGAAACTCCGATGTCTGATCCTCGAACCGCATCACAGACAGGAGCACACCCTGCCATGCAACATTCACAGGGACAGCCCTCTCCTGCTTATTATCAGCCGGGACATCCGGCATCGCCTCAGCAGATAGTCTCCGGACAGCCTGTGATGCCCCCGACCTATATGGTCTGGGCGATACTCTCGCTCATCTTCTGTTGTTTCCCGACGGGAATAGTAGCCGTGATCATGGCCGCTCAAGTTTCCTCACGCTTCTATCAGAAAGATTATGAAGGAGCAAAGCGGGCGTCACGCAACACCGAGATATGGATCATCATAACCTTTGTTCTCGGCGTTCTCATCAACACTCTCTACCTCCCCTTCACCCTCCTTCTTGAGGCTATATGAACCGGAGCACCCGGATAACGACAGGAGGGAAATTCCTGAAAATAGGTGCATTGGTGGGCGTGGTTGTCCTCGGAATCTTCTACTTCGTGGCCGACCCGTCCACCTTCCGGTGGATGCCGAAATGTGTGGTCTATCACCTGACCGGATTTCAATGTCCCGGATGCGGCAGCCAGCGCGCCATACATGCCCTGCTTCACGGACACCTCGGTGAAGCATGGGCCTATAATGCCCTCTTCGTGGCTATACTTCCTCTGTTCCTCTTCTTGGGAATCGTCGAGCGGCTCCGAAACCGCCATCCCGCTCTCTACAACCGCGTCTACTCTCCCCCCACCATCCTCATCACCGCCCTCCTCATCATCGCCTGGACCATCTTCCGCAACCTCCCCTAACCGAATAATTCGGAATGACTTCCCAATCTTATTAGCTTTACGACTTCAGAATTGTCATCAAACCATATAAGGAGATAGTCACTGCCGATGTGACACTCCATATGTCCACCATAATCACCTTTCAACATATGAGCATGATATTTGGGAGGTATTGGGTTACCGGTCCGCAGATATTCATCTACGAAATAATACAAGTCTCGTAACTTTTTCGGCTGATTGGAGTATCGTTTCAAATCCTTCTTGAAACTATTGGAGGCCTTTATCTCCTTCATCAGATGTCAAGAGATTTTAGAAACGAGTCAAAATTACTCATGTCAACCTTGGTTAGATTCGAGTCCTTCTCCGCTTCTTTCATAGCCGAAATAGTTTCGGCATTCGGCCTATTGAATGCGACATCCATCAAAATCGTCTCCACATAGTTATTGAGACTTCGATTATCCCTCGCTGCCAATTGCTTCAGCCGTTCCAATAATTCGATACGCAATCGAAACATGGCTGATTTTCTATTTACTGCTGCTTCCATAATGCTATCACTTATATCACAAAGTTATATCCTTTATACTTCATAAACAAATCTGATAGCCAAAAAAGCATCCTGCCAATCAGATATACCGTTAACATTGAATCTATCATTTCGTCCATGAATCTAAGAAAATAGTTTGGCGGGGTGGGGGAGTTTTTGGGGGATGGCAGAACATTTTTAGAGTCAGGATTGTAATTAAGAATAGAGGAATGGCATGATTCCCTTTCGTTCTTGCTAATATCTTACAAATGAAGAAACATATCGTCTTCGCTCTCGCTTCGTTGTTGGCTCTCCCTGCAGTCGCCGGCCAGGTCTCGCTCGACTCGTGCCGCTCTATGGCAGTGCGCAACAATAAGGCCATCGCGATCGCCGAAGAGAATATCAAGGGGGCCGGCTATAACCGTAAGGCAGCCCGCGGCGCATATTTCCCCGGAATCGACTTCACCGGCGGATACATGTATAATCAGAATCAGATTGAACTCCTCGGCGAGGATGCAAAGCTCCCCACGATGCTCTTCAATCCCGCGACCCAGAAGTATGAGTACAATCTGGTGAACGTCGCCGGAGTCCCTCTGAAGGATCCTTCGACCGGACAGTTTATCCCGAATGAGGTCGCCGTGATCCCTAAGGAGGCCATGAGCTTCGATACCCACAATGTCTTTGCCGGTGCATTCACACTCACCCAGCCCGTCTTCATGGGTGGTCAGATCAAGGCGCTCAACGACATCTCGAAATATGCCGAGAACATGGCGCGCTCAATGCGCAGCTCTGTTGTCGAGGAGGTCATCTTCAATGTCGATGCCGCCTATTGGCAGGTTGTATCCCTGAAGGAAAAGAAACGTCTCGCAGAAAGCCTCGTGGAGCTCGTCGACTCGCTGCGCCATAATGTGGAGCTGATGAAACGTGAGGGAGTCGCGACCCAGTCCGATGTCCTCAATGTCGAAGTGAAATATAATGAGGCCTGCATAGCCCTGACGAAGGTCGACAACGGGCTGACACTATCAAGAATGGCCCTGGCCCAGATCTGCGGGCTCCCTGTCGACACACGCTTCGAGCTCGTGGATGAGAACGAGAAGTTTGCCCCCGTCGCTCCCGTAATCACTCCGGACATGAACGAAGTTTATGCCAACCGAAGCGATCTGGAGACACTCCGCCAGAGCATCGGCCTCCTCAAAGGTCAGGAAAAGCTCGCCCTCGGAGCGATGCTCCCCAAGATAGCCGCCGTCGGAACATACGCTTTCTCTAACCCGAACGTCAACCACGGCTTTGAAAAGAAATTCGGAGGCGGATTCAGTGTCGGCGCGATGATCACCATCCCTATCTGGCACTGGGGCGGAAACTATTATAAATATCGCGCCGCCAAATCGGCCACTACAGCCCAGCGTCTTCTGATCGAAGACCTCGAGGAGAAAGTGGACCTCCAGGTCAGCCAGGCAAGATTCTCTTTCGAGGAAGCCTATAAGACATACGACATGACGCTCGCCAACATGAAGAGCGCAGACGCAAATCTCCATAATGCCGAGCTCGGTTTCCGCGAGGGTGTCCTCACGGCAGATGATGTGATCGCCGCCCAGACGGCATGGGTGAAGGCAAATTCCGAACGTATAGATGCCGAAATCGGAATCCGCCTCTGCCGCGTCTACCTCTCCAAGGTCATGGGCACGCTCAGTGCCGAAGGCGCACGAATCTGAACACCAAGCTTCAAAATATATACCAACCGACACAACCTGAGCTCTCTTTCAAACATATCAGAGCCCGTCTCATAAAAACACTACTTTCCAGATGAAAGACTCCAATACTCCCGGCGCAATCAATTCCGCCAATGATCCGACAGCGGTTACCGCAAAAGACAAAGGTCTTATCTTCACCATACTTATCGTCCTGCTGATCGTAGCCGCTATGGCGATCGTGGGTTTCATTTTCATCAAACAAGGCCCCGATACGGTTCAGGGAATGGGCGATGCGAAAGAAATCCGCATCTCGGGCAAGATGCCCGGACGCGTTGTCGAAATATACGTCGAAGAGGGCCAGCAGGTTAAGAAAGGTGACACTCTCGTGAAGATTCATTCATCGCTCGTCGACGCCAAGATGGAGCAGGCCGAGGCGATGGAGACAGTCGCGAAGGCAACGGACCGCAAGGTCGATGCCGGAACCCGCACCCAGATCATCCAGGGAGCCAAGGATCTCTGGAATCAGGCGAAGGCTGCTTCGGGAATAGCCCGCAAGACATATCAGAGAATGGACAACCTCTTCCGCGAGGGTGTCGTTTCGGAACAGAAACGAGATGAGGCCAAGGCCGCCTATGACGCCGCCGTTGCCGGAGAGAATGCCGCAAAAAGCCAATATGAGCTCGCCGTCTCGGGCGCACAGAAAGAGGATAAAGAGGCAGCCGCGGCTATGGTCACCGTCGCCAAAGGTGGAGTCAGCGAAGTTAATGCCCTCCTCGAAGACCAATATCTTGTCGCTCCGCAGGACGGAGAGATCACAGTCATCTATCCCAACGTAAGCGAACTGGTGGCTACCGGTGCTCCGCTGATGACCCTCCAGACTTCGGACCATTGGGCAGTCTTCAATGTCCGCGAGACACTGCTGAAGGACATCCGCAACGGATCGAAGCTCAAGGTCTATATCCCCGCTCTCGACAAGACCGAGACAGTCACCGTTTTCTATATCAAGGATCTCGGAACATACGCCAACTGGCAGGCCACGAAATCAACCGGTGACTATGACGCCCGTACTTTCCAGATCAAGGCACGTCCCGAGAAGCCGATCGATGGCTTCCGTCCCGGAATGTCAGTGATCTACAAGGGGGTTGAGAAAAAATAAGAAAACAGAATTCTTGACGACAATCGGATGTCATCATTCAAAGACATATTCATTCGGTCGGTTCTCCAGCTCGTGAGGAGACCCATCTATTGGGTGGGATTCTTCGTGCTGCCCCTGTTCTGCTTCCTGATGCTCGCCTCCATGATGGAGGAGGGGCTCCCGGTGAAGGCTCCGGCGGCGATGATCGACAAGGACGGTTCATCGCTCTCCCGTTCCCTGACCAATGAGCTCGGAACGATGCAGATGGTCGATCTGAAGCATTTCTGCAACAGCTACACCGAGGCGCGCCATCTGATGCAGGAAGGTGAGATCTACGGCTTCTTCCTGATACCCGAAAATTTCGAACAGGACCTGATGAGCGGAAAGGCACCGGCCATCACGTTCTATACCAACATGACCTATTTCGTCCCGGCCTCGCTGCTGTTCAAGTCTTTCAAGACGACGGCCCTTTACACGAAGGCAGGAATCGTTATGGGTGTCGCCGAGACAGTCGGGGTCGATGAAGGTGCCGTCCGCAGCCTTCTCCAGCCGGTGAACGTGACGGTCCGCGGACTCGGAAACCCCGAGATGAACTATGGAGTCTATCTCTGCAACTCGTTTATTCCCGGTGTGCTCGAGCTGATGATATTCCTCATCACATGTTTCAGCCTCGGTCAGGAGATCAAGCACGGATCGTCACTGAGGCTGATGAGCATGGCCAACGGTTCGATCCTGCGTGCCCTGGCCGCCAAACTGCTTCCGCAGACTATAGTCTGGTGGATCGTGGCAGTCTTCATGGAGTCATGGCTCTTCGGATGGAACGGCTATCCGGTCTACGGATCGTGGCTCTGGCTGACGGTCAGCGAACTCATGTTCGTCCTTGCCTGTCAGGGTCTCGCGGTCTTCTTCTTCGGAGTTGTCCCCAACCTGCGCCTCTCGCTCTCGATCTCCGCGCTTCTCGGAATCCTCGCCTTCTCGCTCGGGTGCTTCTCGTTCCCCTACGAGAGCATGTATGGCTCGATCGGAATCTTCTCCTGGATATATCCCGTGAGATACAATTTCCTGATATACATCGATCAGGCACTGAACGGTATTCCGCTCTATTATTCACGCTGGTGGTTCGTCGCCTATATCATCTTCATGCTTCTTCCGCTGACGATGGTCCGGCGCATCCGCAAGGCATTCCTCAAACCAGTCTACGTTCCCTGATATGAAGTTCCTGAAACAGATTCTTGACGTATATAACCGCGAATTCAAGATGATCATCCGGGATCAGGGAATCATCATCTTCCTCGCGTTTCTCCCTCTGGCCTATCCGGTCATATATTCCTTGATATACAATCCGGAACTCGTCCGCGACGTGAAGATGGTGGTCGTTGACCACGACCGCACCTCAAAAAGCCGCGAGCTTGTCCGTGAGCTGAACGCATGTCAGGAGGTGGAGATCATCGGATATGCCACAGACCTTCCGGAAGCAAAGCGGGCGATGGATTCCCACAAATGTTTCGGAATCCTCGAGATTCCGGACGGTTTCGGACGTAACTGCGGACGTGGGGAAGTTGCGAACGCAGTCATATTCAGCGACATGTCGCTTCTTCTGAGATACCGCGGATTCCTTGTCGCCGCGACCAACGTGGCCTCCGTCATGGGGGCAGAGCTGATGGCCGACGACATCAACCGCACAGTTCCGCTCGCCTCGACACTCGCACCGACTGCCGACCCGATGCCTGTGAAGAATATCACGATGGGTAATCTGGAAAGCGGATTCGACTCATTCGTGATGCCGGGCGTCATTGTCCTGATCCTCCAGCAGTGCATCATCCTTGCCCTCGGAATGGCAGGTGGCGCAAAAAGAGAGAACCCGGCCCTTTCGGGATACCTCGGAACAGATGCGGCACCTTCGAATCTGGCCTCCCTGCTCGGTCAGGCTTTCTGTTACCTGACACTGATGAGCCTCCCGACGATCTATCTCCTCCATTATGTCCCGATGATGTTCTCCTTCCCCATGGCAGGAAACACGTTCCACATTTTCGTCTTCATCCTCCCGATGCTGTTCGCCTCAATCTTCATGGGTCTGTGTCTTCAGGCCATCGTCTGGGAGAGGGAAGCGATCTTCGTCCTGTGGGTTGTCACTTCGGTCGTGTTCCTCTTCCTGTCAGGCCTCACATGGCCCCGCTATGCCATGGGTCCCGTCTGGACGATATTCTCCGATCTTGTTCCTGCGACCTGGGGTGTCCAGGGCTTCATCAGGATGAATGCCAACGGAGCATCGCTCTCACAGGTTTCGACAGACTACCTCTGGCTCTGGGGTCTTGCATTGGGTTATGCGGTGCTGGCCTATTTCGTTCAGAAATACCTCGTCCGTCCGACACTCTATCGCGGTCCAGTCCCGGCATCGCTCAAGATAAAATGATGCGCACGGGATTATATAGCAAGAACCAAAGCATATAGTCAGAAACTAACAGGCCAAAATTTCTTCAGGAACTTATCGACAGAAACTTCAGCAATATAACATAGCATGAGCGGCGTATCCTCCCGGATACGCCGCTTACTTTTGGCTATGAAAAAATGTATTAACGAGAAGAGTCTGTTAACTGAGTTTCTCTGTCGCCTCACGGATGCGGCGGAGAGCTTCGGTGATGTTTTCGTCCGAAAGTGCATAGGACATGCGGATATAGCCGGGGGCGCAGAACGCACCGCCATCGACCGTTGCGACGTGGGCCTCTTCGAGAAGATAGAGGACATAGTCGGAAGAGGATTTGATCTCGCGGTCGCCGGCTTTCTTTCCGATCACACCGGAAACTTCCGGGAAGAGATAGAAAGCACCTTCGGGCACATTCACCTTCCATCCCGGAACTGTCTTGGCCAGCTCGACAATCAGGTCGCGGCGACGCTGGAAGGCTTCGCGCATCTCTTCGACACAAATCTGCGGACCGTCATAGGCTGCTTCGGCAGCTTTCTGGGCGATTGAGGATACACCGGATGTGTACTGTCCCTGAAGCTTGCTGACAGCCTTCGCGATCTTCAGCGGTCCGGCCATGTAACCGATTCGCCAGCCGGTCATCGCGTATGCCTTCGAGACACCGTTTATCACGATCACCCGGTCCCGGATCTCTTCAAACTCTGCGATCGAGTGCACCTCGCCGACATAGTTGATGTGCTCATATATATCATCGGTCATCACCATGACGTCGGGATACTTCACGAGCACCTCCACGAGAGCCTTCAGTTCGTCATAGGTGTAGACGCTGCCTGTCGGATTCGAGGGCGAGTTGAGCATGATCATGCGCGACCGGGGGGTGATGGCCGCCTCGAGCTGTTCGGGCGTGATCTTGAAATTGTTTTCAATTCCGGAATATACGGTCACCGGCTCACCCTCTGCGAGCTTCACCATCTCGACATAGCTGACCCATGCCGGAACGGGAATGATCACCTCGTCGCCCGCGTTGATCGTGGCCAGCAGGACATTGCAGAGTTCCTGCTTCGCACCGTTTCCGACGACGATGCAATCGGGTGTGTAGACAAGGCCGTTTTCGCGTTCGAGTTTTCGGCAGACGGCTTCGCGGAGCGACATATAGCCCGGGACGGGCGTGTAACGGGAATAGTTGTCATCGATTGCGCGCTTGGCCGCCTCCTTGATGAAATCCGGAGTATCGAAATCGGGCTCACCGACCGACATGTTGATCACATCAACTCCGGCGGCACGCAGTTCGGCGCTCTTCTGAGACATCGCGAGCGTAGCCGAGGGGGAGAGTTTTTCTACTCGGTTAGAGATCTGTGTCATTCGTGATTCGAAAATTGGTTCGGGGACAGGTTTGCTCCCCGTAAGATTTTAAGGTTCAGGTTCCGGACGGTCCGCAGACCGGTTCCGGTTCATTTTTTATTGTTCAGGTTTCCCGGCGTCGTGATGACCGGGATCCGGTTTAAGGTTCAGGAGTATTTGATCCGGGCTTTGCGGACCATCTTCCAGCATCCATCCTCGAGGACTGCTGTTCCGGAAGTTTCGGTTACGATTTCGGTGAATCCGTCGGTATCCTCAAGGTCGGCGGCCGTGCAGCCCCCTTCAAGCCACTGGACCGGATTCTCTAATGCGCGCTCCGTGACAGCCGGATTATTCACGACGCGGAACGTTCCGGTATATCCATCCTCGGATTCAAGACGGTAGACAGTCGCATCGGGATTCAGCTGACGGTCGGCACGGACGAAGAGACCGTTGCGGTTGACACGTCCGAGATAGAGCGAACGGACCGCAGGTTTCTTCCCCGCCTCTCCAAGCGCGAGACGCAGGCTCTCGATCTGGGTCTGAGCCTGATTCAACCGTGTCTGAAGCGCATCGTGGGCAGCCTGAAGACGGGCATTCTCCTCGCGCACGACATCGAGTTCGGCCTTGACCTTGCGGATCTTTTCGTTCTTCCGCTCGATCATAAATTCGTGTTCCTTCCTGTCGACAGTGTCGCCGGGGGAATAAACAGCCTGCTCCTTGTGTTCTTTTGGAGCTGAGGAAGAACCTCCCAGCTCATCGCTGTCGTCCGGATCATTTCCGCGTCCGCTCTTCATCGAACGGGCGGCATATATCACCAGGCAGACGACGACAATCACAAGGAAAATCAGGATTCCGACATAAATCCATGTTGCGTTGGACTTCTTGGGCTTGACCTCATCGTTCTCGGCGATTTCGTCGATAGCGGCCTCGGCCACGGAATCGGCAGCGGCCATCTGACCTGCGATCTCATCGGCAACGGGATCGGTTCCTTCGGACACCGGGCCCGCTTCCTGGGCGGCCTCGGCATTCGCAAGCGGTGTGTGTTCGGCAGCTTCCGGAGCCGGAGCGTCCTTCTGTGGCGCCGATACCTTCAGATCCTTCAGCGCTTTGACCGTGCGTGAACGCGAGCGACTCCCCTGCTCATCGAGACCGGGGGTCGAAAGGAACGTCTCGCTCCAATAGGCAACGAGCTTATCCTTGTCCCACGAGGCATAATCCCGCGGAACAGCGATCTTTTCAAATGCCTTCAGATTTTCCAGTTCCTTGGGTTTCAGTACCTTCTTCAGCTCTGCGATGCTTTTCGGAGTCTCCTTCAACTCGTCGAGATAACCCGAGCCGTTGTTGGCCCAGCGCAGGTAGTTTTTGGCCGTTATGGTGCGTGCCTGTTCCATCTCGCCGTCAGTGACGGCAAAGGCGCCCGAAACGATTCCGAGCATCAGGCTGATGGTAAATAAGAATTTCAGCTTCATGGTTTTGCAAAATTAACCATTATTCGGACATTATCCAAACACCCCGCACCCTTTTTGATACCTCCTCCCTTTTTAATTTGATACCTCTTCCCTTTTTAATATGATACCCCTCCCATTTTGATATAAGTAGTGAAAATTTCTACAAGACCTTGTTTTTTGAAATATATCTAAACCGAATCGAATGTTCAGTTGTTTAAAATTAATAGTCCGGTACCCCCATCTAACATCCGCCTCAATATGAATCCATTTTCTTCCGTGTCTGATTTAAGTATAAAGAACCTGCTGCGCCACAGTCCGGTGGCCGGAGGAATCAACTTCACGCCTCTTGTCCGCCCGACATTTGTCCGCAGGGCTGAGGCCACCGACCGGTTCGCAACGGAAGGAGCTGACATCCAGCGTAAAATCCTGCAGAATCTACTGAAGAAGGCTGCCAGAACGGAGATCGGACGCAGATACCATTTCAGCGGAATGGCAACCGCAATGGATCCCTATCAGGAGTTCCGGAATCGTGTCGCCCCGGTTGAGTATGAGGATATCCGGCCGGACGTGATGAGGATGGTAAACGGGGAGAGGGACGTCCTGTGGCCGGGAGTGACCTCAAACTTCGCCCAATCTTCCGGAACTTCGGGCGGTAAATCAAAATATATTCCGATCACAGCCGAAGGCCTGCGCGTGAACCACTATCAGGGTGGATATGATGCCGTGGCACATTATCTCCGGCTGAATCCTAAGAGCAGGATGTTCGCCGGGAAAGGGTTCATCCTCGGTGGCAGCTTCGCCAACGAACTGAATCCGCAGAATCCTGCCGTCCGCGTCGGCGATCTCAGCGCCACACTGATCAACCGCATCCCGCAAATTGTCAATTTAGCACGCATTCCGGACAAGAAGACCGCACTCATGGCCAATTGGGAGGAAAAACTTCCTGCCCTCGCCGCCGCTGCCGAGAATGCAAACGTGACGAACATCTCAGGTGTCCCGTCATGGTTCCTGACCGTAATAAAGACAATATGCGAACGGCGAGGTGTGGAAAAAATCTCGGATGTCTGGCCTAATCTCGAAGTATTCTTCCATGGAGGCATCTCTTTCGAACCCTATCGCGACGAATACAGGGCGCTGACCGATCCGACACGGATGCATTATCTCGAGACTTATAATGCTTCGGAAGGATTTTTCGCCGTTCAGAACGATTTCTCGGACCCGGCAATGCTTCTGATTGTCGATGCCGGAGTTTTCTTCGAATTCATCCCGGTCGACGGAGGCAACCCAATTCCCATCTGGGAGGTTTCCCAAGGAGAGGTCTACGAAATGCTGATCACCTCGGTCAACGGTCTGTGGCGCTACCGCCTCGGCGACACCGTGCGTGTCGAATCTGTCTCCCCGCTTAAGATCAGGATTGCAGGAAGGACAAAGAGCTACATAAACGCTTTCGGAGAGGAGCTGATGGAGGACAACGCCGAGCGTGCTATCGCCGCCGCATGTCAGCAGACCGGCGCGAGGATCCTCAATTATACCGCCGCTCCCCTCTTCGCCACCGACAACCATCGCGGAAGACACCAGTGGCTGATCGAATGGGACAAGGAGCCCCGCTCCATCCGCGTGTTCGCCGAAATTCTCGACAATGAACTGAGACGCCTCAATTCCGATTATGACGCAAAGCGCAACCACACTATTTTCCTCGATCCGCCGGAGATACTCACAGCCCGTCCGGGACTTTTCGACCTCTGGCTCAGCAAGGCCGGAAACCATAAGCTCGGTGGCCAGCGCAAAGTTCCGCGCCTAAGCAACACCCGCGATCTTCTCGAGACAATCCTCGCCCTTTAGACACATTTATCAAATCTTTAGACAGGTTTATCAAAAAATCCTGCCTTTAAAACAAGATCATTTTCACAAGAAATGTGGATTTAGAAACTTTAGCTTTAGTTCACCAATATTAAATCCCCGGTTTCCGTTTGAATTATCGGAACCGGGGATGTCCTTTTCCCGCATCTCCGGTCCGTTGTCTTTTGATTATCCGGGGACACCCCGATTAATGGGATAAACCGGGGACGCCCGGAACAATGGGATTATAAATGTTCATATTTTGGGTTATATACTTTTCCAATCCCGCCGACAGAGAGGACATCGCGAGATGCTCTCTCTTGTTATTTTAAGGCACTTGTTATTTCAGGGCACTCCCACCCCAATTCTTCCGGATCGATATTCGTATTCTGCAAGATAGCTATTTGCTTTTTCCCGGATTGGTGTCCCTGTTCATCGGAAAACTATTTTCGCAATCGGGCGACAGGAATTCCGAGCCTGTCGCGATACTTAGCTACAGTCCGTCGCGAAACGTCATATCCCCGCTCCGCCATCGCCTGACGGATCTTCTCGTCGCTCAGCGGACGGCGCTTGTCCTCCTTCTCCACAATATCACGTATCTCGCTTTCTATCTTACGGTTGGTCAGCGCATCAGCCCCGTCACCGTTGTCATCTCCGACAGTATCGCTGAAAAAGAAGCGCAACGGGAAAGTTCCCCAAGGTGTCTCGACATGTTTGTTTGCCGTGGCTCTTGAGATGACAGACAGGTCCAGACCGGTTTCTCCCGCCACATCCTTGATTATCATTGGCCGTAGACGATATACATCCTCGGTCTCGAAATATTCGCGCTGAATCTTCATGATGGCAGCCATCACACGCATAAGCGTTTTCTGCCTCTGGTTCAGCAACGCGATGAAATCACGGGCCTCGCGCCATTGTCCCAGCACGTATGATCCGCGTTTCTTTTCCTTTGGCGTATCCAGCAAAGCGACAGCCTCGTCAAACGATCTGCTGATCCTGAGTTCGGGAATCCTGTTGTTGAGGGTGAGGGTCAGACCCTCCCCGCTGTTGTCGATGATGAAATCGGGGACAATGACGTTGGCAGTGTCCGAAACCTGATGTCCCACGGCCCCTCCGGGCTTCGGATTGAGATTGCGGATGAGCCGGACGGCATCGGCAACCTCCTCCTTCCCGGCCCCGAGGGCCGATGCAAGCCGGTCGAAGTGCTTCTTGGTGAAGAGCTCATATTGCTCCTCGAGAATCCGGCGGGCGAGTTTGGTGATCCTGGTATCAGGAAAACGTGCGATCTGAAGCAACAGAGAGTCGCGAAGGTCGCGGGCACCGACGCCGGCAGGCTCGAGAGAGCGCACGAGATCCCAGGCCCTCTTCATCACACCGTCGTCGACCACAATCCCCTCACGGAACTCCATATCCTGACGGAGCATCTCGGGATCACGATATATGTAACCGTTACTGTCCATGCTCCCGACAAGATAACGGACGGCGCGCCTCTCGTTCTCATCCAGATTATATTGCTGTGCCTGCTCGAGAAGATAGTCCGAAAGGGATTCCTCCCTGTCAACCGGCGACAGTGAATCGTCACTTCCTCCTGAGACCGTAAGATAATATCCCCGGCCGGAAGAATCCCCGAGATCTGTCCTGTCGACCTCCGGAAGGTTCTCTCCGGGTGTCTCCTCGGCTTCAAGTGCAGGATTGGCCTCGAGCTCTGTCTCAACAGCCTCGCGGAGTTCGTCGGGATTCATCTCGAGCATACGGACAAACCGCAGCTGCTGCTGACTGAGCCGCTGGCGTGTCGTGAGATTCATTCCGATTTTCTGACTGTTTTTCATGTTGACGGAGAACGAAGATTAATGTTGCCGCAGAATGTGGAAGAAGGTTGGCCGGGTGCCGGTCCACATAACTTCAGGGCGAAATTACAACATTCGCGCCGTCCCGTCCAAAAAACTTCGTCAAAAAATTGGCAGACAATTATTTTTTGGTTAATTTTGCAACTAATTCAAAAGGAATTCACAACCCAAACAAAAGAATTCACCGATGGCAAAGAATCATAATCAGCCTGAAGACCCCACGACACTCGACAACCTTAACAACGGCCTCGCGAGCGTAGGCCGCCAGATAGTAGTCAATAAATCCGCCCTCTATGTAGCTTTCGGCGCCCTTATCCTCATCGCCGCCGTCACCCTCTGTTACATCTATTTCTTCCGCGGTCCGAAGAACGAACGCGCCTGGAATGCATATAACAAGGTCGAAATGACAGCCACAAACGACAGCGTGGCCGCGAAGGAATACAAGAAGGTAGCCGATGAATTCGGAGGCACCGATGCCGGAAAAATCGCAGCCCTCAGCGCCGCCGAGTCATATTACGAGATCGGCGATTACAAGACTGCCGCCGAATGTCTGACTAAATTCAAGACCAAAGACGAGGTTCTCGAAGCAAACGCCAAGGTGCTCCTCGGTGACTGCTACGTCAACCTGAAGAAATATGACGAAGCCCTTCAGTCATATACCGAAGCGATCCGCAAGGCTGCCAACAACCCCCAGATCGTTCCGCGCATCCTCCTCAAGGAAGCCAACGTATATGACGAACAGAAAAAATATGCCGATGCCGAGAAGTGCTATCAGATGATCAAGGACGAATATCCTCAGTTCGCTCTCGGAAACGGTGTATCGATCGATGCCTACATCGAACGCGAACAGGCTCGCCAAGGTAAGTAACGACACGTCAAAAATACTCCTCATAAAATAATAAAACACTTTTGCTTATTTTATGAATAGGGCGAGGGCTTTCGAGCCGCCGCCCTTTTCTTTTCTTTCAAGCACACCCTCTCTTAACTGTTTAAGTCCCCTCTCTAACTGCTTCAAGAAATGTCTATCTGGATCAAGATACTTCTCGTCTTCATCAGCGGCGGAATCGGCGCCGCCTGCCGTTTTCTCGTCGAGACAGGAATGAAAATGAACGGCCTCTGGAGCGCCTTCCCGACATGGGTGATCAACTCCACAGGTTGTCTGCTGATCGGCATATTCGCCGGCATGATTGTCTCCAGCGGATGGACCGACCAGACAAAGACTGCTTTTACGCTGATAACAATGACCGGCTTCTGCGGAGGATTCTCGACATTCTCCTCCTTCACCCTCGATTGTGTCCGTTATTTCGAAAGCGGCCACCTCGGTGTCTGGATAATCTTCGGTACCGCAACCGTAATGGTCGGACTCTTTGCCTGCGCCTTCGGCTACTGGCTCGGTCAGCGTATAATCTGAGACCTCTTT
>CAYMTQ010000001.1:60051-91140 GCA_964393395.1 uncultured Sangeribacter sp.
CTTTGCCTGCGCCTTCGGCTACTGGCTCGGTCAGCGTATAATCTGAGACCTCTTTACTATTTGTTAATACCAAGGTTGTTAATACCAAGGTTGTTAATACCAAGGGCCTGTTAACCCAGGGGGCTGATTTTCAACATAGGTCTGATTTTCAATTGACGGCTTCCGAATCAAGATAGCAGGCAATGGCGCGGAGACTGAGTAGGTCATCTCTGTTCCCCCAGACAGGACGGTACCCTTCGGCCGGATCGGCCTCGAGCGTCTCCATCTGAGCTATCGCCTCGCTCCCCGGCTCTTCCCATTTTCCCCTAACGATCATATCGCGCAGACAATCTATCGCGGCAGTCTTCAACTCTGCCGATATACGCCAGATCAGCTCCTGACGCGACGGCCTGTTGAGAAGTATCTCTTCGTCAGCTATCACCCCGGCGGCATAAAGCGCGTGACCGCATCCCAATATCTCGTTTCTTTCGGCTATTACCGCCACACGGCAGTCCTCATAGCGACGACAGAGTTCAACCAACGCATTTATCCCTTCGTTAAGGCCGGCCTTTCCGGCAATCTCAGCCACGATCCGAGGCTCACCGCCGACGGAGACATCCAGCACGACACCAGCCGCACGCTCTCCCTTCTCCGGAGTTCCGGGACGGAAAGTGATAAGATACTCTCTACCCGCTTCCGGCTCTGACCATATCCGCATCTCGATTCCATTGACATGAGTAACTCGCGGAGATCGGCACCGACCCTCCATTGCAAGAATCAGATCTCCGGGAAAGACACTGTTGCCCGCGGCCGCGAATGCCTCCCGGTCGTCTGAGGGATATTCCGACGCCATAGCCCGTGAGGAGTCATATTTGCGCCGCTCCCAGATATACCAGTTGATCGCCTCGAGAGTCGCACCGGCCTCCCACAGTTTCCAGAGATACTGACCCGATTCCGAACGATCGGTCGAGTCTCCTCTCTCCTTGCCTGCGAATAGTTCAGAGGCGAAACCCTCAGGATTATCGAGAGGGAGCTCATACTGATCGATGTCGAACCATGCGATAAACACCGGCCGCCATTGCGCCTCGCCTCTCGAGGCGGCTGTGTATTCCCTATGGAAGTAATTGCCCGTTCCCTTAGCAGTGGATTCAAGAACTATCATTGTTTCAGGCTCGGCCAGGACACCGGATGTCGAGGAGATCACGATCTCGGCCGGACTCTTGCCGTCTGTCGCGCGCCATATTCCGACCTCGGAAAGGTGGACCAGCGAATAGGAACCTCCTCGCGAACTGTCCGGACGTTCTGCAGTTCCGATCCTGAAATCGCAATTGCGCTCCGGAAGATGCCATGTGTTGCCGCTTCTCCCGACACTCTTCAGTGGCGACTTGCGCTCTCCTTCACCTTCGGCTTCCGTGCGCTCAGCGTTCACCTTTTTCCCGGATTTTACGGGAGGCTTTTCAACCCTTGCTTCAAGGAGCCCCTTTTCAGCCGCTTCGAAATCTGCACGAAGCAATCGCGACGGGTATCCGTCGATCACACGTTTCATCATCGCCCGTATATCCTCGGTCGCCACATTCTGGTGGGCGACAATCAGGGAATTGAGGCCGACTCCCCGGACAAGCTGCATCCAGACCATATAGAGCTGAATCACTGTCGATCCGCCCCACTGACGTGCCTTCAACAGAATGATCCGGATCGGGAGACCGGCCGTCCTCATATCCTCGAGTTGACTGACAAGCTTGCGCTGTGCCGAGTTTAGACGGAGAGGGACGTTCTCCCCGCCACGCTTCGGACGAATAAGTCCATATTTCGAAGCCCAGTAAGGGAAATCGTGACGGAGCCGTACAAGCTCGAACATCTCCGCCACCCTCTCGGGAGCCAGTTCGCGTGAACGTGCGAAATCAGCAACGCCACAGCTCGTGATCACGGAGTGCCCGAGTTCGGTATCCATCATAGTTGCCGGAAGAAAGAGTGTTCCCGTTCCAAGCAACGGACATTTCATCTCCACCCGAAGCCGGCGCCCCGGTGAGTTACCGCCCGATTCCGGATCGAACCGGCGCCGTTCCCGACGGCTCCGGTTCTCACTCAGGATCATATTGATTGTCCCGTCATCTGTCTTCTTCTCCTTCCTATCATTAACCCCTTCTTTCATTTCATCTTTTATTCCAATCATAGTTCAGATTAATTAAACTACCTCATTTGAATTTGAAGTCACGTGTCAGGCGATTGAACATCTTTGTGTTCTTGGCAATAATCGCCGCTCCGCTTCCGGCGATCGCCTCGAGCTCGGCATCGCTGTAGAACTGACGGATGTTGGAGGCATCCTTGATCGTTCCCTCAATGATAAACGACCTGAATGACTCCGTCAGGTCCAGAAGCGCCGCCAAGGCATTGCGCGTCTGACGGTCAAAGAGTGTTCCACTCATGGTCGAGCTCTCCAGCTTCCCCTGAAGTGCACTGCTGACACCCGAGATCTCCTCGAACATCTTCATCTGGATATTGAGAAGCTCGGTTATTCCGATATTCGTCGCATTGGCCGAAACCTGCTCGGGCTTAGCACCGCTGTTCGTCTGGCGGTATTCGATCACGCCGTTGAACCGGCTCCATTCGTCAGCCATCTCCCTGACTGTACGTCCTTTCGGAACACACCCGGAGGGAATCAGAAGTACACCTTTGGCCGAAGCTCTCATCGCCCAGTCATATAGTGTGATCAGACGGTTGGTATAGCGCTGCTGGTCAATCACGTCAGCCACAAACGAATGGACTTCACCGTCAATCAGCGGATAAGCCTTGATTACAAAAGGATGTTCGCCATGGGCATACGGCGAAAGGCCTCGCGCAAGAATCTCACCTGTCGGGGTGAGAAATGTGTAACGCCAGACATTGGAATGTCGGATGTGCACCGAGACCCCGTTCATTCCGAAACGTTTCCGGCATATATTCTCCGACTGAACCTCGGCCGGATCGGGACGCCTCTCGGTTTCGACAAGCAATGCCCGTTCGCGGTCATGAATTCTCCAGACAGGAGTATAGACACGTTCCCAGATTTCA
The DNA here is from genome assembly GCA_964393395.1 of uncultured Sangeribacter sp. Lineage (GTDB taxonomy): Bacteria > Bacteroidota > Bacteroidia > Bacteroidales > Muribaculaceae > Lepagella. The sequence continues at coordinate 63,082 of CAYMTQ010000001.1, forward strand.
TACACCCTGCAGCTTCCGGTTCCGTCAGCTCCAAAGAAACCTCTCAGCCCGGGTGAATAGCCGAACTCCGTCTGTGCAAATGCGTTCTGCCTTCTTGCTTCGGGTCCGTAGATGCGCCTGATTATATCGAAAGCCTCCGGAGTGCCGGCAAAGCGGGCGCACAGGACCGGGAACGACATCTCATGTATCTGGCCGAGGAAAGAGAGGTCCCATCCGCGGAAGTCCGAATCCGTCGTCTCAGCGAAGAAATGCTCCGGATGAACATAGTCAGTCCAGCAGTCCGTATGGCCGTCCCGCTCGCCGTACCATTTACGGTGTATCGCCACACCGGAGATCAGGAATTCTTCCATCGTTCGGGCATACAGTTCATCAAGCCGGTTGACCGTGGCATTCATGTCGAGAAGACGGTTCATGATCTCGGCAAGCGGCGACTCGTCCGGATCGCGCGCCGTAACGGAAGGAACGGTAAAGTTCTGGCGGAAAACACCTATAACGCTCCTGACCAGACGCCGGATCATATTGTTCTTCAACGGGACACACCCCTGTTCCTTGATCCACTGCTCTTCTGTCATGGTCTGACCGTCGATCGTGATACGGTCACACCACTGGTCGCCGAATGTGTATCGCTTGTTGCGTTTCCTCGCCTCGCGGAAGCGGCTCCACCCACCCCACGCGGCCGCAGCCCTGTCAAGAAGTTCATGGTCACAGTTCATTCTTTCACCCCCTTTCCCTCTTTTTCCACCATACCCGGAGAGATCGCTCTCTTCCTTATGCTAAGGGGCACAAACCCATGTTTTCGGGCTTCGACAGCCCTACGCACAGATCTTTTCGAAACATAAAAAGATGGAGCCGGCGAGTGAATTACCTCGGTTACAGCATCCGGAAGAGATTTGTTAGGATCGGATTCAAGCAATGCTTTTGTCCGCCGTTCGATTTCGCTGAGCATCTCACGCCTGCATTGACGTTTCAACACCTTTCCCCGGCGCTTCTCTTCCATAAGACGAAGCGCCCTGTCTTCTTCGATCCAGAAACGCGAAGCGGGACTTTTCGCCACATCTTCAAATACATCCCGCATCGGCACACACCTTTCTGTGGCCATGTGAACCACACGATTGAAAATTTCGCGGTCTCTCTCCGAAAGATATCCGCAGACACATCCAATTTTTCTCATACTTCAAGGACTTAATTTAATGTTGCTAATCTTTTTTGTTTTGCAAAGCTAAACATTTCTTTTAATTCCCGCAAGTCTTTCGCGAAAAAAATCTCGATCGGAAGCTCGCGTTTCACCTGTTTCTATGGCCTATTACTCTTATAAATCTTATAAATCTTATATGACTTATAAATCTTATAGATCTTATAACCTCGCTTATAAACCCGTTTGTAAACCCGCTTTCAACCCCGTCCCGGATCCGCTCCGGGTCCTCTCGGGACGCGACCGGCAAAAATTTTGAAACCAAAGTGGTATTTTCGGCAGATTTTTTGTAACTTTACTTGATTGTTTGTTATAGTGCTGGAGGCCGCCCCCGTTTACAGAAACTATCCGCGGCCGGCCCAAGAACTTGATCTTAACATTTCTTGCACAGGGTGTATCAAAATGACATAATCGTCGAAATGTACGGACATGGCGTTAATTATGACACACCCTCCGGAAAATCAACTATGAAAACAGAAAACTCTCAGGATGAACGCAAGCCCGAAGCTTACGACACCGAAAACGATATTATCCGCGACGCGACTAAGGGAGAATATAAGTACGGATTCACGTCGGATATCGACACGGATGTCGTCCCTCCGGGGTTGAACGAAGATGTGATCCGCCATATATCTAAAGTCAAAGGCGAACCCGAATGGTTGCTCGATTTCCGGCTTAAAGCCTACCGTTATTGGCTGACACTCAAGATGCCGGAGTGGGCCCACCTCGATATCCCCGAAATCGACTATCAGGCGATCAGCTACTATGCCGCTCCCAAAAAGAAGGAGCTCAAGAAAAGCATGGATGAGGTAGACCCGGAACTTGTCGACACCTTCAACAAGCTCGGCATATCGCTCGAGGAACAGAAACAACTCGCCGGTGTGGCCGTCGACGCCGTGATGGACTCGGTCAGCGTGAAGACCACCCACCGCGAGAAACTCGCTGAACTCGGCGTGATATTCTGCTCTTTCTCAGAGGCCGTTAAGGATTATCCGGACCTTGTCAAGAAATATCTCGGAAGCGTAGTGTCCTATCGCGACAATTATTTCGCAGCCCTGAATTCGGCGGTGTTCTCGGACGGTTCGTTCGTCTATATCCCGAAGGGCGTGCGATGTCCGATGGAGCTCAGCACCTATTTCCGCATCAACGCCTCGGGGACCGGCCAGTTCGAACGCACGCTGATCGTGGCCGACGATGACGCATACGTATCATACCTCGAGGGGTGCACCGCTCCGATGCGCGACGAGAACCAGCTTCACGCGGCGATCGTCGAGATCATCGTCGAGGAACGGGCCGAGGTCAAATATTCGACTGTCCAGAACTGGTATGCCGGTGACAAGGACGGCAACGGAGGCATCTATAACTTCGTGACAAAGCGTGCTCTCTGTCGTGGCCACCGTTCGAAAGTGTCCTGGACCCAGGTCGAGACCGGTTCGGCAATCACATGGAAATATCCTTCCTGCATCCTCAAAGGAGACGAAAGCGTCGGAGAATTCTATTCTGTAGCCGTCACGAACAACTGGCAGCAGGCCGACACGGGAACCAAGATGATCCACGTCGGGAAACGCTCGCGCTCGACGATTGTCTCGAAGGGCATCTCTGCCGGCCATTCCCAGAACTCATATCGCGGCGAGGTCAAGGTCGCCAAAGGGGCGGTCGGCTGCCGCAACTACACACAGTGCGACTCCCTGCTGATGGGGTCGGAGTGTGGCGCCCATACATTCCCGTATATCGACGTTCAGGAAAATACATCGACCGTCGAACACGAGGCGACGACCTCAAAGATCAACGAACAGCAGCTCTTCTACTGCCGCCAGCGCGGAATCCCTATGGAAGAGGCCGTCGCGCTGATCGTCAACGGATATGCCAAGGAGGTGATGAACAAGCTCCCGATGGAATTCGCCGTCGAGGCCCAGAAGCTCCTTGCTATCTCGCTCGAGGGTTCTGTCGGATGACGTCAGGCGAATCTGCCCCGGGCTGACCCATCCTTTCTCCTTTAAAATCACGCTATTCCCCTTTTAAATCAATATATTAAGAAAAAGGAGTTCTCATTTTGAACGAAAGAACAGTAATCATAGACGGTATAGACCCGCAGACTTTCTACGGTGTCAATAATTCGAACATCTCGTTGATCCGCAACCTCTTCCCCAAACTCAGGATGGCGGCACGCGGAAACGTGATCAAGGTCATCGGAGAGGAGTCGGAGACAGCCGACTTCGAGATGAAGATCCGTGAGATCGAGTCATACGCCGCTAAATACAACAAGCTGACAGAAGATGTCATAATCGACATTGTCCGCGGTGCCGTTCCGAAAGCGGTCAACTCCGAAGGTGTCATCATCTTCGGCCAGAGCGGCCGCCCGATCGCTCCGCGCAATGCCAACCAGGCGAAGATGGTGCGCTCTTTTGCAGAAAACGACCTCACCTTCGCCCTCGGTCCCGCCGGAACAGGAAAAACATATATCGCCATCGCACTGGCCGTGGCGGCCCTGAAGAACCGTCAGGTCAAGAAGATTATTCTCTCGCGCCCCGCTGTCGAAGCCGGCGAGAAACTCGGCTTCCTCCCCGGCGACATGAAGGACAAGATCGATCCCTATCTCCGCCCTCTTTATGACGCGCTCGAAGACATGCTTCCGGCAGTCAAACTGAAGGAATATATGGAGAGCGATACAATCCAGATCGCTCCCCTCGCATTCATGCGCGGACGCACCCTCAACGATGCGGTCATCATTCTCGACGAGGCCCAGAACACCACCACGCCCCAGATGAAGATGTTCCTCACACGTCTGGGTGTCAACGCAAAGATGATCGTCACAGGAGACGCCACCCAGATCGACCTCCCGCGGACCGTGCGCAGCGGACTGATGCAGGCTCTCCGGATCCTGCGCGGTGTCAAGGGAATCGGCTTCATCGAATACGAGAAGAAAGACATCGTCCGCCATGCCCTTGTCCAGAGGATTGTGGACGCATACCATAACGAAGAAGAGCGCGAGAAGGCCGAGGCCATCGCCCATAGGAACGAATCCGGATCAGAAAACTAACAGAGGCTCAGAAAACTAACAGCAATGAACGTAGGAGACAAAGTCAGATATCTCAATGCCGTCGGCGGAGGAATCGTCCGCCGCATCGAAGGACGTGTGGCATACGTCGAAGAAGACGGTTTCGAGACTCCCGTGCTCGTCTCGGATCTCGTCGTCGTCCTCCCTGCCGGCCACGAAGGACCGAAATCGGGCGCACGCCTGCTCTTTGACCAGGAGGCCTATGACAACGGAAAGAGCCGGAAGGCCGCTCCGAGACCCGAACCTGCCGTCCCGACGAAAGAAACTGCAAATCCCGCTTCAGAAGTCTTGCCGCCGAAACCGAAGCCGAAACCTGTCGAAACCGACTATGGCGACCGGCTCTCACTCGCGCTCGCCTTCGAACCGACCAAACTGAAGAACCTTTCGGAATCTCAGTTCGCCGCGGTGCTGGTCAATGATTCAAATTACAGGCTCCTCTTCAGCTTCCTCAGCCGCGCGACGGATTCGGAAGGATGGACACTCCGCTACACGGGCGAAGTCGAGCCGAACGAGCTCATCGACCTCGGCGTCTACACCCACGAGAATCTCGGGGAAATCGAAAAAGTCGCCATCCAGGCTATCGCTTTCAAGGAGAATGGCGAGTTCGCCCTCAAATTCCCCGTCAACACAACCGTTAAACTTAACCTCACCAAATTCCACAAGCTTCATTGCTTCCGTCCGGGAAAATATTTCGAAGAGCCGGTGATCGAGATTCCGTTGATCGAAGATGACCGCGCCGCCGACAACCGCGGTGAAGATGAAGAGACTGCCATCCGCGCCCTTAAGGAAAAATATGATAAATCGGCCGAAAAGGCCCCTGAAAAGGATGAGAAGAAAGGGGGACACCCCGGCCGCAAGCTCGGGAAGATCGACCTCGACGCCCGAAACCCCCACAAGCTTCTTCCTTTGATTCAGGTTGACCTGCACATGGCCGAGCTGACCGACTCGCTCGCCGGAATGTCCAACTCCGACATGCTCACCATGCAGCTCGACGAGGTCCGCAAGACGATGAAAGCCCACCGTCTCAGGAAAGGACAGAAAATCGTCTTCATCCACGGAAAGGGAGACGGAGTCCTCCGGAAAGCTGTCCGCGACCTGCTCCGGAAGGAATATGACTGTGACATTCAGGATGCCTCCTTCCGCGAATATGGCTTCGGCGCGACACTCGTCACAATCTTCTGATCCCCACCGGAATATCCTCCTGATATAATTGAAAAAAGCTTCTTCTCCAACCTCATAATTTCATCTTCCGACAAATGGAAACCGAATGGCTCTCTTTTCCGGCCGAAGCCGAAAACGGCAGAACCGTCATCGTCACGCTCCGTGATGACATCGCTACTTTCCGCGACAGCGGGAAGTATATCTATCGTGTTGACGTTCACTGGGATTACTCGGCCGGTCCCGACGGTATGCCGGACGACACCGACGCCGCCACGCTCGAAGAGGCGACCGAAGGACTGCAGGATGCTTTCCGCAAGGATCCGGCAGGCGTGATGACCGGCATATACACCGGAGACGGAAGACGTGACTGGGTCTTCTACACCCGTTCACTCCACATATTCCAGAAGATTTTCAATCGCGGGCTCGAGGGTATCGACCGCACCCTTCCCCTGCTGATAGAAGCCTGCGGGGATCCCGGATGGGAAGAATACACCGAATTACGCTCCAGGATACCAGATATTCAGCACTGAAGATGAACAGATCTAAGACCGCATGTCTGCACATCTGAAGCCGCATTGCTGATAAAGCACCATTGATGGATAACTAACCCAATTTATTACCTTTTTATATGAAAAGATTCCTACTAAGTCTCATGACGGTCCTGACTCTCGGACTCTTTGCCTCCGCGCAGGTGACGACAGAGCCCAATCCCGTTCAGGAAGATTCTCAGGATCTGTGGATTTTCTATCACGCAGATCAGGGAAACGGAGCCCTCAAGGGGCTTTCCCCGACAGCGAAGGTCTATGCCCACACCGGCGTTCTGACCACCAATTCAAAAGGCGACTCCGACTGGAAGTATGCCCCGACATGGCTCGACAATGACAATAAGTACATGCTCGAGTATGTCTCGGAAAACCTCTGGCGCCTCTATATCGGCGACATCCGCACATATTACGGAATCACCGATCCGACCGAGACCGTGACTAAACTCGCTTTCGTCTTCCGCGATGCCGGAGGAAACGCACAGGGCAAAACCTCGACCGGAGGCGACATCTTCGTTGATGTCCTCGAGAGCGGTCTTCAGGTTTCCGTCGACTTCGGAATCGAAGGAACAGTGGTGACCGCCAACAACTCGACCCTCAATATCGTTGTCGGCGCTACCCAGAAAGCCGACATCACACTGATGCTCGGACAGGATGAAATCGCGAAGGTTTCCGACGCAAAGGAACTGCGTTACACCTATACGCTTCCCGAACCGGGCGACTATCTCTTCACCGTCAAAGCCGAAAACGAAAACGGTTCGAAGATTATCACCAAGAAGATCTATTACGCTCAGAAATCACCCGAGGCTCCCTATCCCGGCAAGATGCAGTTCGGCGCAGTCCGCAATGATGACGGAACCGTCACATTCTGCATCGCCGCCCCTGAAAAGAACGGTGTCAACCTCGTCGGCTCCTGGGATGATTATCAAGTCCTCGACACGAACCTGATGAATATGTGCGAGGATCAGGACGGACGCTATTTCTGGTTGACAGTTAGCGGTCTGAAGGATGGTGAGACCTACCTGTACTATTATTATGTCGACGGTCAGACCCGCGTCGGTGACCCATACGCAAAACTGATCCTCGACCCCTCGAACGACAAATATATCTCGAAGACAGTCTATCCCGACATGCCGGAATATCCGACCGGCAAAGTGTCTAACGTATGCCTCGCCGTCTATCAGTCGGACATCAACGATTATGACTGGCAGGTGAAGGATTTCAAGCCTGTCGACCACTCGGAGCTCATGATCTATGAGCTGCTTTTCCGTGACTTCACCGGAACTGAAGGACAGGCCAAGGGCAACGGCACCGTGCGCATGGCGATTGAGAAGATCCCCTATCTGAAATCTCTCGGAATCAACGCCGTCGAAGTCCTCCCGATCAATGAATTCAACGGCAACAACTCGTGGGGTTACAACCCGAATTTCTATTTCGCACCCGACAAGGCATACGGGACCCCCGATGACTACAAGGAGTTCATCGACAAATGTCACGCCGAGGGTATCGCCGTGATCGTCGATATGGTCTTCAACCAGAGCGACTGGCAGCATCCCTGGTATCGCCTCTACCCCACAAACAGCAATCCCTTCTACAACGCCTCCGCACCCCACGCCTACAGCGTCCTCAACGACTGGAACCAGGGCCACCCGCTCGTGCGCCGTCAGTGGGAGGATTGCGTGAAGTACTGGCTCACCGAATATAACGTCGACGGTTTCCGCTTCGACCTCGTCAAAGGTCTCGGCGACAACGACTCTTATTCCAACTCAGGAGACAGCGGCACGAATGCCTACAACTCTTCACGTGTAGCCAACATGCGCCGGATCCAGAACGCCATGAACTCCGTGAAGCCGGGTGCAATCTTCATCAACGAGAATCTCGCCGGCTCGAAAGAGGAAAACGAAATGGCCGAGACCGGTCAGCTGAACTGGGCTAACATCAACACTGAGGGCTGCCAGTTCGCCATGGGCTATTCGAACAACTCCAACCTCAGACGCTTCTATGCCCCCTGGGACAGCCGCACATGGGGTTCTACAGTCTCCTACCTCGAGAGCCACGACGAGGAACGCCTCGCATACAAGCAGATAAAATATGGTCAGGCAGACCTCAAGGACAACCTGGAGGCCCGCATGCAGCGTCTCGGCGCAGCTGCTGTCCAGATGATTCTTGCCCCCGGCGCACACATGATCTGGGAGTTCTCGGAGATGGGTAACGAGGAATCGACTAAAGATGCCAACGGCGGCAACAACACAAGCCCCAAGAAGGTGCTCTGGAGCCTCCTCGACAATCCCGACCATGCCGGTGTCGTGAAGAATTATTCCGAACTCATCGCCTGTCGTGCAAAGAACCCTGACCTCTTCGTCCAGGGCGCGGAATACACCGCAGCGTTGACCGCAGCCAACTGGAAAAACGGCCGCACGATGGTCAACAAGACAGCCGACGGAAAGAAGGCCCTCTACACCTTCATCAACCCCAACATCACTGGCGACCTCACCTTCGACATCCCGGCCGATCCGAAAGGCTACTATGTCGTTTCCCACAGCTATGGCGCCAACTTCACCTGGAACTTCGAGACCGGCAAGGTGACTGTCCCTGCAAACTGCTTCATCACCTTCGCCACCACCAATATCTCAGGCATCGGAGAGATCGGTTCTGAGGAGGCAGACAACGATCTGAACGTCGCTCCGGAATACTACGATCTCAATGGCCTGCGTGTGATGAACCCCTCGAAGGGTCTCTACATCGTCCGCCGCGGCTCAAAAGTCAGCAAGGTTATCCTGTGATTCCCCGTCACATGACGGCGTGATCTCAGTGCATGCTGCACCGTAAATACTCCCATGCCGTTCCGGTGAACGGCATGGACAAATGGGAAAAAATGTCAAGTTTCCAACCTCGGGAACTTGACATTTTTTTTGCGTATACGTCGGGGTCTAAAAAAACTGAGAGCGGTCTCTTCTCAAAGACCACTCCCATTGCGAATCAATTTTTCTACAAACCTAACATAAACGTTTTACAATTCAATTAATCCGGCCAAGTCTCCGGATGCGGCCCCTTGTGAGCCGAGGAAAAAATCTCCGCTTGCGCGCAGGTTTCCTCCATATTTTTAGCTAACCTGAAATTTTTGTTTCCTCGGGAATCCATTACTCTTAGCCTACGGAGGAGATGAACGTCTCCCGCATGGTCAAAGGCTGCAGGGAATGTGTTCCCAAGAAGAGCCAGAGCTGTAGATCCTCGCACGGTTTCAACCGGGGGAAGAACCGGCACTCAGATCTTTCGACCGCTAAATTACATATATGTCAAGACTCTGACTAAACTTATAACACCTGAACAAGACGAAATATAAGTCATAATAAAAGTAAACTATTGTTAAACAACATTTTGCAATTTTACAATATAAAGTCATACAAGGTTAGTGCATAACCCTGTACAACACTTTTTAAGATATGTTCAAGGAAATCAACGGCCGATTCCGGCAACCTGTGAGTCGAAATTTTCGCGGTCTATCGCACGGTTTCTCATACGGTTTCTGTAGGCGTAGACGGTGCTTGCGCTATACCTCAGGATCTGAGCGATCTTCACGCTCTCGTCGACCCCGAGCTTCACGAAGGCATAGATCCTGAGCTCGGGAGTCAGTCCCTGGCCGGGACGCACCTCTATCCTCTCTTCAGGACGCAGAAGTGCGTTTACGTTCGCCACAAAATTGGGATACATGTCAAGAAAAGCGTTGTCAAAAAGCTTGTAGAAATCCTCGTCATCCTGACCACCCTGAAGACGACCTGATTTCACCATCTTCAGCAGCTCGTCAGCCTGTCCTGACGAAAGTTTCCGGCCTACAAGCTTTGTCAGCGAATCGAGTCCGTTGGCGTAACTCGAGCAGAGGGCCACGAAGTTTCCGAGATATGATTCCTGAATCTGCGATATTTTCGCCAGTTTCTCTTGATCTTTATGTACCCTTTTGTTCTGTCGGATAAGGATGACGACCAGGGTGACCGTCAAGCTGAGCAGAAGTGCGACGACAATGAACCAGGCAAGAAGCTGATTCCGCGAGTCACTGATCTTCTTTCGGTAGGCCTCGTCAATCGACGGGACAAGCTGTGCGATGGCCGTGGTCCTCATTCTGGCCGTACTCAAAGCCGCATCCTCAAGCGCGAAATTGATATAATGGTACGCATCGTCAATCTCCTCGCGCTCGAACAGCCAGTTTGAGAGGGCCGGAAGCGCCATACCCTCGGTCACACTCGACTTGATGTCGCTCGAAGCCGCCCGGGCCAGATTGGAGGCATATTTATATTCGTTTCCCTGGAGCTTATAGATTCGTGCAAGCTGCATCAATGTCTTTCCATATTGATAGTCATCCTCCGCCAATGTGGTCAGCAAAGCTTCGGCACTATCTTTAGCCTCCTCATACTGGCCGTCCCCGATCTGCTTTTCGATGGTCAGCTGACGGAACAGAACATCATTGTGAGGCAGCCGGCTCAGAAGACTGTCTGAATAATTCTGGGCCGCATTTCTGGCTTCTGTCGCGTATTGGGTATTGTTACCTAACGCTGCCGCCATGTATGAATAGAGCAGATAACCCGATCGCCAGTATTCCACAAGCAGATGGTCCGGAATCTTGCGTTTGCCGATTGTCTCGAAGTTAGATTTGGCAACTGTGAAGATACCGCCGGTCCCGAGAGCGTCGACAAGAACAAAGATTGTCCTTAACACCTGATCGGCGGGCAGCTTGTTATCGGCATGCAAACGTTCGGCCAATATATATGCGGCCTCCGCATAATAGATCGCCGAGTCGGCATTCACAAGACGGTAAGCGCCCGCGACCCTGTACTTTTTCTCCCATTCCTCTAAAGAATAGGGAGTTGTTTTATATGACCTCTTTATTGAGTCTATCTTCTGATATTGTCTGAGACGGTAGTTCGACGCATGTTTTATCGCATTGTTGAGTGCGTTGAGATCCTCATACGGGATCTTCTCCGTCGCCGCATGAGCCTGATTGACTGCCGAGCCGAAGAATGTGATCAGAATTAGAAGGAGAAGACGATTCATCATAAAGCCATCTGTCCGTTTTCTTTGTTTTCTTGTGAGCCTCAAAGTTACTCAAAATTCCGCGATTTTTCACTATCTTTGCGAGTTATTATGAACAATCTGGGAAACAACATGACTCTCAACCCCCCGCTTGTGGCGGTCCTGTCCAACGGGATGCGCGTCGTCGCCCGCCGCTCGGTCGGAAATGCGGCTTCATATATCGGAGTCGTCATCAACGCCGGGAGCCGCGATGAAGACAGCTCGCGCGAAGGGCTCGCCCATTTCGTCGAGCACACTATCTTCAAGGGTACGGACCGCCGGCGGTCATTCCATATCTCAAACAGAATGGAAAGCATCGGCGGCGAGCTGAACGCATACACCTCGAAAGAGGAGACGGTGATCTACACCAACGCCCCTGTCGGATATGCCCCGAGGGCGCTCGACCTGATCGCCGACCTGATCGCCTGCTCCCGCTTTCCGGAGAAGGAACTCGAAATGGAGCGCACAGTGGTCATCGAAGAGATCAAGTCATATCTCGACTCGCCTGCCGACACGGTATATGACCGCTTCGAGGAACTGATATATGCCGGATCGGGACTGTCCCACAATATTCTCGGAACCCCTGAATCTGTCAATCATCTTTCCGGAACGGACTGTCGGGATTTTCTCGACCGTTTCTACACCCCTTCGGATATGGTGCTCTATATCTCCGATCCGATGGATCCGGAACGTGCCGTCAGGCTTGCGGAAAAATATTTCGGACACTTGCATTTCGCCCGGACACCGCGGATGCGCCAGACACCCGGAGTTCTCCCCCCTTTCTCAGTCACCGAAGGACGCGACGGCTTCCAGTCCCACACGATCACCGGATGCCGTCTGTTTCCCCGGACCGACCCGCGGCGCTTCGCCCTCTATCTGCTGAACAACTATCTCGGAGGCCCATCGATGAACTCGCGCCTCAATCAGGAACTCAGGGACCGCAGGGGTCTGGTCTATTCTGTGGACAGCAATTTCTCGCTCCTCTCGGACACCGGTCTGCTGACAATCTACATAGGCTCGGGCCACGAGACTGTTTCGCGATGCCTGAAACTCATTGACCGCGAAATTTCCCGGCTCGCCGAAACGGAACTCTCCCAAAGAACACTCGACAAGATCCGCGATCAGTTCATCGGCCAGCTGATGGTCAGCGCCGACAATCGCGAGAGCCGGGCTATGTCAATGGCGAAAAAACTGCTCTATTACGGCGAAGTGATGGAACTCGACACTCAGATCGAACGTCTCCGCGAAGTGACTCCGGCCCAGATCCGCGACGTCGCCCTGCTGCTGACTGAGCGATCGACACTCACATTATCTTAATCTATGAAGATAACCATCTTTATCTCTGAAGATAATCTCAAACGAAGATAATCTCAAACTATGAAGATAGCGGATATCGATCTCGGTGACAAACCGGTACTCCTCGCCCCGATGGAGGACGTGACCGACCCCTCGTTCAGGCTGATCTGCCGCGAGCAGGGCGCCGCGATGGTCTACACTGAATTTGTCTCGGCAGAGGCTCTCGTCCGCGACATCGCCTCGACGACCCGTAAGCTCACGATTAATGATGCCGAACGGCCGGTCGCGATCCAGATCTACGGACGGGACGCCGATTCTATGGTCGAGGCGGCCCGGCGCGTGGAAGAGGCGCGGCCTGATATAATCGACATAAACTTCGGCTGTCCGGTGAAGAAAGTGGCCGGAAAGGGTGCCGGAGCCGGTATGTTGCGCGACATTCCGAAGATGCTGTCCATCACACGGGCCGTCGTCGACGCCGTCAAGATTCCGGTCACTGTCAAGACACGCCTCGGATGGGACTGTGAGAACAAGATAATCACCGATCTCGGGCCGATGCTGCAGGATTGCGGAATCGCCGCGCTGACCGTCCACGGACGGACCCGCTCGCAGATGTACACCGGAAACGCCGACTGGACCCTGATCGGGAAGCTGAAGGAGGATCCACGGATGACAATTCCAATCATAGGCAACGGTGACATCACCACTCCCGAAGAAGCCCGCGATGCTTTCGACCGTTTCGGAGTAGACGGAATAATGATCGGCCGCGCCTCTTTCGGAGCGCCGTGGATCTTTCATGATGTCACTTCGTTTCTCCGCGACGGCTCATGGACACCTCTGTCTGTCGACGAGAAATTCGGGCTCCTGATCCGCCAGATCCACGAATCTATCGGGCGCATAGATGAATATCGCGGAATCCTCCACATCCGACGTCATCTTGCCTCAACCCCCCTGTTCAAGGGTATCCCCAATTTCCGCGAGCACCGGATCCGGATCCTGCGCGCCGAAACTCTCTCCGAACTCTCGGGACTTCTTGAAGAAGCCCGTGCCCGCGTCGCGGAACACATGCTGTACGCCAACCCTTCCACCGATAAGATTGCAGGTTCTCAACCGGATAGCATCCTTCAATCCTGACCCCGTTTCAGATCTGATAATGGCGACGCTCAAGGAAAAGACAGCTAAGACACTGACATGGAACACATTGGACCGCATTTCGTCCAATGTTCTCTATGGTGTTGTCGGTGTCGTGCTCGCCAATATCCTTTCGAAAGATGACTTCGGTCTCGTCGGCGTTCTCTATGTCTTCCAAGCCTTCGCCACTATATTTGTCGACAGTGGTTTCGGTGCAGGCCTGATCCAGAAGAAAAACACGACGGAAGATGACTATTCAACTGTCTTCTGGTTCAATGTCGCCGTCGCAGTATCGATCTATATCGTTCTCTGGTTCGCCGCCCCGTCCATAGCCCGGCTTTTCCACAACCGGCAGGAATTGATTCCGCTCGGCCGGACAATGTTCGTCTATTTCATTCTCTCGGCCCTGACCGTCGTTCAGATCAACCGTCTGATGAAGGAGATGGATGTGCGGCAACTCGCCATATCAAACATTGTCGGCCAGATCTCAGGCGGAATCGTCGGCATTGTTCTGGCCATCAAAGGGTTCGGCGCATGGGCTCTCTGCTGGCAGACCCTCGTTCTCGGGGGTGTCCGGGCCATCTGGCTCTGGGCTACCTCCGGTTGGCTCCCGCGCTTTATCTTCAGCCTTGATTCTATCCGGAGCATCCGCCGTGTCGGACTCGGCGTCTTTCTGTCCCAGCTCCTCAACACCGCCTCTCTTCAGATATACTCTTTCCTTGTCGGTATCTATTACAATATGGTCTCGCTCGGCCTCTACACCCAGGCTGACAAATGGAGCAAAATGAGCTCCGCTTCAATCTCTCAGATTCTGACAGCAAGCTTCATCCCCCTCATCTCCCGGGTTCAGGACGATGCCGCGACCCTCAGACGTTATATCGTCCGGATCGAGAGATTCGCCGCCTTCATAGCCCTACCGGTAAACGTCGGTATCGCTCTGATCGGCGCCCCACTTTTCCACCTCCTTTTCGGGACTAAATGGGACGCCGCCATCATCCTTTTCCAGATTCTTGCAGTCCGTGGCGTATTCGTTGTCCTCATATCCCTTCAGACCAATCTTCTGATAGCTCTCGGCTATGCCCGCACACTCGTGAACGTCGAGATTGTAAAGGATATACTTCTGATAATAGCCATCTTCTCCACCCTCTTCCTCGGAAGCGTCGAATGGCTCGTCTGGGGTCAGTTCGCCGCCTCGGCCCTCACATTCATCATAGTCCTCATCATCAACTCCCGCGCAACGGGCTATTCTTTCATGTTCCTCCTCAAGCCCAACCTCCCCTTCGCAGCCGCCACTCTGGCTATGTCCATAGCCGTGATCCTGACCGGCTTGCTGCTCCCTGCGCTTATTCCCTCGCTTGAGGCCCTTCCTCTCCGCGCCGGCTCGGCCATACTGCTTATAGTCCAGATTATTATCGGCATCTGCGTCTACCTTCTGACTCTACGCTCGGCACGCATCTCCGAACCTGCCGAATTACTCGCCCACATTCGCCACCGCCACCCCTGACCCTCACGAATTTTCCGGTTCACAAAAGACTCTGAACCTAAACATTTCTTTAACATTTTTTTGTCTGATTATGGGTGGTTTTGCGGCGGAATGAAGTAACTTTGCAGTCTGTTCGCATGCCCGACCAACGGGAATGCAGTCATGGTCCATGAAGAGTGTGATTAGTACGCTTGTATTCAGCATCTTGGCTTTACCGACGCTGGCTGTGCCGGATCTCTCCGACATGAAGATTGCGATTCTCGGCGATTCAATGACTTGGATCGGCGGCGACTCATGCCGTAATCAAAATGGATGGACACGCTATTTCACCGACATGACATCGCCCGCCGGAGTCGACATCTATGCCCGAAGCGGAGCGACATGGACCAACACCCGCGGGACTCATCCGGACACGGCCGACTATTCAGAAGTGCTTTCGGACCGGAACGTGATCTACAATCAGGCCCTCCGCCTGATCGAGAACACAGCCACTTCTGTCTCCGGCACCCCGGACCTGATCCTCATATATGCCGGAGCCAACGATGTCTGGTTTCACAACCGACGCCCGGGAATATTTGACCCGGAAGTCACACCCCTCCCGGACGCTCCTGAAAACGTCAGTCCCGCTTCGGTGACATCTCTGGCCGGAAGCATCGAATTAGTCTGCAGGCTGATCTCCGGAATCCTCCCGGAATCCCGGATAATCCTGATGACCCCCGTTGAGATGTCGAAGGCACCCGCCGCCATGACAGCCAAAGTCAGCGACATAATCGCCCGGACCGGAGAACGCCTCGGATTACAGGTCCTGCGGACCGACCGACACGTGCCGATACGTCACGAAACGGAACGTCGCCGGCCGACATTCACCACAGACGGCGTCCACACTAATCCCGGCGGCGCAATCCTGATCGGGAATTTCGTCACACGGAGCCTGACCGGGAACGATATTCAAACCGACCGGGACTCACACCCCCAATAACAAACTTGCCAAACTGAAAACCGATGGTCTTTTCCGATCTGCTTTTCATCTTTGTTTTCCTCCCCTTCTTCATCCTGACATATATCGCGGGCGGAGCGATCGACCGTTATCGGATCAACAGAGCGGCCGACCTGGGCCTAACGCTGCGCCGGCCGATGATGTGGCGAAACCTCTCGCTCGTCATCTTCTCCATCCTCTTCTATTCATGGGGTGAGCCGAAGTATATTTTCCTCATGCTTGTTTCGGTGGTAATCAACTACTTCGCCGGACTCGCGATCTCCGGGACCCGCAATGACGGCGCGCGCAAGATATGGCTCATCATCGGCGTCGCCCTCGACCTCGCCATTCTCGGAACATTCAAGTATCTCGGTTTCTTCGCCGGAATCGCATCACAGCTCGGTATGCCGGTCAGCGACCCCGGAATACCCCTCCCGATCGGAATCAGCTTCTATATCTTCCAGTCCATATCATATCTTGTCGATGTCTACCGGCGCGAATCTCCCGTCCAGCGCAATTTCCTCGACCTGCTCCTCTATATAGCGATGTTCCCGCAGCTGATCGCCGGTCCCATCGTGCGCTACGGAACTGTCGCCCTCGAGATCAATCACCGGACTGTTTCGCGAACCGACATCTCTGAGGGCTCATACCGCTTTTTCATCGGTCTCTGCAAGAAGGTCGTCTTCGCAAACATCCTCGGCGAAATAGCCACCCAGCTCCTCGGAGGTGACATCTCGCACCTCTCGACCGTCGGCGCATGGGTCGGAATCATCGCCTTCTCTCTCCAGATCTATTTCGATTTCTCGGGCTATTCCGACATGGCTATCGGCCTCGGCCGCAGTGTCGGGTTCCATTTCCCCGAAAACTTCAGTCATCCCTACACCTGCACTTCGATGACCGATTTCTGGCGCAAATGGCACATCAGCCTCGGATCCTTCTTCCGCGATTACGTCTACATCCCGATGGGTGGCAACCGCCGACATCAGGCCCTCAATATCATGACCGTCTGGTTCCTGACCGGAATGTGGCACGGTGCCAGCTGGAACTTCATCATCTGGGGCCTCTATTTCGGAATGATCATCATGATCGAGAAATACACTCTTCTGCGCTGGCGTGTCCCCCGGCTCTTCCTCCATATTTATTCCATCCTCCTTTTTCTGATCGGATGGGGAATATTCTATTTCGACGATTTCGGACGCCTCGGCCAGTTCTTCCACGCCTTCTTCGGATTCGGTGAATCCCAGGGAATCCCGATGGAGGTCGAGAGTGTGATCACCGACAACCTCTGGTTGTGGCTGGCAGCCATAATCTTCTGTCTGCCGATACGCACAAAGGCAGCCGCCCTCGCAGACCGCCTCGCAATGTCATCGGCCGGCGGCGCATATCTCGTCCAGTTCTCCCGAGCCGTGATCGTCATCGCTATTCTCGTTGTCTCCGTCGCCCTTCTTGTCGGCGCGACAAACAACGCTTTCATCTACACCCGCTTCTGAACCCTCTCCCAACTAAAGATAATCATGAACAAGGCAGCCAAGATGCCGAAAGGCGCACACAACCTTTACATCACCGTCATAGCCGTCGTTTTCCTCATCCTGACGACCGTCTTTCTGTGCTTCCCGCGCACGACCTATTCCAAACTCGAAAAACGCGACCTCGCGACATTCCCCGAGGTCGAAAATTATAAAGACAATCCTGCGGGCCTGACTGCCGCAATTTCCCAATGGTTCAGCGACAGCGAACCCTTCCGCGATGAATTGATGACCCTCAGCATGTCGGTCCGAGACGCTTTCCGCCATTCGTTCGGCGACTCTGAAGAGGCCGTGACATTCCGCCCGGCAGCTCCGATGGCCGACGGCGCCGCTGAAGGTGCAGACGATATTGCCTCCGGTCCCGTCGCCGACACACCGGAAAATCCGCTCGCGGCGGAAAACGCCAAAATCTCGAATTCCGGAATCGTGATCGTCGGCTCGGGCAAGAATGTCCGTGCGCTGATGGCCTTCGGCGGAAGCGAGAAGGCGGGAAAGGGTTTCGCGGACCTCGTGAACCTTTACGCGCGGACCTTCCCCGGTGTCAGAGTCTATGGACTCGTCGCCCCCCTCGCGACCGAATTCTATCTCCCTGAAAAAGCGGCAAAGGCAAGCCGCCCCCAGCGCCCCGTGATCGAGAACATCCGGCGCAACCTCGCCCCGGAAGCCCGTTTTATTGACGCATATTCTGCCCTCGCCTCACACGTCAACGAGGACATCTACCTCCGCACCGACCACCATTGGGCCCCCCTCGGAGGCTACTATGCCGCCCGCGAACTCGCCCGCACTGCCGGAGTCCCATTCAAGGATCTCTCGGCCTATGACCGCCATGTGATCCATAATTTCGTTGGTTCGATGTACGGTTATTCGAAAGACATATCCGTCAAGAACGCACCCGAGGATTTTGTCTATTATACACCGAAAGGAATTGACTACACCACTACATTCATTGACTATCACACCGACAAGGGATATCGCATAATATCCGAATCGAAACCCCGTACCGGCCCCTTCTTCAGTCATTTCAAAGATGGTTCCGGAAACGCATATCTGACTTTCATGGGCGGTGACCAGCATCTCGTGAAGGTGAAGACCGGCACACCCGGAAACCGCCGCGTGATGATCATCAAGGACTCCTACGGAAACACCATCCCGGGCTATCTTTTCTATTCTTTCAATGAGGTGCACGTCGTTGACTTCCGTTTCTTCCGAAAGAACATGAAGCGGTATATCGCCGACAACGGAATCACCGATATTGTGTTCGCCTTCAACATCTTCAATGCCTGCAATGCGGCGAATCTGAAGAAAGTCCAGACCTTCCTCTCCCAGAGCGACGGTATCAGCCACGTCGCCGAACCTGCTCCCGTAGAGACCGCATCGGCCGCGACAAAAGCAAAAACCGCCGTTCAGGAGCAACCCGCTCCCGCTTCTCAGCCCGAGCCTGCTCCCCAACCCGAAGAAAACGCACCGGAAGAATAACCTCAGAAAGATGTCAGCAGATCTGTCAGGCTGACATCCGGGGCGATGTTCATCTTCTTCCGGAGCCGGTAACGGGCCATCTCGACTGACTTCACCGTAATGTTCAGCAACGGTGCTATGTCCTTGCTCGCCAGTCCCATCCTGATGTAACAGCAGATCCTGATATCGGCCGCTGTCAGCGCCGGATAGGTATCGTGAAGACGCTGGGTATAGTTATTGTAGACTATGTCGAAGTTACGGCTGAAATCGGTCCAGACGTCATCATGGCTGATATTTTCCCGGATTGATGTCTGCAATTGCTCGAGCTGACGACGCACCCCCGGATCTATCTTCTCGCTCCCCTGGATCTTCGAGATCCTCGAAGCCAGGTTGGTCAGTATCTCATTCTTTCGGATCAGGTTCATGGTGGCCGTCGAAAGCTCTCCGCTCTTGTGCCGGATATCTTTTTCAAGCTGTTCCGATTTCAGGGAGGCGATCTCATAGTCTTTTTGCAGGGCCTCCTGCTCGGACCGCTGCCTGAGAGCATCGAGCTCTTTCTCTTTCTGCCGTTCCATCTCCTGCTCGGCTCTCAGTTTCCATCGGTAAATCATCCACAGCAGACAGCAGACACCGCCGAGGGCAAGAACGATATAGACCAGTTTGGCCGCCAGCGTCCTGTACCATGGAGGAGCGATCGAAAACCGGAATTCCGCCTCCTCGGTCTTGTCTGTGTTCACATTCCGCGCCCTGATGTGCAGGATATAGTTGCCCTCGGAAAGCTTTGTGTATTCTCGGACCGGATCCTGCGAATAAGGGCCCCACGATTTTTCATAATTCTCAAGAAACGTCGAGAACTGTATCTCCTCGGGAGCCACAAAATCCGGAAAACCAAGTTCAAAGCGCAATGACCTGAGCCCGTAGGAAAGCTTCAGCGCCATGTTTCCCGGAGCCATCGGTGCCCTGTAAACAAGTGAGTCCATATTGGCCACTATCATGTTCACGAAGGGACGGATCTTGTCGCCGCTCCCGTTTGCCGGCATCGGTTCGATCAGCCAGAAACCATTCTGCGTACCGAGAAGCACCTCGGCCGGAGAAAGCACGTTTATATGCTCATATCCCCGGAGAATGTTGCTTCTGTACCCCCTGAGAGGCACATTGCTCACCGCCATGCTCCCCGCTTTCCCTCCCATTGAGATATTCAGCCCCGTCCTGTCCATCAGCGCGAGCGCACCGTCGTCCGAACCGTGCAGTGTCGCGCTCTTGCCCGGTTTCAGGATCGAGTTCAGCTGCGGATGACGGACAAATCTGTCGCGTGTCCTGTCCCATGAATATATTCCCTCCGGAGTCGCCACCACGACATCTCCTTTATACGTAAGGATGGAATTGCCATTGACCGACGGCAATCCCTTGTCGGAATTATAGAGCAACACGGCCGAGAACCTCTCTCCCGAAGGATCCGGAACGAGCCGGTAAAGTCCTTTCAGCCAATAATTCACCCATATATTTCCGTAACGGTCCGCAATGAAGTCTCCGTGGACACCGTGATCCCCTTCAAGGGCAGCCACGGATCTCCATACTCCACCCTCACGCCGCAGCAGGTGAAAGCCGTCATAACAGGCTGCCAACGCACGTTCCGGGTCTCCGGGGAACGGCCTCACCCTGTATCCGCCTCCGAGTCCGCTGATTTTATGGAAAGCTCCCCCTTCATATATGTAAATGCCCCCGTCGCCGGCCACAAAGAATCCTCCGCCGGTCTCGGAGACTGACCATATCTGTCCCTGAAGCTCTTTCTTCACCCGGATCGGTGAGGCTCCCGACGCAAAAGGATAGGACGTGGAATAAAGTCCCTGGTTCGTCCCCATATAGAAACGATCGCCGTGGCGCAGGGAGGTGTAGCCCGCTCCGATGTCATTAGCCTGGCCGACAAGCGTCGAAGCCGGCCAGTTGACAAACGCATAGTCGAGGCCGTTGTCCAGTCCGAGCCAGATGTTTCCCGACATGTCGAAAGCTGCATTCAGGACCGTGTTGTTCAGCATTCCTGACTCCCTGTTGACATATCGCGTCGTCCCGTTGGCGAAATCCTTGACCACCGCCCCCTTCGAGACTGTGCCGAAGACAAACATCCTCCCGTCTGTCGCCCCGCAGAACAGCTGATTCTCTTTAAGGAAGGGGGTGATATCGGTCTCGAGCTCAACGAGTTTATTCTCCCTGTAGACGAAAAGTCCGTTCAGCGGTGTGGCCACGAGAAAATGGCCATACCCGTCGAGTATTGTCTGGATCCTCATTCCCCGTACTGCCTCTGTTCCCGGAACGGGAACCAGCGATCTGTCGGATAACTCCAGGATTGTCCCGTTTTCCGTCCCCACATAAAGATGACCGTCGACAATCGCACTCGTCGACAACCGTTCCGGGGAACGGACGACCGTTGTCTGCCGCCCGTCATATATAAAGAGGTGATTGTCCGTCTGAAAGACCGTGTTACGCCCCGTCCTGTGGATATGCCACACTTCTGTATATGAAACCGCCGTCTTGGGCAATGTCCCCTTCAGCGAACGGAACCTGAGCGTTCCGTTCTCACGCGTGGCCTCAAAATACCCGAATTCGTCAGTGCCTCCGGCATATATACGGTTCTCCGACGGAACATAAAGCAGCGAACGGACTGTAGTCGAATTGGGAAGCCCGAATTTATGCCATCTCTCCCCGTCAAACGAAAGCATCCCGTCGCGGTTGCCTATATACACTCTTCCCAATGAATCCTGCGCGAACGCCCAGTTCTGGGGTCCCCCCTGATAGGCTTCGTGAGTGAAGTTGCGGACCTGAAGGAATCCTGCCCCCTGAACCCCCTCCCGTATCCCGAGAATACAGAATAAAAAACAGATCGACCTCAATAATATTCTCTGCCCTCGGGAGACCGGTCGTGAAGCTTTCGTCAGGTTCATCATATTCGGGAGTTGGAAATACACACTCTGAATTACAAATATCTTCAAAATCAAGATGTAGAGTGGCATCTGAGAATATGTTTTATAACATAAAATTTTTAAACAATTGTTAATTAGTGTTTTGCAAATTAGGGTAAAGGCTCTGTAGAGGCTAAAAAATCACAATGTAGAGGTAGAATAGGGGTAATTTGCTTGATTTTAACATCTCGGGGCCGTAATTTTGCGACACGATTTCCACGCGAACCGCCCCGCTGTCCCATTTTCCCGGGAATATGGCGTCCCGGTCTCCACCCAGGAAACCACCTTAATATTTTCAAACAACATCAAAAAAACTATACCTGACGAATCATGAGAAGATCCCTAATCATGCTGCTGTTGCTGACGCTCCTTTCCCTTGGGGCAAACGCACAGTCAACGACGGTCACAGGCCGGGTCATATCTTCCGAAGACGGTGAACCTCTGATCGGGGCGACCGTCCGTGTGAAAGGGACGACCCAGGGCGCCACGACTGACCTCGACGGCAACTATATTATAAATGCCGGTCCAAATGCTGTCCTTCAGTTCTCTTATGTGGGATTCGATGCCGTCAGCGAGAACGTCAAGGGACGCACTACGGTCGATGTCACCATGAAGCCCCAGCAGGACCTTCTCGATGAACTCGTTGTCGTCGGTTACGGCACGGTTAAGAAAAGCGACCTCACAGGCTCCGTGGCCAGCGTCAACTCGGACAAGCTGACCAAGACCCCGGCTGCTTCGCTTTCTAATGCCCTCCAGGGTCAGGTTGCCGGCGTGACAGTCAACTCCCTGACCGGACGCCCCGGCGCCGGTGCCGAAGTCCGCATCCGTGGTGTCGGAACAGTCAATGGATCCAACCCTATATATGTAGTCGACGGTGTGATCGCCGATGATATCGACTTCCTCGCTCCCAACGACATCGAACACATCGAAGTCCTCAAGGACGCATCGGCCACTGCGATCTACGGTGCACGCGGCGCAAACGGTGTCATCATCGTGACCACAAAAGCCGGTGGACTCTCTCAGCCCACCCACATCACATTCAACGGCTACATCGGCTTCCAGAAACGGTGGAAGAAACTCGACGTGATGAACGCGAAGGATTATGCCGACACCTATGTTGCCATCAACGGCAACGCCGCCGCCAAGAAACTGTATGCTGAACAGGGTCTCAACGCATGGCTCAATCTCTATCAGAGCCTCCGTACTTCCGATTTCTATCCCACGGTCTTCAACGCCGAGACAAACCCGGACGGATTCGACTTCTCGGCCGTGAACACCGACTGGCAGGATGAAGTGTTCCGCACAGGACTGATCCAGAACTATCACCTCGCGATCGACGGTGGCTCGGACCGCGCGACTTATTCTCTCTCCGGATCATGGTTCGGACAGGAGGGAATCATCATCGGCTCGGACTACAAACGCTTCACCGGCCGGATCAACACCTCTTTCCAGGCTTTCCCCTGGCTGAAGGTCGGCGAAAACATCACCTTCATGTCCTCGACTGCCAAAAACGCATACGAGAGCGGTGACAACTCGGAAAGCGCCGGCGCGAACATCATTTCGGCCGCTTTCGCCATGGCCCCCTGGGATCCGACCCGCTATCCCGCCGGATACACCAACCGGAAGGGCACAGACATGGGCGGTCGCATCTCGGCAGGCTCGGCCTATAAGAATGTGACCAACCCTCTCTCGATGGTTGAATACTCCCATCCGAAAGTCAACAACGAACGCTTCGTCGGAAACGTATTCCTCGATCTCACTCCGATCAAGCATTTCGTCCTTCATTCAAGCTTCAGCTTCGATTACCGCATCACACGCGACAAGAGCTTCATGGACTCATACGAGGTGTCTGCCTATGACAAGCGCGACAAGAACTTCCTCAGCTCTTCGATCGCCCGCAGCGCCTATTGGAACAACGACAACATCCTGACATACTCGAACGATTTCGGAAAACACAGCCTCTCGGCTATGGCCGGTTTCACCGTCGAGGAATATAACTATTATTCAATCGGTAACTCGGGTTCGACAATCCTCAATACGGACGAGCGCAACTGGTATCTCTCTCAGGTGACCGACGACTTCGGCACACCCTCCGACGGTGTGTCGCGCAACCGCCGCCAGTCCTGGCTCGGCCGCGTGAACTACAGCTATGACTCCCGCTATCTGGCCACAGTCAACTTCCGTGCCGACGGATCCTCGCGTTTCGCCGAAAACCGCTGGGGCTATTTCCCCTCGACTGCTCTCGCATGGAGAATGAGCCGCGAATCATGGCTCAACGATATCTGGTGGCTCTCGGAACTCAAGCTCCGCGCCGGATGGGGAAAGGTCGGTAACGACAACATCGCCAACGATGCCTTTGTCCTCAATATGTTCAACAACGGCCCGACTTTCGTCGACTATGTCCTCGGTCCTGACCAGTCTCTGGTCAACGGTGCGGCCGTCCTCACATGGATCAACAACGGCGGCCATTGGGAGAACACCGAGCAGTGGAGCGCCGGCGTCGACTTCCGTTTCTGGAACGGCAAACTCTCGGGCTCGCTCGATTTCTTCCTCCGCGATACTAACGACATGCTGATGGCCGTCATCGCTCCGGCTCAGGTCGGTAACCGATATGCCTCGACAGCCAATGTCGGCAAGGTCCGCAACAAGGGTATCGAGCTCTCGCTCGACCACCAGATGACTCTCGGAAAGGATTTCCGCTATTCTGTCGGCGGCAACATCTCGATCATCGACAACAAGCTCAAGGAACTCAACGGCGGCGCACCGATCTACACCAACTATCAGCAGGTCCAGGTTGTAAACCAGGGTTATCCTCTCTACTACTTCTGGGGATACCAGTATGAGGGTATCTACCGTTCGGACGAGGAAGTGCTCGATTACCTCCACGGATACACCGCCGCCGACACACCCTTCCACGCAGGCGACGCCAAGTTCCGCGACAACAATGGCGACGGCCGTATCGACGACAACGACCGCGTATACCTCGGAAGCTCGATCCCCAAAGTGAACTACGGCATCAATATCGGTGCATGGTACCGCGACTTCGACCTTCAGATATTCTTCCAGGGCACAGGCGGCTCGAAGATCTACAACCAGATGCGCCACCGCCTCGAGAGCAA
Source organism: uncultured Sangeribacter sp. (assembly GCA_964393395.1). Lineage (GTDB taxonomy): Bacteria > Bacteroidota > Bacteroidia > Bacteroidales > Muribaculaceae > Lepagella. The sequence goes on from CAYMTQ010000001.1 coordinate 88,039, forward strand.
CGGAACGACTTCCATCCTCTCCCCCGTGATGGCCGACGCATGGACCCCGGAAAACACCGGCGGTTCGATCCCCAACCCAAGAAACAGCGTGAACTATTACGTCTCCGACCGTTTCCTCGAGAAAGGCGACTATTTCCGCCTGAAGAACCTCCAGTTCGGATACTCGCTTCCGAAATCTGTGCTCGGGAAATCCGGCTTCACCCAGTGCCGTTTCTATATCCAGTGTTCGAACGTCTTCACTCTGACCAAATATAAAGGCTATGACCCCGAGGTCAGCGGAGGTGTCGACTACGGCAACTATCCCCAGAGCCGCACGTTCCTCTTCGGTGTCAACATCACCTATTGATCTTTCTCCTGACAACAACCGGAAAAACAAACAATCGAATCATGAATCCGAAATTCTCATCATATATCTTCCGTGGTGCCCTGGCCGCTTGCGGAGTCCTCGGTCTGGTGTCGTGTAATGACTGGCTCGGCGAACCCTCGCCGGGTTCAACAAAGCTCGAAGACTTCTTCGTCAACGGTGAGACATACGTCCAGACCATCAACGGCTGTTACGCTCCGCTCGCCTGGGAATACAACAATTCCTATTTCTCGGAATGGTTCATCGGCGATATCGCCTCGGACGATGCCCTCAAAGGGGGACAGAATGTAGCCGACGGTGCAGACGCCTATGACATCGACAATTTCAAGACCAATCCCAACAACACGATCCTCCTCGATTATTACCGTGCGAAATATCAGGGAATCGGCCGTTGCAATCTCGCCCTCCAGGAACTCGCCGAGGCTGAGACCGACGAGGAAGATTTCACCGAATCGAAGAAGAACCGGCTGATCGGTGAGGCCCACTACCTCCGCGCGTTCTACTATTTCCAGCTTGTTCGCGTCTTCGGCGGCGTCCCCCTCGTGAACGAAGTCCTCGATTCTTCGGCCAAGTGGAAACAGCCGCGCGCGACAGAAGAGGAAATATACCGTTCGATCATCGCCGATCTCGAACTGGCCGAGCAGTATCTGTGGCCCAAGAGCCAGTATCCCGCCGAGGATCTCGGCCGTGCAACCCGCGGCGCTGCCCGCGCGATGCTCTGCAAGGTCTGCCTCTACATGAAGGATTATGACAAGGCCTATGAGTGGGGCAAGCTCTTCGTCGACGAGGAATACCGGAAAGGGGAATACTCGCTCTGTCCGAACTATGCCGACAATTTCACCCTTGCCGGTGAAAACGGCCCTGAAAGCGTCTTCGAGATCCAATATACCGCAGACCCCACCAGTGACTATGGCGAGGGCTTCGGCTTCACCCGCGGAACTTTCACCATTATCCTCACCCGCCCAAGGATGAGCTCCCTCGGCTCCCAGTCGGGCTGGGGATGGGACCACCCCACCCACAACCTGTATGCCGAATTCGAGAAGGGCGACATCCGCCGCGAAGTCGCGATCGGAACACCGGATGCCGAGTCGCTTAACGAGGCTGAAGTGAACTATCTCGGATCGCCATATTACAACAACAAGATCTGCTTCAGCGAAGGGGGGACTTTCCCGGCTATCGACCACCACAGCCGCGGTCCGCTTAATTACCGCCTGATCCGCGCCTCAGACGTCCTGCTGATGTTCGCCGAGGCTGCCCTCGAGAGCGGAAAGTCACTGACCGACGCAAAATGGGCCCTTGAAGAAGTCCGCGGACGCGCCCGCGCCAATGCTTCGGACGCAAACGCCCTCCCTGCCTTCCCGAACTATCTCGGACTCAAGGATGACGTCGAGTCGCTCCGCAAGGCTATCCGCCACGAACGCCGCGTCGAGCTCGCAATGGAGGGTCACCGCTGGTTTGACATCGTACGCTGGGGCATCGCCGCCTCCGTGATGAGCAAGGAAAACGGAACCTACGGTCGCAATGAATCCGACGAAGCACGCGCCGAAATGGCTGTCTTCATCCCCGGAAAACATGAGCTCTTCCCCATCCCTGCCGAAGAAATAGCACTCAATCCGATGGCTCAGAATCCCGGGTATTGATGACGTCCGGGACTCTCCATATACAAAACCGATAATACCATAATCCACAAAAACACATAGTTATCATGAAAAGATCTTTTCTCTTAGCTTCGGCCGCTCTCGTGGCTCTCGCCTCTCAGGCACAGTACAACGTCAGCAACTCAAACCAATATGTGATCGACCAGAAAGTCAGCTCGGTCTACACTGTAATCATCTCTGACGCAGCTGTCGCTGAGTTTGAGAAAGCAGGCTCAAAAGTGACTTACATTGGCCCCTCTCCCGACGAAGGCCGGAATCTCTATATCTGGGATCACGAACCGCTGACATTCGTACCCTGCCAGACATCTCCTCTCCGCGTTGATGATGAGGAAGGAGAAGCACTTTCTCTCGAAGTGTCAAATCAAGGATGGTCCGGCGCCGGGTTAAACATTGATTTCCCCGGAATCGACATTTCTTCATTCAACGATGACACCCGCTTCCACATGGCATACATGACACCTACTGCCAATGCTCCCGCTTCTGTCGCAATCATTCTCTTCGACGGTGATGGCTCCAAGCCCGCAAAATTCTCAGTTGGAGATGTTTTTGATGACAATGGAAAAAAATATCCCTCTGTCGGCAAAGGCCTCACTGACGAATGGCAGGCTATTGACATGTCTCTCGGCGAGATCCGCAAAACATGGGGCGAACTCGAAATCGCAAGGCCCGCAGCCTGGACAGGCAACCTCTTCTCGTTCCTCGGCGGAGGTGTCCAGGGCACTACACTTGCATTTGATGCAGTTTACTTCTACAACATCGGCGAATCCGGTGACAACGCTGTCAACGAACTCGGAGGCGAAGGCAATGGTTTCGTCGTTACTGACAAGACTGTCAGCGTTCCCGGTGGCAACGGCATCGAACTCTACGCTCTCGACGGCAAACTCGTGAAGTCTGCAACAGGCTCCGTTCTCGGCCTCAACGGTCTCCAGAATGGTGTTTATGTCGTACGTTGCGGCGCCAAGACTCAGAAAATCGTAGTCCGCTAATTTGACCCTAAAGTCCTTAAAGTCCTTAAGGTCCCTAAAGACCCTGAAGTCTCTCCTCTCCGATTCCTCTTTTCCTCGGACTGAAAACCGGAAG
>CAYMTQ010000001.1:91240-101726 GCA_964393395.1 uncultured Sangeribacter sp.
GACCCTGAAGTCTCTCCTCTCCGATTCCTCTTTTCCTCGGACTGAAAACCGGAAGTTCATTCTTCAACCGAAGTGTACGCTTCAGCAAAGAAGTAGATACTTCAAGGTATATAAGTTAGTTTTGCAAAGAGAGGGCGGGGGCTGCCCTAACCCCTGGCGGGCCCCGTCCTCATCTTTTTTAAAACCTCTATGAAACATTTTCTTCCCCTTCTTCTGATACCCGCCGCCTCGCTCAGCATGGTGGCCGCAGACCCCCAGATCGGCTCCGGTGAAAACGACGGTTACCGTCTCGTGTGGCAGGACCTCTTCGATGCCGAGGAGCTGAACCCCGACCGCTGGCTGATTCAGATCAACGGTAACGGTGGCGGAAACAACGAACTCCAGTTCTACATGGACGTCAAGGATAATGTCCGCCTCGGCGATGACGGCGAGGGCAATCACTGCCTGATCCTGACCGCACGTCGCGAAACGACCTATAACCGCGAGTTCTCGAGCGGTCGCCTCAGCTCCAAGAAGCGCACTGCCTTCACCCACGGAAAAGTCGAGGCCTCGATCAAGCTCCCCGAAACCGCCGACGGTCTGTGGCCCGCTTTCTGGATGATGGGAAATGATTATGACAAGGTCGGATGGCCCAAATGCGGCGAGATCGACATCCTCGAAATGGGCAATGGCGACGGTATCCGCAGAAACATCCAGAACCGGTTCTTCAACGGCGCGGCCCACTGGGGGCCCCGGTGGGATGCCCATTATTCCTCGGCCAAGAGCGTCACAAACCCCTATAGCCTTCAGGACGGCCAATTCCATCTCTACACTCTCTTCTGGGACGAAAACGGAATCAGAATGTTTGTCGATCTCGACAAGAATCCCGACGCGATCCCATATTTCAAAATGGACTGTCCGGCTAACGAACCTGACAACACGATGTCCCCGGGAAACTATTTCCACAAGGACCACTTCATACTCTTCAACCTCGCTGTCGGCGGCGACTTCACCGGAATTCATGATCCTGAAAAGATCACTGCCCTCAATCCCGAAAACGGTCAGCAGGCCTCGATGTATATCAACTATGTGAAGATCTATCAGAAAGGCACTGACGATGAACATTTCACAGCCCTGACCGAGACTGACCCGATGCCGGACGATAGCGGCATCAACCTTGCCGAGACTCCCGCAGATACGATCAGCGTCAAGGGAAACCGGATCGTTTCGGAATTAGGCAATCTCTCGCTCTATTCTCCTGCAGGCCAGTGTGTGGCCTTCGCGACATCAGGCGAGCTTTCGACCTCCGGTATGCTCCCGGGCCTCTATCTTGCTTCTGACGGAACCTCCACACGCAAGATTGTAATCAACCGGTAAATCTCCCCTCCTCTCCCCCCCACACATCTGACAAAGACCCCTAACCTTCCATCAATATATGTTCAGAAAAACACTCGCTGCCCTCCTGGCGGTCTGCTCCCTCTCATCTCTGTCCGCCCCCCGCACGGACGCCGAAATCGAGTCTGCCGTCAATGACCTCCTCTCGAAAATGACTCTCGAGGAAAAAGTCGGCCAGCTCAATCAGCTCTCAGGCTACGGCTACGCCCCGAAGATGATCGATCAAGTGAAATCGGGAGCCGTCGGCTCGATCCTCAATGAAACGGATCCCGCCGTGGTCAACCGCCTCCAGAAGGACGCTGTTGAAAATTCGCGCCTCGGCATTCCCCTGATTTTTGCCCGAGATGTGATCCACGGTTTCAAGACCATTTTCCCGATTCCTCTCGGTCAGGCCGCAAGCTGGAACCCCGCTCTTGTCGAGGAAGGGGCGCGCATAGCCGCCGACGAGGCGAGCTCGGTCGGCATCCGCTGGACTTTCTCCCCGATGCTTGACATTGCCCGAGACGCCCGATGGGGCCGAATAGCCGAAGGATTCGGCGAGGACCCTGTCCTGACCTCGGTGCTCGGCTCAGCGATGGTCCGTGGCTATCAGGGAGCTGACCTCTCCGCTCCCAACACTATGGCGGCCTGCGCCAAGCATTTCGCCGGTTACGGCGCCGCCGAAGCCGGTCGCGATTACAATACGACCTGGATTCCGGACGTGATGCTCCGCGACACGTATCTGCCCCCGTTCAAGTCTGCCGCAGATGCCGGAGCCGCAACTTTCATGTGCTCTTTCAATGATATCAACGGTGTCCCCTCTTCCGGAAATTCCTATCTTCTGCGCGACATCCTTCGCGGCGAATGGGGATTCGACGGTGTTATGGTCTCTGACTGGGGATCGATCGACCAGATGATACCTCACGGCTTCAGCGAGGATCTCCGCCATGCCGCCATGCAGGGTGCCAACGCCGGCGTGGATATCGATATGGAGAGTTACGCCTATACTAACCATCTTGCCGATCTCGTCCGCTCGGGTGAAGTGTCCGGGAAGACTCTCGACGGTCTCGTGGCCAATGTCCTGCGCCTGAAATACCGTCTCGGTCTGTTCGACAATCCGTATGTTGATGAAAAGAACGCTTCCCGCTTCTATGCTCCGACCTCTCTCGATGCCGCCCGCCGTGCGGTCGAGGAGAGCGCGATCCTTCTGACCAACAACGGAATCCTTCCGCTCAAATCACCCAAAAACCTCAAGATCGCCGTGATCGGTCCGATGGCCGACGCTCAGCATGATCAGGCCGGGACCTGGGTCTTTGACCTCGAAAAGGAACATTGCGTCACCCCCCTGACTGCCCTGCGCGAACGTTTCGGAAAGAAAAACGTGCTCTATGCCCCCGGAACTGCATTCTCGCGAGACAAATCGACGGCCGGTTTTGACGATGCAGTGGCGGCCGCTTCTGACGCTGATGTAGTGCTCTTCTTCGGTGGTGAGGAAGCTGTCCTCTCCGGCGAGGCCCATTGCCGCACGGACCTCACGCTCCCCGGCGCTCAGACGGAACTCCTCCGACGCCTCCGTTCGACCGGAAAACCTGTTGTCCTCGTTGTCCAGGCCGGACGTCCGCTCGTCCTCACCGAGGAAAAGGATCTTGCCGATGCTATCGTATATTGTTTCCACGGTGGGACAATGACCGGTCCCGCTCTCGCAAACCTGATTGACGGAACAGCCGGATTCTCGGGACGTACCCCCGTCTCTTTCCCGAAAGCTTCGGCTCAGGTTCCCCTATACTACAATCACAAGAACACCGGTCGTCCGGCCGCCGGAATGACGCTGATCGACGAGATTCCTCTCGAAGCCGGCCAGACCTCGACAGGATGCACGAGCTTCTATCTCGATGCCGGTGACGGCCCGCTCTTCCCCTTCGGCTACGGTCTCGGATACACTTCTTTCAGCTATGCCGATCCGGAACTCTCCGCGACTGAAATAACTCCCGACGGTTCGCTGAATGTGCGTTGCGCGGTGACGAACACAGGTGACCGCGAAGGCTCGGAGGTCGTCCAGCTCTATATCCGCGACCATGTCGCCTCTCTGATCCGTCCCGTCCGCGAGCTCCGCGGTTTTGAGAAGATTACCCTCTCTCCGGGCGAGACCCGCATCGTGGAATTCACCCTGTCTCCCGATGACCTCGGCTTCCATGTCGACGGTCCGCGGAAAGTGATCGAACCCGGCGAATTCAGCGTCTGGGTATCTCCCGATTCCGAAAAGGGTAACCCTGTGAAATTCCGCGTAGTCAGCCCCTCGGCTCCCGTGGCATCCCGCTAACAAAGAATAATTTGAAAATTGAAAAAGATGAATATAAAAACCGTCATGCTTGGCCTCTCGGCCCTGACTGCTGCGGCAATGTCCCTGACCGCCGGAGCGAAAAGCGACAAACGCGGTGTCAGCGAGAGCGCATTCCAGGTGAAGGCCCAGATGGAGGCGATCGCGCCCGGCGTCAGCTGGTTCTATAACTGGGGACCCTCGATCGGCGGAAAAGTTGCCGATCAGGATTTCCTTGAGTTCGTCCCGATGTGCTGGAACGGAAGTTTCGATGCTGATAAGATCCGGAAATATGTGGCCGAACACCCGGGCACACGCTATCTCCTCGGCTTCAATGAACCGAACTTCACCAACCAGGCCAATATGACACCGGAAGCCGCCGCCGCGAAGTGGCCCGAAGTGCAGGCGCTCGCAGCTGAACTGGGGCTCGGGCTCGTCGCTCCCGCGATGAACTATTCTCCCAATCCTCCCTACCAGAGCCCCACGAAATGGTTTGACGAATTCGTCGCTCTCGTCGGCAGGGATGCTTTCGATTATCTGGCTGTCCATGCCTATGGCGGTTTCGGAGTGATGAGCGAGCTGGCGACCACTTTCCATGAACGGTACGGAAAACCGGTCTGGGTCACCGAATTCTGCTATTGGCCGGGCGAGTCAAAGAACACATACGTCTCTCCCGAAACCCAGATAGGCAACATGATCAAGAGTGTCCAGTGGCTCGAGAAGACGGAATGGATCCACCGTTACGCATGGTTCATGGCGACCGGTAAATCCTCGGCCGACACAGGTCCCAACTATGGTCTCCTGATTTCAGGAAAGGGCGAGGAGCCGCGTCAGCTTTCAAACCAGGGTCTGGTCTATGTCAACATGACCGATTTTGACCCCGATGTCTATAATCTCCCCAATATGGAGATTCCGGTCCAGAATTTCATCAATCAGGACGGTCTTCTGATGACCGGCAATGAGGACAAGGGGAACAGCTTCCCTCTTGAAATATCGGGTTTCTCCGGCGGTGCCTTCGTCGACTATCAGTTCGAGCTCACGGGCGAGTCGGCCACTGCGTTGAATCTACGCGTCGGCGGTGTCGGTGAACCGGTCCGCTTCGACCCGACTGTCAGCGTCTGTCTCGTCAACGAGGACGGTTCTGAGGGTGATGAACTCTGTGCTCCGACCAAATTCGCGCTTCCAGGTGCCGGCAACGGTTTCTATTTTGTCAGCCTGCCGCTCAGTCTCGCCCCGGGACGTCACACCATCCGCATCAAGGATGCCGATCCCTCACGCCCGAGCGGACTGCTGATCTCGGCAATAGCCCTGATGACCCCCTCTTCAGTCGGCGAAATTCCTTCTGTCTCTGACAGCAGATGTGATGTCTGGACTCCGGCCGGAGTCTGTGTCCGCCGTGGTGCCGACGCCGCCGCTCCCCTCTCCGGCCTCCCCGCTGGCGTGTATATCGTCAACGGAAAGAAAATACTGAAACACTAACCCAAAATATCAATCCCTAAACCAATCCCTATGAGAACAAGAACTCTTGCCCTCTCTCTGATCATGGCGGCCGCCGCCCTTCAGGGTACAGCAATGGCTCAAGACCTTCTGGCCGGAAAACCGGTCTACACTCTCGGCGAAGCCAAGACTTGGACCGCAACCGATGATGACACCTACACTTTCATCACAGACAATCTCGCCAAACTGACCGAAGTCCCGACAAACACCTCTGACATCTATCTCTTCCCCGAAGTAGGCGGGAAGTGGAACACTGATGCCAACCGCGAAATCGGAATACAGGGTTTCTATGTCGATCTCGGTTCTTCTCAGAACATCGGCTCCGTGACAACAATCTGGGAGGGTGCTGCTGCCAACAGCTATGACATTTATCTGACCGACGCTCTCCCCACAACCGCTATCCTCACTTCGACTCCGACTTATTCGGCGAGTGGTCTCGGTCAGTACAAGGAGAACACAGCCCTTCTCCCCGCCGGAAGCCGTGGCCGCTATCTGGTATTCCAGCCCACAGAGGCCACTAACTGGGGCTGGGGCGTGAAGATTCGCTCTATCTCTGCTCTTGCACCTCAGATCACTGAGCTGAATTCTTTCTCTGTCTCTCCGGCCATCGTTGCTCTGGGCAGTGCAACTGCACTTAAGATCTCTGTCCTCGATCAGCTTGGACTTGCAATCTCCGATGCAACTGTCTCCGTCAGCGATAACGCGACTTATGAGAACGGTGAGCTCACCATCATCTCCGGCAGCTATGCGACTCTGACTGCCACCTATGACGGCAAGTCAATCGAAGCAACTGTTTATGCCGCTTCCGCTCCCGCAATTCCCGACGTGAAGGACATCAAGACTCCGGTCTTCACAAACGGAAATGACGGCTTCAACGAAAAAGCAGAATTTACCGTTGCCTACAACGGTGGTGCTGTCAATAACGGTATCACGACTTTTGCTGACGGCGAAGTAGCCCGCAACTTCGGAAATGCCCGCTGCATCTTCTTCAACAACACCGAGACAACAGGCGCATGGAACGGTGCCATCGACCCCCTTGCAAACAACTACAGCACCCTCAACCTCTCCATCTTCGCATCACGCGACGTCGAGGGCACTGTCTCTTTCGAAGGTACTTCGGATCCCGAACTCGTTCCCGTGAACAATCCGTTCTCTCTGAAGGCCGGACAATGGAACAATATTGTTGTAAACATCGCCGGTGTCAGCCGCCTGAACAACATGTCTGTTCGCTTCACTGAGGAAAACGCTTCTGACATCCTTCTCACCAATATCTATTTCAGCGCTACTGTCCAGACTGGCGTAAATGTTGCCGAGATCAACGTAGCGTCTTCTTTCGACGTCTTCAACACTCAGGGCGTCTGCATCCTCAGAGGCGCTGACGCTGTAGCAGTCAATAACCTTCCCGCCGGCCTCTATATCATCAACGGCCACAAGGTTCTGGTGAAATAACGTCCACTCAATAAACCTTACATAAACTCAAGAAGAGAGCCTGCCGGTCGCGGCAGGCTCTCTTCAATTATGTTATGTTGTATTGTTATCTATCAGAGGATAACCTTTACGGCCTTGCCGTCGAGGACCTTGATGTAGAGACCCTTTTCGGGGTTAGCAACGCGGACGCCCTGAAGCGTGTAGTATTCGGCAACACCCTCGGAAACCTCGATCTCGTCTGTGATTGAAGTAGTTATGTTGGACTCACCGACATTGTAGTTCACGGTATTCTCCATGATTGCACCGGCGCCACCGGGAACATAGAAGCGGAGACTGAGAGACTCGTTCGGCTCGTATGTGGCTGTAGTGGTCAGTTTGCGTACTGATCCATCCTGAACGAAGCCGTTCTCCATATTATTGATGTAGACATATCCGGGGATAACTCCGAACGGCTCGCCGTCTGTGAAGACATAGTTGGCGGTGATCGTCAGGGTCTTGTCCTCATTATAGACGATGGAGTAATCCATTGTGTAGGGATATTCCTTGGATTCCTGCTCTACAGAACCGTTGACTGTACCCTTGTATGTCGCTCCGGGAACAACGGGATCGGGTTCTACCGGCTCTTCTCCGCCCTGCTTCTTCCAGAAGTAAACGTTGGCAAGATAGCACTCAGCTCCTGTGTTGCCCTGATCGAATTTGATCTGGAAAATATTGTCGAGGTCTATGGGGAACTCTGAAAGAGCCACGTCATATGAGTTCCACTCGTTCACCTTCGCATCGGTTACGATCCAGCTCTTCTCTTTCGGTCCCGGGCTGATCGGAGTGAAGCCGAAGTTGGTCTTCTCACAAGGATAGAAGTCAACGTGCATGTAGTCATAGCCCGTAGCATCGAGACTCGGATTGAGCTCCCAGCCTAAGTAGTTGAAGCGGACCATCTTCATCACGTCTACTCCGGCTATTGAGATTCTGTCAGCCTGAGTAGCCTGACCCCAGCCTCCGATGTTGAATGTTGCCGTGCCGTACGCACAGAATACCGGAAGGACATCAGTGCGGTCCTGAGGGATTGCCGGAACTGTCGTGGGGGGCACGATCTCGGAAGTCGCGGGTGCTTTCCATGCTTCATCGATTCCCACATAGCGGATGTTGTTGACGAAAATCTCGGAATCAGCCTGGCCGTTCGCCATCACAAGACCGAAAACATACCCGCGTCCTTTGCCTACATAATCATTCCAATCTTTTGCAACTTTCGGGAAATCCGTAGCGACGGAAAGAGTTGTTTCATTCCATTTGTTGATGTCAGCCTCCGTTACAGTCCATGTGTAGTCCTCCTCGGAACCGGTGTCGGCTGTCAGTCGGACAGTGTAGGTTGCCGGAGCCTTCGCATACCAGCTGAAGCTCAGTGTTGCGGAATGAAGCGGTCCGGTGACTGCCTGTGAACCGTTGGCCAAAAGACCCATCGAGGCATCCGTGCCTTCGTCTGTCGCCTTCAGGGAGAATACTTTCGTGTCACCACCTGCCGGATTCGCAGCATCGAAAACGTATGTGGCGTTCCACCACCACATAGCCTCGACACCCGTAGCTAACTGACCGTTGTCATACACGGTCATGTCTGCCGCTGTGGCTCCGAAGAAAGCCAGCGCGGCGAGAGCCGTCGTAATTGTCTTTTTCATGTTTAAGGTTTAAGTATTAGGGTTATTCGTTCCGGGCAGATTTGCCCGTCCTACAAAGATAGCCATTATCTGACAATCCCCCAACTGTTTTGCTGATTTTCAGGCGAATTTTGGAAAACGACCCCGCTTTTGTCCTATCACCTGCTCAAGGGTCCTGTTTTTTCCTCGGATAAACGAACCGCGCCAGCCCGTAGACATATCTTTTTACACCCGAGTGGAAACCGAGCAGCCGGTCAAACCATTTCATGTGCGGATTGACCAATTTGACGACATAACCGACATAGAACATCGCAAACAACGTTCCGGGACCGACTACGGTCCACGGCCATGTACCGAAAAAGCAGTAGCCGCTGATGACAGCCAAAACGACCAATGTCGTGTCTACAAATATCTTCACGATTGGAAACGGCCGCCCAGTGACCCTGCTGATCGCGACCTGGATACCCTCTCCGGGCATCGTCACTGACCCACAGCGGATCTCGGCCGCCACCGCCACTCCCAATATCGTCGCTCCGGCGAACTGAGCCAGGATCTGGCTCCACAACGCTTCATAACTGAAAACGGACGTCAGCCACATGTTCACATCAAGCATCGCTCCGAAGAAAAAACCCACGATCAGCTGAAGCAACTGGATCTTCTCGAATCTTTTCCGCAAGACAAGAATCTGGGCCGAGACCAGAATGACATTCATGACGTTCGTGTAACCACCTATCGTCCACCCGGGCGCCAGTCCCGCCTCTCCGGCAAGTGTGAAGGCCATCGGTATCGACGAGATCACTCCGCTGCCGAGATTGGACCGGACACAAAGCGCGACACCGAGTGTCATGAAGAACATCGAGAAAAGCAACAGCACATGTTGCCATATAAACTCCAGAACCCTGTCCGAACGCGATATTGTGTGACTTCCTTCCATTTACATTCAAATCTGTTTTTCTTCTGCAAAATTAACCAATTCCGGACTCTCTGTCAACCGTCTGATTCCACCGGCCAACCGAAATACCCCCCTTGAGTGTTAAGAATTATGAGTCCGCCTCATACTAAGACCGCGTCCCCAAAATGAAATGAATTATCTCGAGATAGCAGGAACCATAATCGGCCTCATATACCTATGGCTCGAATACCGGGCCAGCGTATGGCTATGGATCGCAGGCCTTGTCATGCCTGCCATATATCTTGTCGTATATTACCAAGCCGGCCTTTACGCCGACTTCGGAATCAGCATCTACTATCTGCTCGCCTCCCTTTACGGCCTGATCTGCTGGCTGAAAGGCAGAGCCGCCTCAACGAAGCTCTCCTCAGCCAATCTTTCCGAAGAAAACACCAACGGAAACCCGGATATCTCCAACGGAAATGAAGAAAACACCAAGGTCAACCCCGAAACGGAAGAGAGCCTTTCGATTACAAAGACACCGAAATCTCTCTATTGGCCTCTGACAGCCATTTTCCTTCTGCTCTTCGTCGCCATCGGCATCATCCTTGACCGCTTCACGGACAGCACCGTCCCCTGGGCCGACGCCTTCACCACAGCCCTGAGCATTGTCGCGATGTGGATGCTCGCACGCAAGTATCTCGAACAATGGCTCGTCTGGATAGCGGCCGATGCCGCTTGCGCCATCCTTTACACCTACAAAGGACTCTGGTTCACCTCCGGACTTTACCTCCTTTACGCTGTTATCGCCGTCTTCGGCTACAGAAAATGGATCCGTCTCGCAAAAAACCACGATCCCTCTCCTGACAAACACAGAACCCCCAAAACACAAGATCTCCAATGAAACCGGAACCAAAGAACACGATATACGACTTCCACCCCGAGGCGGTCATAATAGACGCCGGCAGTTTCCCCACGAACAGAAACGCACTGATGTGGCTCGACGGATGTCCGAAGATAGTATGCTGTGACGGAGCGGCCAACGATTATCTCGCCCGAGGTCTGAAAGCATGGAGGATTGTTGGCGATGGCGACTCACTGTCCGAAGAATTCAAAAAGAAATATAACGCCATTTTACGCCTCTATCCCGAACAAGAGACCAACGACCAGACGAAAGCCGTCCGCTACCTCTCCGGCAAAGGGATCCGGCGCATCGTGATACTCGGCGCAACCGGACTTCGCGAAGATCACACCCTCGGGAACATCAGCCTCCTGATGGAATACCTCAAGCACGGAATCGAAGCACGCGCCTACACCGACTACGGCGTCTTCATCCCCGTCGGCACCCCCCAC
>CAYMTQ010000002.1:0-85244 GCA_964393395.1 uncultured Sangeribacter sp.
TGAATAAAGTGACTGAGAACATGTCGGTGCGTCGCACGGGTGAGATCGCTTCTATACCCGTAGGAGAGGGTCTCCTCGGCCGCGTCATCAACATTCTCGGCGAACCCATCGACGGCAACGGTCCCATCGAAGGCGACCTCATGCGTCTGCCGCTCGAACGCAAGGCGCCGGGCGTTATCTTCCGTCAGCCCGTAAACCAGCCGCTCCAGACCGGTCTCAAGGCCATCGACGCCATGATTCCTATCGGTCGCGGCCAGCGTGAGCTTATCATCGGCGACCGCCAGATCGGTAAGACCGCCATCGCCATCGACACCATCATCAACCAGCGCAAGGACTACGAAGCCGGAAAACCCGTCTTCTGTATCTATGTGGCCATCGGCCAGAAGGCATCCACTGTAGCCTCCATCGTCAATACCCTCAAGAAGTATGGCGCCATGGACTACACCGTCGTTGTCGCCGCCACCGCGTCTGACTCCGCCTCGATGAGATATTACGCACCCTTCGCAGGTGTTGCCATCGGCGAGTACTTCCGCGACACCGGCCGCGACGCCCTCATCGTATATGACGACCTCTCGAAACAGGCTGTCGCATATCGTGAGATTTCACTTATCCTTAAGCGTCCCTCAGGACGTGAGGCATATCCGGGCGATATCTTCTACCTCCACTCGCGTCTTCTCGAACGCGCCGCGAAGATCATCGACAACCAGGAAGTCGCTTCAAAGATGAACGACCTTCCCGAAGTTCTCAAGCCTATCGTCAAAGGTGGCGGCTCACTCACTGCCCTCCCCATCATCGAGACTCAGGCAGGTGACGTCTCCGCATACATCCCGACCAACGTGATCTCGATCACAGACGGTCAGATCTTCCTCGAGACCGCACTCTTCAACCAGGGTATCCGTCCCGCGGTGAACGTCGGTATTTCCGTGTCGCGTGTCGGCGGTAACGCACAGATCAAGCCGATGAAGAAAGTGGCCGGCACACTGAAGATCGCCCAGGCCCAGTATCGTGAGCTCGAATCGTTCACCAAATTCGGCGGTGACATCGACCCCGTGACCGCCAAGGTAATCGACACCGGCCGTAAGAACCAGCAGCTTCTGATCCAGCCCCAGTATCAGCCCTGGCCCGTAGAGAACGAAGTTGCCGTCATCTACTGCGGTGTGAACGGTCTTCTTGAGAATGTGCCCCTCAACAAGGTTCACGACTTTGAGAATGCCTTCATTCAGCTTGTGAAGGCCAAATATCAGAAAGAAGTTCTCGATGAGATCAAGGCCGGCAAACTGACACCCGATGTCGAGGCAAAACTCAAGGAATGTGCCGCAGAAGTGGCAAACCAGTTCAAAGCCTGAAAAATATCAGATCATATCTGACCGATTAAAACGGACGGGACTCTAAGTCCCTTTACAGACACCGTGGGTCCCGTCCGTAATATCAACCGAAGAATCCTCTCCCCTGTCCCATCACCTCTCACCTCCGAAATTCTCCGTAATACTAATCGCCTAACGACAGCAACGAAATGGCAACACTAAGGGAACTGAAAACGCGAATCGGATCCGTGGCCTCCAGTGAGAAAATCACTGGTGCCATGAAGATGATTTCGTCGGCAAAGGTCCACAAAAACGAGCAGGCCCTGCGTCAGCTCCTCCCCTTCAAGAACCAGATCCGCTCGATTATGGGCCATATCCTCCAGGCCGGCTGCTCTTTCACATCGCCTCTTATTGAAGACAGAGAGACCGTTGAAAGTGTGGCTATTGTGGTTTTCGGCAGCGATGACGGCCTTTGCGGAGCCTACAATATGAATATATTCAAGTCACTTCTCGCCCGGATCAATGCTCTGAGGGAACAATATGGAGAAGGACTTGCATTCGAAATAATTCCGGTCGGAAAGAAAATGCTGAAAGCTGTCTCAAAGATAGCCAGAGGCAAGATCACTGTCACAAGTGTTCCCGGAGTTGACTCAAAAATGGAGGGAAACACCGTCAACGAATTTACCCTTTCCCTCCAGAAAGGATTCACAGACCGGAAATATGATCTCGTGGAAGTTGTCTACATGCAGTTCCACTCGATCAGCCGCCAGAAACTCGCAGACGATATACTCTTCCCTGTCTCACAGAAGAATCTCGTCGAGTCGGCAGACAATTCAGAAGCTAACAAACTTTATATATTCGAGCCCGACGCAAACCGGATTTTCAATGAGGTGCTCCCCATGTTCGTCCTCTCGACAATGCAGGAGATCACGATTGAAAACAGAGCGTCCGAACAGGCCGCACGAGTAATGGCCATGCAGAGTGCGAACGACAATGCAAAGAAACTGCAGGAAAGCCTCAATCTCGAATACAACAAACTGCGCCAGGAAAGCATCACGACCGAGCTGCTTGATATTCTGGGCGGTCAGGTCGAAAGATAAGAAAACAAGAATACACGACATACGAATATGAGTAGTATCAAGGAATATTTTTCATCGGTAGGCAACGGACTGAAATCCCTGGTAAAGGGTATGGAAGTGACCGGCAAGGAGTTTGTCACTCCTAAGGTCACCGAACAGTATCCCGAGAACCGTGCGACACTTCAGATTGCAGACCGCTTCCGTGCTGAGCTGACCCTCAAATATGATGCTGAGGGACGCCACAAATGTATCGCGTGCGGAATCTGTCAGACAAACTGTCCAAACGGCACGATTCAGCTGACATCAAAGATGGTGGAGCTTCCCGACGGCAAGAAGAAACGCAAACTTGACAAGTATATGTATGACCTGGGCAGCTGCACCTTCTGCATGCTATGTGTCACTACCTGTCCGCAGGACGCGCTCGAGTTCACCAATGATTTCGAACAGGCTGTCTTCACACGCGACAAACTTGTCAAACAGCTCAACTACCGTCCCGAAGTTCCCGATCCCGAACCCGCTCCGGCTCCCGCTCCCAAGGCAGAAAATGCTGCTCCGGCGGCCGCTTCTGCTGACGATCCTATCGCAAAACTCGGTTTTGAGGTTGATGAAAAAGGACGTGCGGCCCTTGAGAGAGTGAAAGACAATCCTGAAATGTTCGCAAAAGTAGCCGCCGGCCTGAAGAAACTGGCAGAAAAGCGTGCTGCCGAAAAAGGACAGGATGCACCTCAGGGGTGAGACAAAACAAACGCAAACAAGTAATCTAACATAATGGACTCTGTAGGAAATATCATTCTTTATTTCGTAGTGGCGATTCTGATGGTCGTTTCATCATTCCTCGCCATAAGGACACGAAAGATTCTACGGGCCGCGACCTATCTGCTGTTCGCACTGCTTTCGACAGCAATCTTCTACTTTCAGCTCGGCTACCAGTTCCTTGGTGCCGTTCAGATCGCGGTCTATGCCGGAGGCATAATGGTCCTCTTCGTCTTCGCCATCCTTCTGACCCATCGCCCGGACGAAAAGAGCAAGAAGCTCGAATCACACCGGAAGATGGTCGGAATCATTTCGGCCGTTGCCGGAGCCATCGTCCTCCTTTTCGCCCTCTTCTACATGCCGCTGCCTCATGACACAAACCTCATGACAGTCGTCAATGGCTCGACACCGATCACAATGCACATGATCGGCGAAGCCTTCACAGGATCGGGCAAGTTCCAGTATCTGCTCCCCTTCGAGGCTGTGTCGGTTCTTCTGCTGGCCTGCATCATCGGAGGTGTGACAATCGCACGCAAACATTAATTCGACATGAAGGTATCAGATCTTTCAGGCCGTCTGACGGCAATCTGAGGATCAAGACCTGATAAAACAATCTACATCATGGATCTAAGCATGTTATGGTATCTCGTGCCGAGTGTGCTGATGTTCTGTTGCGGAGTCTATGGCTTCGTCACACGCCGGAACATCATCGCGATTCTCGTGTCTCTCGAGCTTATGCTCAACTCGGCCGACCTCAATTTCGTGATCTTTAACCGCTACCTCTTCCCCGGAAGCATGGAGGGTATGGTGTTCACGCTGTTCGCAGTCGCAATCGCGGCCGCCGAGACAGCACTGGCGATCGCCATCATCATCAATGTCTACCGTCACTTCGGAGGCACCGATATCAGCAAAATCACAAATATGAAACACTAAGATATGGGCATTACACTTCCTATTCTGATTCTGGCCATCCCGATCTCGATGTTCCTTATCTTAGGACTCGGAGGCGTGAAGATGGCACGCAAGACAGCCGGAGTGCTCGGTATTCTTGGCATGGGAACGACAATGACCCTCGCCTATATCGTTGCCTTCAGCTATTTCTTCCCGGGAGCCGGAAGCGAGTTTCTCATTGACGGAGTTCGCCAGCAGGTTTCTATTTTCGATGTGACCTGGCTTGAGTTCACCAAGAATCTCGTTGTCCGCATCGGCTTCCTTCTCGATCCGATCTCAGCCATGATGCTCGTCGTCATCACGACGATCTCTTTCATGGTCCATCTCTATTCTTGGGGCTACATGGAACACGAGCCCGGATTCCAGCGCTACTATGCGTTCCTCTCGCTGTTCAGCTTCTCGATGCTCGGTCTGGTTGTCGCCACCAACATTTTCCAGATGTATATCTTCTGGGAGCTCGTGGGTGTCAGCTCTTACCTCCTGATCGGCTTCTTCTATAAGCTTCCCTCGGCAGTGTCCGCATCAAAGAAGGCGTTTATCGTCACCCGTTTCGCCGACCTCGGCTTCCTGATCGGTATCCTTCTTCTTTCGTTCTATACCGACACGTTCAACTTCATCGATATGACCCACAATCCGGAAGGTGTCCTCGCCTCAACCGGCGGTGCAACCTTCATGGGTGCTTCGGTCCTCACATGGGCGATGGTGCTGATCTTCGTCGGCGGTATGGGTAAATCGGCAATGATGCCTCTCCACATCTGGCTTCCCGACGCAATGGAAGGCCCGACACCCGTGTCGGCCCTCATCCACGCGGCGACAATGGTCGTTGCAGGTGTCTACCTCGTTGCCAGAATGTTCCCCGTCTACTGCGTTGTTGACGCCTCGATGACATTCATCTGCGTTGTCGGCGCCTGCACAGCCTTCTATGCCGCGGTCGTTGCCTGCACTCAGGTCGACATCAAGCGTGTGCTTGCCTTCTCGACAATCTCACAGATTGCCTTCATGATGGTTTCGCTCGGTGTCGCATACGATCAGCCAATCGAGGGTGTTCACTACAGTGGCCTCGGCTACATGGCCGGCATGTTCCACCTGTTCACTCACGCGATGTTCAAGGCCCTGCTCTTCCTCGGTGCCGGCGCACTGATCCATGCAGTTCACTCCAATGACTACACTGCGATGGGCGGAATGAGAAAATACATGCCCATCACCCACTGGACATTCCTCATCGGCTGTCTTGCGATCGCCGGTATCTGGCCTTTCTCCGGCTTCTTCTCGAAAGACGAGATGCTGGCCGCTATGTTCGCCAACCACTGGTTCTGGGGCGCATGGATGACAATGGTTGCAGGTTTGACTGCATTCTACATGTTCCGTCTCTACTACCTGATCTTCTGGTGGGAGGAGAATCCCCACTACAAAGAGCATCGTCCCCACGACGCACCCTGGCAGATGTCAGTTCCCCTGATCATTCTCGCCGCCATCTCCTGTGTTGCCGGTTTCATCCCCTTCGGAGAATTCGTCACATGGAACGGTGTTCCCTATCACATCCACATCGAGCCTGCAGTCGCCACAACATCACTGACAGTAGCTGTCTGTGCAATACTGCTTGCGACATGGCTCTATGCGAAGAAGAACGATCGTCCCCACAAGATGCGCATGGCCTTCCCGAACCTCTGGCAGGCCGCACACCGCCGCTTCTACTGGGATGAGATCTACATGTTCATCACACACAAGATCATCTTCGGAATCATCTGTAAGAGCATCGCATGGTTTGACCGTCACGTGATCGACGCCACAATGGACGGCTTCGCTCTCGTAACACGCAAGGCCTCTTATGCAATCCGCGGCATGCAGAGCGGCAACGCACAGGTTTACGTTGTCTGGTATCTGCTCGGTGCCCTTGCTCTCGCAGCAATCACTTGGCTCTGTCTAATCTAACACATCATCGCAGTTAAATCTATAAATTATGTTTGGAAATTTATTAATCTGGTTTGTAGTCATTCCCATCCTGATGATGGCCGGATTAGGTGTCTGCCGCAATAACGGCATGAACGCAATCCGTGCGGTGATGGTGATAGGCTCTACTGCCCTTCTGGGACTGGCGATCTGGCTCTGTGTCGATTTCCTTGCGCTCCGCGCCGCCGGTGACGCTTCAGAAATGCTCTATACCGGCTCCTGGATGTGGTATGCTCCGCTCAACATACATCTTGCCGTCGGAGTTGACGGAATCTCCGTCCTCATGATTCTTCTTTCGGCAATCATTGTTTTCGCAGGTACTTTCGCTTCGTGGAAGATCAGTCCTCTTCCGAAGAACTTTTTCCTCTGGTTCTGTCTTCTTTCGACCGGTGTGTTCGGCTTCTTCATCTCGATCGACATGTTCACCATGTTCATGTTCTATGAGGTCGCCCTCATCCCGATGTACCTTCTGATCGGTGTCTGGGGTACAGGACGCAAGGAGTATTCAGCAATGAAACTGACCCTGATGCTGATGGGCGGTTCCGCATTCCTGATGCTCGGTCTCCTCGGCATCTACTGGCACTCGGCTCCCGAAGGCCAGCAGCTGACATGGAACATCCTTGAGATCGCACAGAACTCGAGAACCAACCCGATCGACCACTCATGGCAGGGAATGCTCTTCTGCTTCACGTTCATCGGTTTCGGTGTCCTCGGCGCAATGTTCCCCTTCCACACATGGTCACCCGACGGTCACGCCTGCGCCCCGACAGCAGTGTCGATGCTTCACGCCGGCGTACTGATGAAACTCGGTGGATACGGTTGCTTCCGCATCGCGATCTACCTGCTTCCTCAGGCTGCGAACGAACTCGCATGGATCTTCATCATCCTGACCGGTATCTCGGTTGTCTACGGTGCATTCTCCGCTTGTGTTCAGACAGACCTCAAGTATATCAACGCATATTCTTCAGTCTCACACTGCGGCATGGTATTGTTCGCAATCCTGATGCTCAACTGCACCGCAATGACCGGTGCGATCCTCCAGATGCTCTCCCACGGTCTGATGACGGCTCTCTTCTTCGCCCTCATCGGTATGATCTACGGACGCACTCACACGCGTGACATCCGCCAGATGGGCGGTCTGATGAAAATCATGCCCTATCTCGGTGTCTGCTGGATGATCGCCGGTTTCGCCTCTCTCGGTCTCCCCGGTCTCTCGGGCTTCGTCGCTGAGATGACGATCTTCTTCGGTGCATTCCAGGATTCGGATCTCTTCCACAGAATCTTCGTTATCGCTGCGACCTGCTCGATTGTCATCACCGCCGTTTATATCCTCCGCGTTGTCGGCAAACTTCTTCTCGGTCCGGTCTATGACGATCACCACCTGAGTCTGACCGACGCGTCATGGTTCGAACGTCTGGCCACAGTGACCCTGATTGTCTGCATCGCAGGAATCGGTTGCTTCCCCAACTGGATCAACGAGACAATCCAGAACAGCTTCACCCCGATTGTAGCCGCAATCCAGGCAGCTGTCTAACCTGAACACCATTGCAAAAACGACAATAACACCTAACAATGGATTACTCACAATTCGGACACATGCTCCCGGAGCTGATTGTTCTCGGGCTGTTCCTGATCATTTTCCTTGCGGATACCTTCTCGCGCCAGACACATCATGTCGCCGGAAGCAACCGCATAATCACACGAATGGCCGCTGTCCTGACACTTCTGGCAACAGTCGCTATCTGGATTATCCCTTCATGTCCCGAACCGGTTTTCGGCGGCACGTATGTAAACGACCAGACCTGCAAGGCCATCAAATGTGTGCTCAATGTCGGTGTCTTCCTCGTCATCCTTCAGGGTTCACACTGGGCTGACTCGGAAGATATTCAGACTCGCAAAGGCGAATTCTACGAACTCCTGTTCGTCACCCTTTTCGGAATGTATCTGATGATCTCCGCACGCCACTTCCTCCTTTTCATCATCGGTCTCGAATCTGCATCTCTTCCGATTGCCGCTCTCGTTGCCTTTGACAAGAAAAAGAATGAAAGCGTCGAAGCATCGATCAAATATATCCTGACTGCGGTCTTCTCTTCAGCAATCATGCTGATGGGTCTCTCGTTCGTCTATGCGTTCTCCGGAGGTTCGCTCTACTTCCAGGACATCGCAATGAACATCTTCAGCGGTGAGATGAGCGGTCTGCTCCTCGTTGCACTCGCATTCGTACTCGCCGGTCTCGGCTTCAAGCTCTCGCTCGTTCCGTTCCACCTCTGGACTGCTGACGTTTATCAGGGAGCCCCGACACCCGTGACCTCTTATCTGTCGGTAGTTTCCAAAGGTGCAGCCGCATTCGCTTTCTTCATCATCTTCACCCAGTGCTTCGGCCAGGTCTACAGTGATGCCTGGGAATGGATGCTCTATGCAGTGATCATCGCGACAATCACCGTCGGCAACCTCTTCGCAATGCGCCAGAAGAACATGAAGCGGTTCATGGCCTTCTCCTCTGTCTCCCAGGCCGGCTACATCATGCTCGGCGTGATTGCAGGAAACGCACTCGGTCTCGCTTCGATGATGTTCTACATCTTCGTCTATGTTGTCAGCAACCTCGGCGCATTCGCCGTGATCGCGGCCATCGAGAACAAGACCGGACGCCTCTCCATGGATGACTACAACGGTCTGCACAAGACCAATCCCTGGCTTGCGTTCATCATGACTCTGTCGATGTTCTCTCTCGCCGGTATTCCTCCCTTCGCAGGCTTCTTCAGCAAGATCCTCATCTTCACTTCAGTCACAAGCACAAATTCATGGGCGCTCTACATGCTCGTGCTCGTAGCTCTGATCAACACGATCATCTCGCTCTACTACTATCTGCTTGTCGTGAAGGCGATGTGGATCAGCCCGGACGAACCCGTCATCAACCGCTTCGAGACTCCGCTCTGCGAGAAAGTCGGACTTTGCCTCTGCACTCTCGGCATCGTATTCTTCGGTCTCGTCAGCCCGATCTACGACTGGTTCTATCAGGCTTCTGAAAGCACTGAGATAGCTCAGACAGTTGTCAATATAATCGAGACAATCATAGTCTGATTCCACACAACGGAAAACTGATTCAAAGCCCTGTTTCCGCTTCAACGCGATTCAGGGCTTTTTTCAGTTCCAATTTCACAAACCGTCCCCGATCAGAGATGGGGTATTAATTCCGATATTGTCAAAATGGATTCACTTAGAGAAATATACCGGATCGGAATCGGTCCGTCCTCAAGCCACACGATGGGACCGCGAAAGGCGGCCGAGATCTTCCTTTCCAGAAACCCTGAAGCAGCACGCTTCGAGGTCACACTATACGGTTCGCTCGCCGCCACAGGCAAAGGCCACATGACTGATCAGGCCGTTATCGACGTCCTGAGACTTCCAGAACGTCCTGTTGAGATAATCTGGCAACCTGACCTCTTCCTCCCTTATCATCCGAATGCCATGACATTCCGGGCATTCGATTACTCGGGCGAGAAAACCGATGAGGCAACATTCTATTCGGTCGGCGGCGGAGCCATTGAAGAGGAAGGCAAAGAAAAGATCGTCGAGAAGAAAGTCTATCAGTACACCACGATAGCCGACATCATGGACTATTGCGAAAGGACCGGCCGTGCATATTGGGAATATGTGATTGAGACGGAAGGCGAGCAGCTTTATGACCACCTTCATGACGTATGGGAGACGATGAAAGAGGCTGTCGAGAGGGGACTCGCTCACGAAGGACGTCTTCCCGGACCCCTCAACCTTCAGAGAAAGGCAAACGCATATTATGTAAAGGCCGGAGGCTATCGTGACAATCTCCGCAGCCGTGGCCGAGTGTTCGCATACGCCCTTGCCGTGAGCGAAGAGAACGCTTCGGGCGGAAAGATCGTCACGGCGCCGACGTGCGGATCGAGCGGTGTTGTCCCCGGTGTCCTTTATCATCTGTGGAAGAGCCGCGATTTCCCGGAACGTCAGATGCTCAACGCGCTTGCCACTGCCGGACTGTTCGGAAATGTTGTGAAAGAGAACGCATCGATCTCGGGAGCTGACGTCGGTTGTCAGGGAGAGGTGGGTGTTGCATGCGCCATGGCGGCCGCCGCCGCAAGCCAGCTTTTCGGAGGCAGTCCCGCTCAGATTGAATATGCCGCCGAGATGGGTCTCGAACACCACCTCGGAATGACATGCGACCCCGTGTGCGGTCTTGTCCAGATTCCATGTATCGAACGTAACGCTTACGCCGCCGCCCGTGCCCTCGATGCAAATATCTACGCATCATTCACAGATGGCAATCATCGAGTTTCATTCGACAAGCTCGTGCGCGTGATGAAAGAGACAGGCCACGATCTCCCCTCTCTCTACAAAGAAACGGGAGCAGGTGGTCTGGCCAAGGATTACACACAGATGGAACGGAAATAATGAGCAATCAGGTCACACTCCATACTCTCGGATGCGGATCAGCAAAGCCTACCGTCAGACACCAGCCTTCTTCCAGCGTCCTTGACGTCAGAGGCAACCTCTTCATGATAGATTGTGGAGAGGGGGCCCAGCTCGCGTTGCAGAAACAGCGTCTTGGGATGTCGCGTCTCGGCCATATATTCCTCACGCATCTGCATGGCGATCACGTTTTCGGACTCCCCGGTCTTGTCGGTTCTATGGGTCTCGGGATGATGGGGGGTGAGCTCACGATCCATACCTTTGAGGAAGGAAAGAAGGTTCTGACTGAAATATTCGGGTATTTCAGCCGTGATATGCCGTTTGAAGTAAAGTTCAACGTGATTGAGCCGGCAGACGGACTTGTCTATGAAAACAAAAGCTTCAAGGTCCGGAGCGTCAGGCTCAGACACCGGGTGAACTGTGTCGGCTATGTTTTTGAAGAGAAGGAGGGACCGCGGCATATCAACAGACCGATGTGTGACTTCCATGGAGTTCCTGTGTGGCGGATGAACGCGATAAAGGCCGGAGAAGACTTCGTCAAGGAGGATGGCACGGTCATTGCGAATGAGATTCTGACCCTTCCACCCTCAAAACCTTGGAGCTACGCCCACATTTCGGATACGATCTATATGCCCGAACTCGCCGATAAACTCCGCGGAACCGAACTGATGTTTCACGAAACGACATATTGTGACCGGGATGCCCACCTCGCGAAAGAACGTGGACACTCAACCGCCCGTCAGGCGGCTATGCTCGCCCGAGATGCTGAAATCGGCAGGCTCCTGACCGGTCATTACTCATCGCGATATAAAGACGATTCACAGTTTCTGAAGGAAGCATCAGAAATTTTCCCCGACACTCTTCTGAACAAGGAAGGACTGGTCACAACAATCAGGTAGAATGACTGTGGTCGCAAAATGAGTGACTCATTTTTAAAATCCTGTAATTCTGCACGTTGCAAAGGAAACAAAATTTGTTGGATTTTTATACTGAAACATTTCATTATCGTCTGAAATAGTTGTAACTTTGTGCTCGATTTCAGACTCGGAGTCTGACATTCAGCAATCACTGCCTGAAAGTTTTCCGACTGATTTTTCTACAACCGACAAATTATGAAATCTATGGACCGGATTTCGTAATATGCCTTGAATAAGCGCCTTAACGGCAACCTTATATTCACACTTTTTATACTTAATTAATCTAAAACATGAAGAAATTTCTCCTTTCAATCGGAGTTATGGCATGTGGACTGATCGCAAACGCGACTGTTTACACAGTCTATCAGTCAAATGTCAAACAGAGCGGATGGGCAAAAGATGGTGAAGAGTTCAAAATCTCCACTACTATCAACGGAGCCAAGTTCGACATGACAACTGCGACTGACCCCCGCCAGTCTGCTTACATGCCCGGCAACGGCAGCTTCGGCATCCAGCTCCGCGAGGACAAGACTTTCTCGATCACATCCGAAGACTTCGACATCAAGGGTGTTCGTTTCACTTTCCTTGCCCGTGTACCTCTGACAAACCCTGCTGCATACGCAGGTGAGGGTACCCTCGAGGCAGGCTGGACTCAGGAACTGAAGACCATCAACGCCGATGAAGACGGCTACGGCGACAATATTCTGACAATGCTCAACGAAGCAGGAAGCAAAACTTTCTCTTACACAGCTACCAAATATGTCAGAATCGGCAAGATCGAGGTCAGCACTGACGGAGAGTTCGGTGACGCGGAAGAAGAGGATGCAATCGTTCTCAATGACATCAATGAACTCATGGACTACAATACAGGTATTCTCGTGAAGCCCACATTCTCCCTGACTGTAGCTTACTCATACAGAACTACAATCTGGGCGTATGATGCAAAGGGAGAGTTCATCCGCATCGATAATGCACCCTTCGACTATAGCGAAGGAGCAGGCAAGCCCCTCTATCAGGTAAATGACGTGATCACACCAGACTGGACTGCAACGTTCAACACAATTGACGGCAAGTTCCCCATCCTGACAGCAAACAGCACTTTCCCCACCACGATTCCCGCAGAAAAGGGTGACTTCCAGCCCAGGACATACAATGCAATGCAGATTCTCGGTAGCGGTTATCTCGGCCCCAACCTCGCAAACCATGTGATACGTGTCGCTGACGTAACTTTCAATTCTGCAACTCCCTACGATGCTATCATGGGTGACTACAGCATTTTCATCGGTGAAACTGCCGAGGCTGAGATGATGGACAGCAACCTGAAGTTTGAAAATTACTTCGGCATTCCTTCAGTCAAAGCCGGCATCTACAATGTAACTTGCGTATTTGCCAACTTCGGTGAGGATGAAGACGGCTTCTATCCCATTCTTTACCCCACAGCATACGAGCTCGTTGAAGAATTCCCCGATGATCCGACAGCTGTCGAACTGATCAACGGCGAGAATGAGGCTCCTGTTTACTACACTCTTCAGGGTGAAAAGGTCGAGACTCCTGCCGAAGGCATCTACATCCGCGTTCAGAACGGCAAGGCAACTAAAGTTCTCGTGAAATAATATCCCGTAACATCACAACGCCGTCGGATTCGTCCGACGCATCACAAATACGGAAGGCGCCCGTTTGGACGCCTTCCGCATTTTTTTGACACTCTCATCCAAGATTAAATAATTGACGCAAGCAACAATTGTACGGACATGGCGTGCCATTTCCGATTTGGTAGTCAACATGTTACATTTCTGACATTGCACGCAATGTCCCTACAATCCGACGATTCCATCATTTTGACACACCCTCTATCTTGTTGATCTCAAAGGATCAATGAAACGAGCTCAAAGAACCTGTAAGACGGTCTCAAAGAATCAGTTTCTTCGTTGATACTCCCGAAGCTGTCCGGACCGTGACGATCACCAATCCTTTTGTTTCAGGATGCAGAACTGATTCACCGCTCCCCTTCTCACTCTTCGCAATCAATGTGCCGTCGAGAGAATGAACCAATATCGTGGCTGGTACGGAAGTCAAGACCCTGATCTTTCCGTCCTCGATGAGTATTTCATTTTCAGCAGGACATACATCGATCTTTGTTATCGGGCTATATCCCTCCGGATAGACCGGCTGACCTGAGAATGTGTAAAGTTCCTTATTGTAATCAGCAAACTTCACGACGTCGGCCGACATGACATTCTTGCCCTCTCTGTCTGCCATCACCACAACGACAGATGTATTCTCAGGATTCATCACATTCGAGGGCATAGACATCTGAATCGAGCCTTCGTTGAAAACAAAAGCGGTATAGGGCTCTGTCTGCAGCTCACCTTTGGCTGACGGGAAAGCCGCCCTCGCCACATCGTTGTACGTCATCCGCGACGCGGGAATCTCCGCCGGATACTTTATGTAATTCTGAAAATAAGGAACGAGTGCCTCGCCGAAGACTCTTGCGATCTCGCCGTCCGAATATCCGGAATAGTTGTTTTTCTGCTTATAGTTGGAGGCGGTGGATTTGACATCATCCTCGATGATATAGGCCGATACACGCACGACAGGATCCTGAGTATTATAGCTCAAGGCTGTTCCATAATGTACGGTCATGGCTGAGCCGGCCGATGAAGAATAATCGACCCTTGAAATTTTCAGATTACCCGTTGATTTTTCAGTCAGCGTCCTGCTGACAGGCATTGATGCCGGATCGCCACTGACAGATCTGTTGAGAAACGCGTAAGGATAGCTCGGAGCGGGCAAGAGCGGTGCGATCTCACTGAAATAGGGAGGTTCCATCACATCATCCCCGTGAATTGTCATTCCGATGAACCGTCCTTTCTCCTCGGCCATTCCTAAGTTGTCCGCGTAATAGGCCATAAACGCCGCCCCACGGATGCAATAACCGCACCACGTTCCGGTGTATTCCTCCATCAGCGCAACAGTGGGGTAAATTCCACGGATCAGGCTTCCGGTGATCACGGTTGTTTCGGCACCCTCGTAGTTAGGCGTTACCCTAATCGTATATCCTATCTGAAGAGTATTCCCGATGTCCAGAGGTTCATCGAAAATGAGTGTGATCGGAGCCGACACACCGGCATCAAAGGGATAGAGAGTCGAGAAAGAGGCATGATAGCCATTATCGACCTCGAGCTCTGCTGTCAGACCGCGTGAGAAAACCGGAGTAGTGATTGTTATGGGAAATCTTGGGATCTCTCCGTCACGCTCCCACAGGAAATGGGCGAAATCGATCTTGTCATATTCCACACTGTACTGCCCTTCAGACAAAAGCCCGGCTGTCATCCGGCCGGGCTCGATATCTGTCGCAGACATGTCATTGTGTCGGTCCGGCCGGATGGTCGGACTGTCAACTGCCGTCGCGCTCAGACATGAAAATGCGCATACGGCCACAACGGCTATCTGTTTCATTTCGTTTCTTTTTTCTTCTTGTTCTTGTGATGTCGTCCCGGGCCACGGAGTTCCTTCATCTTGTCGCGGAACCGTCCCTCAGCCTCACGGAATTTATATATTTGCTTTTTAGACAGAAATTTAGCAAATTCAGCCTCATACTTGCTGTCGATGGCGACATCATTCCGGCGAGCCTCGTTCATCGCCTCCGAAAGACGGTCATAATCCTCATCAGATACATTCTTGCCCGAACGCACCTTCTTCTCCAGAGGGTGAACCTTTTCGAAAGACTGACGCTTCTCCTTCATCATCTTGTCATAAAGCTCGAAGAAACGATCTTTCTGATCATCCTTCAGCTCCATTTCCTGTGCAAGATATTTCAACTTGAACTCCCGGAACTCGCGTTCCTGTTCGGGAGTGGGAGGTTTATGAGATTTGTTCTGAGGCTCTGCAAATGCAGTCATCGAGGCAATCGACAGACACAAGAGCAGTATGAATTTTTTCATGAGCGGTCTAAGTTTTATCAACAGACTAAGTATTGAATTCAGGTATGGATCCTGATGTCGGCATATTCAGGCTTGAACTCATAGTTGAAATCTTTCTGGAGATCGGCAATATTGTCATATTGCTGAAGAAGTTCGCTCTCGAGTTCAAAATCAGATTCGTATGTCTCCGTCATATAAACGTTTGCAGCTTCCGGATCAGCCATCACGACAGCGACAGCCTCGGGAGGTGAATCAAGGCTCAGCGTTGAAGAAGATGTGGCCGCAGTATGAAAAATCTTCATCATGCACCATATTCCGGCAAACATCGCGGCCAGATATACGTATGGACGCAACTTCTGCCATGTCGTGAGCCTCGGAGCCGGAGGAGCCTCTACAGGATCGGGCAACGCAGCGGCAACTTTGGCGAAGACTTCGTCAAAATATCCGTCCGGCACCCTGAATCCCGGATCTCTGCCAAACCGTTGTTCCAGGTATTTCTCTTCTTTCATGTTCTCATAGTTTTCGTTGTGACCCGCAGAAGGCGTCATGGTTTAACGCATGGCTGAACTTTAACATTTTCCAACGCCTCTGAAAGAAACCGGTGTGTTTTGCCGTGAAATTTTTTTGTTGTAATTTTACTATTGTAAAGATTTTTCCGTTAGTAGTATAGGAGAAACCCGACATCATGAGCTATACACCCCCCGTAGACGAGAGTCAACTCATTGAGGATCTGAAAAACCCGCGTAAGGCACGCGGAGCTTTTGATGTCCTGATGAAGACATACGGCGAGAGGATGTACTTGCAGATCCGCAAGCTCGTGACGAGTCACGATGACGCGAACGACCTTCTCCAGAATGCTTTCATGAAAGCATGGACAAACCTGCATAATTTCCGTGGTGAGGCAAAACTGTCCACCTGGCTCCACAAGATCGCTGTCAATGAGTCCATCAATTTCCTGAACCGGGAAAAGAACCGCACGGCGGTTTCGGACGAGAGCGAGGAACGGAGCATTCTTCAAAATCTCGAAGCGGACGAATATTTTGACGGAGACGCCCTCCAGGCCGACCTGCAGCGAGCAATCGCCAGGTTGCCCCAAAAACAGCGGCTCGTCTTCAACATGAGATATTTCGATGAAATGAAATATGAGGAAATGTCCGAAATTCTCGGAACAAGCGTCGGCGCCCTGAAGGCCTCCTATCATCATGCCGTGAAAAAAATCACGGAAATGATCGACAGCTGATCTTCTTCCATCCTCTCCGGACGAAGAATCTACAGCGACACAGTGCGATCTTGTATAGCCGAATCAGTTTAGAATTGTAACATTCAAAGAAATATGATCAAAAAATTACTCAATCTGCTCTTTGTCGGAGCGTTGCCTTTGGCAGCTTCCGCCATCATAGCATATCCCGGACCGATCGAGGTAACCCAGCCTGACGGATCCGTTCTCAAGGTCATTCAGAAAGGTGACGAGAAACATCACATCACGACGACCGAAGACGGACTCATCATCCGCATGGATAAGGATGGTTATTACCGTTATGCCTCTGTCGACAGCGAAGGACGGTTAAAGGCGGATGGCCCCATAGTCCGGAGCATCACCGAAAGAACGGCATCTGAACTCAGCTATATCGCATCGGTTGACACCGAGGCTATGCTGAACCGCGCCTCCGAGGAACGTCTCGCGCGGATCTCGCAGAAGACACTTCCGCGCGTAGAGCGCCAGCGCATGATGAGCCCGGCGTCAGCCCCCGAAAAGGGTCTCGGACTCGTTGACAAGGCCTTCCCTTCATACGGAGAACCCAGAGCCGCCGTCATCCTCGTCGAATATCAGGATGTTCATTTCGGCGTCGACAATGCCAATGACTATTACACACGCATGCTCAATCAGGAGAACTTCAGCGACAATGGTTCAACCGGTTCGGCCCGTGACTACTTCATCTTCAACTCGAACGGCCTCTTCAAACCTCAGTTCGATGTCTACGGTCCTGTCCGTCTCAAAGGCGAGCGCAAGGTTTACGGTGGCAATAACTCATGGGATGATGACCAGTATGCCGAAGGCATGGTGATCGAAGCATGCCAGGAATTGGATTCAAAAGTCGATTTCTCTGTGTATGATCACGACGGTGACGGATATATCGACAATATCTTCGTCTTCTATGCCGGCGGCGGAGAGCATGACGGCGGTGGCGGTAAGGATGCCGTATGGCCTCATGCAGCCAATCTGACCGACTGGGTCGAGACTCCTTATATATTCGACAACGTGCGCCTCGATTCATACGGCTGCACTTGCGAACTTCCGAAGGGATACAGCCGTCCCGACGGTATCGGTACTTTCGTCCATGAATTCAGCCACGTCCTCGGTCTCCCTGACCTCTATCCGACCGGCTACACCAACGCATACACACCCGGAACCTATTCATGTCTCGACAAGGGTCCTTATAACAATGAGGGCCGCACACCGCCGAACTATTCAAGCTTCGAACGCACTGCGCTCGGCTGGATGAAGGCTACACGCTTCGGTGCCGAAGGCGTTTATGAGCTTCCGGAACTGACTGAGTCAAACAAGGCATACATCGTCTATTCCGATTCTTCTTCCGAGTACTATCTCTTTGAGAACCGCCAGCAGTCAGGCAACGATGAGTTCATCCCGGGTCACGGTATGCTGATCTGGCACATCGATTATGACAAGAAAGCATGGGAGAACAACGTGGTCAACAACACCGCGATCCACCAGCGTGTAGACCTCGTTGAGGCAGATAACTCAAAAGGTTCTGACCGCACCGGTCATCCTTTCCCCGGAGCGCAGAATGTCACCGCTTTCGGCTATAACACCAAGCCGGCAATGAAATTCTTCTTCCCGACAACTCATGAAATTGAGTTTACGGACATTCAGGAGAACAACGGTCTGATTTCGTTCCTCTACACCAATCCGAACGCAGACACTGCTGTCTCGGAGATTGAGGACAGCCTCGGAGCGGACATAGTCGAGACTGCAGGTCTGACCGTGATTGCCAATGAACCGTGCAATGTCTTTTCGCTCTCGGGCGTGATGATCGGCCAGCTCGCAAAAGGTGGTTCGCTGACCGTGCCTTCTCACGGCCTGTACATCGTGACTTCGGAATCCGGCTCACTGAAAATCGCCCTCTGATCTCCCGAGGTGTTGCTGAGTTCGGTTCCTCCCTGTAGGGACATGCCTTTGGCATGTTGAGTTAGCAACCTGACATTAAGCCAAATGTCAATAGCGGTATTACTACCTTTTCGCGACATTGCAACACCCTCAAAAACATAATCAAACAAAAATGGCAACCGTTTTTGCGGCTGCCATTTTTTGTATGCTTTATTTCGATTTAGAGTTCGCCTCTGTTTTCTTTGTTGAAGATATGACGGAGTCGCGAGAAGATTCGTTTTGAGGTTGCCTCTGTCGGGACGACGTTTGAAGAATCCTTCAGACTCTCGATTGCACTCTTCTCTGCATCGCTCAGATTTTCCGGAACATAAACCATTACGTTCACAAGGAGATCGCCTTTGACCGAAGTGTTGTTGAATTCCGGAAGTCCTTTACCACGCAGGCGCAGAACCTTGCCGGGCTGGGTTCCGGGAGCGATCTTCACTTTCGCACGTCCGTCGACAAGCGGAATTTCGGCTGATCCGCCGAGAGCTGCAGTCGGGAAATCAAGCATCAGATTATATATCAGATCATTGTCATCCCTGATCAGTTCGGCGTTCTTCTCTTCCTGAATTACGATCAGGAGGTCACCGTTGACACCGCCGTGTCTCGGTGCGTTGCCCTGGCCTTTGAGGCGCAGCGTCTGTCCATCCTCGACACCGGCAGGAATATGGAATGATACGATCTCTTCCTTCTTCTCGACACCGGTTCCGTGGCAATACTGACAGTCCTCTGTGATCACCTTTCCGGCACCGTTACACTGCGGGCAGACAGTCTCATACTGCTCCACACCGAACATCGAACGGCGGACGTTGGTCACATAACCCGTACCGTGACACTGGGGACATTCCCTGAATGCCGTGCCATCTTTTGCACCAGTACCATGGCAGTGTTCGTCGGCGACGAAACGCGGAATCTTGAGTTTCTTGTCGACACCGTTCATGATATCCTTCAACGAAACCTTGACGGTGATTCGCAGATCGGTGCCCTTGTTCACATGCTGACGGGGCTGACGGGAATAGGATCGTCCGCCGCCCATGCCTCCGCCCATTCCGAAGATGTCTCCGAACTGCTCGAAAATATCCTCCATGGTGAAGGAATGGCCACCGAACGGATTGCCTCCGCCACCGAAACCCTGCGGACCCATGTTGTGGCCGAACTGGTCATATTTCTGACGCTTTTCGGAATCGGAAAGGACATCATAGGCCTCGGCGGCCTCCTTGAACTTCTCCTCAGCCTCCTTGTCACCCGGATTCTTGTCCGGGTGATATTTGATCGCAAGCTTTCTGTAAGCCTTCTTTATTTCGTCTGCTGTCGCATTCTTCGCGACACCTAACACTTCATAATAATCTCTTTTTTCAGCCATGACTCACAGTTTTTTATTGGCCGACAACCACTTTCGCGTGGCGGAGCACCTTATCGTTCAATGTATAGCCCTTCTCGACTGTGTCGATGATCTTCCCTTTCTTCTCCTCTTCGGGAACAGGAACGGAAGCGATGGCATCATGTTTGTCGGCATCAAAAATACCGTCTGAGGTATCCATCGCTTTCACACCGTTGGCAGCAAGATATTTCACGAGCTTATTGTAGATAAGCTCCATTCCCTCTCTTACAGAGGAGGAATCCTCGGCATTTTCAGATGCCTTCAGGCCACGCTCAAAGTCATCGACGATCGGAAGGAGGCCTTTCAGGACCTGTTCGCCGGCATTCTTTATCAGTTCCGATTTCTCCTTCAGTGTTCTCTTCCGGAAATTATCGAACTCAGCCATCAGGAACATGTATTCCTTCTTTTCCTTCTCGACTTCGGCTTCAAGTTTCTCGACCTTTGACTCGAGAGTTTCCTCGACGGCTTCAGCCTCCGGAGAAACCTCTTCAACATTATTATCATTAAGCTGAGCACCCTCTTCGACTGCAAATTCCTCTGCTGCAGTTTCTTCGGGTGTCGGTATATCCTTGTTCTGATCCATATTCTTTTTATATTTGTGACCGCCGAAATAGCGGTTTCTGTTGTTTTTCTTCATATTTCGGGTTATTCAGCTGACTGATTTCGCAGCAAAAATCGCGCCAAAAACCATCATTTCCGGCCTTTTCAGGGCCATGAGGTCAAATATCACGATATTTGCATTTGGAAACTCATCTTCCGGTTTACCATTATAACGCAAGAAACCTCAGAGCGGTTTAGACCCCGTTTCCCAAAATGAGCACCTAAACCTCTGCGACGTTCACCTCCGATTATCCGGCCATCCCTAAAAATCGCAAGCCGGATTCTCACGATCCGATTGGACAGGTTTAATGGTTAGAGGAGGAGGGGCCAGGTCTGGTGGGTGGAGGCGAAGGAAGCGGAGGCATGGTGGGCGGTCGTGGCGTCGAGGAAGAGGCCGAAGAGGGCTGAGCCGCTTCCGGACATGGAGGCGTATTCGGCACCAAGAGAATAGAGGCGCTCTTTGATGTCGGACAATTCGGGATAACGGGGGAAGACCGAGGCCTCAAAATCGTTGACCGCTACTTCTTTCCATTCTGAAACCGGAAGCCGTCCAAGTTCCTTCAGCGGGAAACGGTCGGGGTCAGCCTTGGGTACAACTCCGGCAAATGCCTCTTTGGTAGAAATATAAACCTGTGGCTTGACGATCACGCACCACTTCCCTTCAAGACCAAGGTCGACCGGCTCCATCCTCTCTCCTACCCCTTCGGCATAACAGGCCCGATTCTTGATAAAGACGGGGCAGTCGGCTCCGAGACTGAGGGCCATTACTTCCAGTTCATGATCTGAGAACGGCGAGCCGGTCAGTTCATTAAGCATCCTCAGCACAAACGAAGCATCGGCACTTCCACCTCCGAGGCCGGCACCATCGGGGAGGTTCTTCACGAGGCTCACATCAAATTTTCTGTCCAATATTTCAAATTTTCTGTCCGATTTTTCGGGATCTGCAATCCGTCCGTCCCGGATGACTTTTTCAGCTATCTTTCCTTCAAACAGTCTGACAGCCTTGAAAACCAGATTCTTCTCCAAAGGACAATCAATAGGGCGACCGCTGAAAGCAAACCGCTCTTCTCCCGCCTGCGAAAAATTGATCTCAAGCATATCGCAGAACGAAACCGGATTCTGAGGTGTCCCGGAATAAATTCCAACAGGCTGAAAGAGGGTCTCAAGATCATGATAACCGTCCGGACGACGCCGGGTGATTCTCAGACCGATATTGATTTTCGCATTCGGAAATGTAATCATTAGATCAAATTTTTAATGAAACAGTTCATTGATGTTAAATGTGCCTATCTATTGAGATTTACGTTTATCTGAGCTTATGCGTGCCTACTTATTGCATGATCCTTTTTCTTATCGGGCAATGACTTGGGGAATATCAGGGCAAGAAGTATTCCCCGGAGGAAAAGGTATGTGAGGAATGCACCCCAGAGCCGATCGTTCGATATGCCGGGGACCACAAAACAGATTGCGAAAAAGGCAGCCGTGGCTATCAGTGTCACGCAAAGCATCGTTCCGGTTCTCGTCAGCCCGATATAGAAACCGTCGAATATGAAGGCAAGAACAGTCAGGAGCGGAATCAGAGACAGCCATAGCCTGTATTCCCCGATATTGCGCGCGACATCCGGATCATCGGTAATCAGGGAAACTATCGCACCGGCCGAAAGAGAATAGACCGCGAAGAAAAACAATCCCGTGAAGACACTCCACAGCAGCAGCCATCTGACAGAGGTCCGGTATAGCCCGTTGTCACCGCTCCCCTTCGATCTGCCGACAAGAGCTTCGCCGGCAAATGCGAATCCGTCCATGAAGTACGAGAAGAAAATAAAGAACTGCATCATCACGGCATTTGTCGCCAGAGTCAGATCTCCGAGTCTCGAACCGACTGAAGTGACGGTCATCGAAACTGCCATTACGCAGGAAGACCGGAAGAAGAGATTGACATTGACACTGAAGAACCGTTTTAGATCTGAAAGAAGTCCGGACTTCATATCCGTGAGTTTCTTCGTTCCAGAAACCGGGAACTTCTTCAGGAAAGATCGCGCCATCACCAAGGCCACGATCAGGCCGAGCCATTGTGAACATAGAGTGCCGTATGCCACTCCCTTGAAACCATATCCGAGACCGAACACAAACAACAGGCTGAGAAGGATGTTGACGACGTTTACCGTAATCGAAACGGCCATTGCCCTCACGGTCGACTGCATTCCGACAAACCAGCCGTTGACCGACATGGTTCCGAGGAGAGCCGGAGCACCGAACACGCAGATGAAGAAATAATCACGGGCGAGAGAGTCGACATCCGACCCCGGGGCAATGATCGAGAGAAGCACTCCGGCGAGCGGGCGACGGATCAGAATGAAAATCAGACCGAAGGCAAGGCCGACACCGAG
Organism: uncultured Sangeribacter sp.; assembly: GCA_964393395.1. Taxonomy (GTDB): domain Bacteria; phylum Bacteroidota; class Bacteroidia; order Bacteroidales; family Muribaculaceae; genus Lepagella. The sequence continues at coordinate 22,861 of CAYMTQ010000002.1, forward strand.
AGCCATTTTCAGGAGACGCCGCGATCGGCCCGAGTCGCCGGAGCCGAATGTTTCAGCCGTCAGGCCCGTCGTTCCCATTCTCAGGAAACCGAAGAGCCAGAAAGCGACATTGAGCATCATCGAGCCGACCGAGATGGCACCGATGAAGACAGGCGAGCCGAGATGGCCGGAGATGGCCGTATCCGACAATCCGAGCAACGGGACGGTGATGTTGCTGATGATGGCCGGAAGGGCAAGACGGATGATCTCCCGATTGATTTCTGATTTCACTGATAAATTAAGCGTCTCAAAAAATTTACGGGTGCAAAGGTCGGGAAAAATAACTATTATTGAAAAGAAAAAGCTAAATTTGCACTTGATAATGGACGAAAAGATGACGCCGCGCGGAATGGACCGCGCAGATACGGGCCAGTGGCGCCTGGTGATTTACATTACCCGTGACTCTCTCGAGGCATGGTTGCAGCCCCTTGCCGACCGTTCCGCAACCCGCAGGATCGCCTCGGCCTCATGGGAAAGGGCCGAAGACGGCGCCGACCTGTTGCATAAGATCGAAAATGCCGTCTATGATCATCCTCAGCTTCTCGAAGACTATTCGGCTGACATAATCATCGAGACAGCACGCACTCTCTGGGTTCCGGACTCAATTATCAACAACGAAGACCGCTCCGAAGAGGTGTTCACCGACATCTACGGATGTGAGCCCGACGACATGATGTCTGACAGGCTCGGAGACAAAGGGGTACTCTGGTGGATGGTCCCGGGACTCCCCGCTTTCCTCAGCCGCACCTTCCCCGGCGCCCGGGTGCTCTCCCATCAGTGCGCGCTCGTCAGCTATCTCGACCGGCTGATACTTCCCGAGGGAAACGTCGCCGTCCTGAATACACGTCCCGGTTCGGCCGACGTCATCCTGCTTAAAGACGGGAACCTGCTCAGCGTCTCCACTCAACCGGCCGGCAATCCCGAAGAGGCGATATACCGGCTCCTCAACGCCGCCGAAGCATACGGAATCAACATGCGGGAATGTCACATTGCCGTCCGCGACGAAAAAGGCCGGGAGGGGGCGCTTTCAGATGCGCTCGACAAAATGAAGCTCGATGCGTCGCTGCTTCTCGAAGATGACGGAACAATCCCGACAGCGGCCGTGCTGACACTGGCCAGGCCTGCACATAACGGATAATTCCAACAACCCGCGAAACATTAGTTTAATGAGAATCATCAGAGGTAAATACGGAAAACGCCGATTTGACATACCCAAGAACATAACGGCACGCCCGACGACTGACTTCGCACGAGAGAATCTCTTCAATGTGATCGACAACATCGAAGACATTGAAGGGAAAACCGTTGCCGACCTCTTTGCCGGCACCGGCGCGATCAGCTTTGAATTTCTCTCGAGAGGAGCATCCGAAGTGACCGCAGTCGAGATGGCCCAGACCCAGCTCAGCTTCCTGCACGCTGTCAAGGAGAAGCTCGGAGACCCGAACCTCAGGATCATCCGCGGTGATGTCTTCAAATTCATCGCAGGATGCTTCCGCAGCTATGACATCGTCTTCGCCGATCCGCCATACGACCACAAGAGGTTTGCTGAGATTCCGGAACTGATCCTCAACTCGGCGATGGTGAAGGAGGGAACGCTTGTAATCGTCGAACACTCCGGCAAACACGATTTTTCAGCGTTGCCCCAGTTCACGGAAAGGCGAACCTACGGAAGCGTGAATTTCAGTTTCTTCCGCGTCTGACAATCCGCTCCCCGGAAGTAATTTTCAACACAAGCCAACATAACTGTAACACGATAATACCCACTGAATCAAGGTGAACAACGAGACCAATAATAAAGAAGCGATCCGTCTGGACAGCATCGAGGATGCGATCAAGGATTTCCGTGACGGAAAATTTATCATAGTCGTTGACGATGAAGACCGCGAGAACGAAGGTGATCTTATCATCGCCGCCGAGAAGATCACTCCGGAAGATGTGAACTTCATGTTGAAGAATGCACGCGGAGTCCTCTGCGTTCCGATGCCGATCGCAAGATGCGAGGAGTTAGGCCTCGAACGCCAGGTGACTGACAACACATCTGTCCTCGGCACCCCCTTCACCGTCACGGTCGATAAACTCGAAGGTTGCTCGACGGGAGTATCGATTGAAGACAGGGCCGCCACAATCCGTGCCCTCGCTGACCCGGCCTCAAAACCCGAGACTTTCGGACGCCCCGGTCATATCAATCCCCTGTATGCCCAGAACCGCGGAGTGCTTCAGCGCACAGGCCACACCGAGGCCGGTGTCGATTTCGCCCGTCTCGCAGGTCTCGAACCTGTGGCGGCCCTCATGGAGATCATGAGCGATGATGGAACCATGGCACGCCTGCCTGAACTCAGACGCCGCGCCGACGAATGGGGACTTAAACTCGTTTCGATCCGCGATCTTGTGGCCTACCGTCTGCAAAATGACTCCGTGATCGAGAAGGGAGAGGAAGTCGACATGCCGACCGCTTACGGCAAATTCCGCCTGATCCCGTTCCGTCAGAAAGATAACGGACTGGAGCACATCGCGCTCATCAAGGGTGACATCCATTCTGACGAACCTCTTCTCGTCCGCGTCCATTCATCATGCGCGACGGGAGACATTTTCGGCTCGCTCCGCTGTGAATGTGGAGAGCAGCTCCACAAGGCAATGGAGATGATCGAGAAGGAGGGCCGCGGAGCCATCGTCTACCTCAATCAGGAGGGCCGCGGAATCGGACTGATGGATAAGATCCGCGCCTACAAGCTTCAGGAAGAGGGAATGGACACTGTCGACGCCAATCTTCACCTCGGCCACAAAGCCGATGAACGGGACTATGGAGTCGGAGCGAGCATCCTTCATGCTCTCGGAATCAAGAAGATGAGGCTGATGACCAACAATCCCGTGAAAAGAATCGGTCTCGAAGGCTATGGAGTTGAGATCGTCGAGAATGTTCCCCTCGAAATCACTCCGAACGAGTATAACCGTTTCTACATGCACACTAAGAAGACCCGCATGGGCCATGACCTTCATAAAGTTGACTGAGATATATAGTTGACTGAGATATATAGTTGACTGAGACTTAAAGGAAGACAGTCGACTGAGATGTGCTTTCAGATAACCACAATTTATTCGGAACCATGAACAGACCCATACTGACGCTCGTTGCGGCTTCACTGGCCCTCGGAGCATCGACTTTGGCAAAGAAACCGCTCGACCATGACTCTTTTGATTCGTGGCAGATGGTGAAGAATCAGTCCGTGAGCCGTGACGGCCAATGGGCTCTCTTCTCCGTTGATCCTCAGGAGGGAGACGGAGTGCTCAGCTTTGCCAACACACGAAATAAAAAGCGCGTGGACATTCCCCGCGGGTACAAAGGTGCGATATCTCCCGACGGAAGGTGGGGAATCGCCCTTATCAAACCGGAATATGCCGTCACCCGGCAGGCTAAGATCGACAAGAAGAAAACTGAGGATATGCCAAAGGATACCCTCGCGATTGTCGATCTCGTCAAGCTGAAAGTGGAGAAGATTCCGAACGTCACCGGCTACAAGATTTCGGAAGACGGAAGCGGATGGCTCGCATATCAGAGTTGCGACACTGCCCTGATCAGCCCGAAGGCACTGAAGGACAAGAAAGCGGGACGGCCGATGATCGTCCGCACTCCGGACGGCTCCGTCTCGAAAACCCTCAACTGGGTGAGCGACTATGCTTTCTCGAAGAATGGCAGACGTCTGGCGATAATGCAGAAAAAGCAGGATTCGGACTCTGTAGCAACTGACGGCGTAGGTTTCATCTCACTTCCCGATACTGCTTTTTATCTGATTGACCGCGACCGCAAGTTTTATGGAATGCCTGTCTGGAACGAGGCCGGAGACATGCTTGCCTACACGGCATCGAATGATTCGAACGAAACCGGCACGCGGATCTGCGATCTGATGATCGCAGATCTGACCAAGGGTTCATACGACCCGACAGCTATCCTTGTCGAAGCCGCACGCGCTCCGCGGGTAAACCTCGCGCTGCCCCATGCTTCTGATCCGCAAGTAAATGACTCTCTGAATCAGGTGAGACTCAGAGCGATAGAAGGCTATAAGAAAAAAGGGCTGCATATAACCCAATATACAAAGCCGGTCTTCTCCCAGGACGGACGCCGTCTCGTTGCCGGAGTCGGCAAGTATATCGCTCCGGACGACACGACAATCGTCAGCTTCGAACGCTCCGATCTCGACATCTGGCGCTGGGATTCGCCCCTGACTCCTCCTCAGGAGAAAAAGATGCTCGAGGATCTGCGGTCCAAGACCTTCCCTGTCGTGATCGACCTGAAGACGGGATCACAGCAGCTGTTGACTACCGGTGAATACACACAGGTAATCGCACCGGACCGTTGGAATGCAGACTGGGCTCTTCTCCGCGATGCGGAGGAATCGATGCTGTCACACCAGTGGGACTATAACGCTCCCGAGGAGCTGACTGTCGTCAATGTCGTGACCGGCGAAAAGCGTCCTGTCGGTCAGGCATATTATGAATCTGCCGAGCTTTCTCCGGATGGAAAATATGTTATCTGGTTTGATGACCGAGACTATTTCACTTATAATATCGCAACCGGAGAAACCCATAATATCTCGAAGGATGTTCCCTTCCCGCTGTGGGATGAGGCCGATGACCATCCGATGGTTCCGCAGCCATACGGACTCGGCGGATGGGCTAAGGATGACGCGGCCCTTATCGTCTATGACCGGTTCGACATCTGGCGTCTCGATCCGGACGGGAAAAAGGCTCCGGAGAATCTGACCAAAGGCGAGGCGAGGAAACAGAATCTCATGATGAGATATGTGAATACGGATCCTGACCACAGGTTCCTCTCGGACGGTGATCTGATGCTTCTCTCGCTTTTCGATTACGGCACGAAGAAGCGCGGATTCGCCACAATGAAGTATGGCAAACCGCAGTCTCCCGCAATCCGCACACTCGAAGGCAACCGTTTCATTCAGCTGAAGCAGGCAAAGGATGCCGAAGTCTTCACATATAACTGCGCAAACTTCTCCACTTCACCGAACATATTCACTTCAGGACTTGACTTCGCAAAGCGCCGTCAGCTGACTGATGCCAATCCTCAGATGGCTGAATATAACTGGGGAACTGCCGAACTTGTGAAATGGTATGCCTATAACGGTCAGCCGAGCGAAGGCGTCCTCTATAAACCTGAGGATTTCGATCCTTCGAAGAAGTATCCAATGCTTTGTGTCTTCTACGAGACAGGAAGCGAGGAACTTTATACGCACTACAACATGGAACCCTCATGGAGCTGGGTGAACTATCCGTTCTATGTGAGCCGAGGTTACCTAATCTTCGTTCCCGACATCCACTATTCAACAGGTGTTCCGGGCGAATCGGCCTATAATTACGTTTGCTCGGGTGTCGAGGAACTATGCAAGAGATATGACTGGATCGACAAGGATCATATCGGAATCGACGGCCAGAGCTGGGGCGGTTACCAGACGGCATATCTCGTGACCCGCACCGACATGTTCGCCTGTGCCGGATCCGGTGCTCCGGTCGCCAACATGACCTCCGCCTTCGGTGGCATCCGCTGGGGAAGCGGCTCCTCGCGCCAGGCCCAGTATGAGATGGGACAGAGCCGTATCGGCCGTAAGCTTTGGGACGCACCCGAGCTCTATATCGCCAACTCACCCTTGTTCCACGCCGACCGTGTCCACACGCCTCTTCTAATAATGCACAACGACCAGGACGGCGCAGTGCCCTGGTATCAGGGAATCGAGCTCTTCATGGCACTCAGAAGATTGGGCAAACCGGTCTGGATGCTCCAATATAACAATGAGGATCACAACTTGAAAGAGCGCCGCAACCGCAAGGACATCACGCGCCGTCTTCAGCAGTTCTTCGACCACTACCTGAAAGGCGACCCGATGCCCGAATGGATGAAGAACGGCATCCCCATGACCCGCAAAGGCCAGGAATTCGGCTTCTGACTTATCATAAGCAGACAGACCGTTAGATACCGGAAAAATCCAAATGCAGAAAACAACAGCAAAACGAATAAAGGTTGCCAAAATCCGTCTATTTGCGATTTTGGCGGCCTTTCTGTGTGCTGTGGTGACTGTTGGGATCCATGCAGAAGAAAAAGCCTGCGCCGTGGGTGGCAAACCGTTCTATATGGCTGTCAAGAGCAATATGCTCTATGATGCTGTCGGTGTACCTAATGTCTCAGCCGAGTTTTATTTAGGAAAAAATATATCTATCGCTCCACAATGGATGTATGCCTGGTGGAGTAAAAGAAGCCGGAACCGTTTCTGGCGAATATATGGCGGAGACCTTACACTTCGCTATTGGTTCGGTAAGAAAGCAAATGACAAGCCTCTGACCGGACATCATGCCGGTATCTATGCAGGAGCATTTACATTCTGTTTCGAAATGGGACACAAAGGTTATTTAGGAGGAAGACCCGGAAGCAACCTTTGGGACAGATGTATGCTCAATTTAGGACTGGAATACGGTTATTCGCTTCCGGTTTCAAACAGATTAAACATCGATTTTACGCTCGGTGTGGGTTACATAGGAGGACTTGTTGAAAAATATATCCCGCAGAATGGCCATTACTATTGGCAAGCGACAACCCGACAGACATGGATCGGTCCATCTAAAGCTGAAGTAACTCTGGTGTGGTTAATTGGCAAGGGAAACAGCAACACAAAGAAAGGAGGGGGTGGATGAATAACAATATCGGTAGGATTTGCAGTTGGCTCTCTTTTCTCTTTGTCTTTCTTTTGTCCTCTTGTGACCATATAGAACTTGAATACCGTCAGGATGTAAAAAGAGTCCGGGTCGAGGTGGAGTTCGACTGGACATCAGATCCGGAAGCATCGCCTTCAGAAATGGTAGTCTATTTTTACCGTATTGGAGATCGGTCCAACAAGTCCACATCCAATACAAGAGCCGGAACGAGATATACCTTTGAGTTCAATGGAAGAGAAGGAGGTTTGATCACTTTGCCACCCGGACAATATGCCGCCATCAGTCACAACAATGATTCGGGTAGCCACGGATTTGTAGGTCTTGATTCATATGAAGAATTCGGGTTAAGCTTGAGAGATTTTGAACGGGCGACGGTATCAGGCAATTCAGATTCCGAAAGAAAAGCACACATACCGGATGATATATGGTGCGGAACTATTCCCTCAATCCTCATAACTGTTCCTGAGAACGGTTCACAAGAGCAAGAACCTTTGAAGGCAGTTTTCACGATGCAGTCAGTTGTTTGGAATGTAACTTTTGTGATTCATCATCCGATCAATTACACATCCGACACCAAAGTAAATGCCGACATTACGGGAATGTCCGGCAAGATTCATCCAGCAAGCTGGCTTACCGGAGACGAGACAGTCACCCATACTTTTCCTATGACACCTGACGATAAAGGGAATCTCGTGGGACATCTCCGCACTTTCGGCCATTGTACTGGCCGACCGGCAGCAACAAGACAAGACGACAACGAGTCCGACGCTAAAGAAGCCCTTCATTTTCTTCATCTTACAAATGGGAAAGGGTGGAAATCCTCTCATAATGTAACAAAGCAGATTCATGAATACGCTGAAACCTATCATCCTACTTCAAGGGATGAAATAATCATTGAGATGGATTCTGTATTCTTGCCTGAGCCAACCGGAAGTGCCGGACCCGGATTCATACCTACGGTTGGTGGATGGCAAGGTTCGCAGGAAACTGTAGGAATGTAAAATATCGAATCACAAAAAAAGACATAACTGCTCTTAATTAAAGACACGTAACACTCAAATTATAATACTAACCAACAACCTAAACCATCGATCTATGAAAAAAACATTGATCATCGCAGGTTTGGCCTCACTGACTTTGGCCTCCTGCTCTCAGGAAGAGGTGCTGAATGTAGCGTCCCATTCGGACAACGCCATTGCATTCAGCGTACGCACCGCCAAAAACACGCGTGCAGCCGACATCACAACAGGCTCGCTGGAGACTTTTAAGGTTTTCGGTCTCTATGGAAGCATCGACGAAAGAGTCGAAGACGAAAGCTACACAATGGATAAATACTTCGGAGGTGTAGATTTCAAAAAAACCTTTGACTCAGACAGAATCATGGATGTCTTCAAATCGGATGTTCCCTATTACTATCCCGCTGACGGAACTCTTGTCACCTTGATAGCATACGCACCCGCTGATCTTGATGCAACCGTTGACAACAAAGGTCAGATTATCGTGCAGCACGAGGTCGATGAGGATATCACCAAGCAGAAAGACATCATTTTTGATGCGTTCACTTCAGGAATCACAGTAACAGAATATGAAGATGAAGAGAGTGGAGAAATGGTTGAGGAAATTCCTGAGCTCTATTTCTTCCATAACCTGACAAAAGTATTTGTTTCCGGAGCTAAGAACACCAACTCAAGATACAAATATTCAGTTGCAGGTGTGAAATTCGGCAACATCGGTGTCAAAGGTGAGGGCACAATCGACAAGATTAACTGGCAGGGCGGCAGCGACACACCGGATAATCCGGAGTGGATAATAACCAAAGAGGGTGACCGCTCACATATCTTCAGTCAGGCCATCACAATCGGAGAAGATGTAACACCCATCATGAGTGGCGATCTCAGTTCTTCTGTAGCTCCCGTAGGAACTCAGGAACGTGGCGAAGGAAGCTTCCTTATGATTCCGCAGGATCTTCGTCTGAAGAATGATGATTTTGACTACTCACAATCAGTTCAGAGCCTTGTAATGAAAGAAGGACATCCTTATATCGGTCTCCTTCTGAGAATTACAACCGGTTCCGGAGACGAAGAGAAGGTCATCTATCCCTTTGCACAGGGTGTTGACAATATCACCGAGGAAGTCGGTGGAATCAAATATGCATGGGCCGTTTTCCCCATAGCTACCAACTGGATCGGTGGAACATACGTTGACTATCTCGTAGACTTCTCAAATGGTGCAGGCTTTGTCGCACCTGGAGCTGAGGGTCTCGAAGATCCGTTCTGGGCCGATGGCACAATGCTTGTTCTTGAACACAAGCCTATTCTGGGTCGTGAAATCAAGTTGACCGAATCTGTAAAGAGCTGGACAGACGAAGACGGAGATTCGAATATCCAGTCTTCAGAAGTGACTATCGAGCAGGGTTCCGAGGCAGTACTCGACCACGGCTCATTCGTTGATCCCTTCGGTGCAAAAAAGAAATAAAAGATTTGCCGTTTTGCGTCTATGGAAAGAGTCGCGGCCGGAAAGGCCACGACTCTTTTTATTCAGAATTACTGTATATCTTAATTATAATTTAGATGGAGAGAATTTTTCAAAAAATTTTGGAAATTACTCAATAAGGGAGCTAGTTGGACATTTATATATCGGTTGTGAGTTCGCCCCGGAGGGAGGACTGCATGCCACGGCGGACCTGTTCGTTTGAGAGCCCGAGGCCGAAGAGGTACATGAGCTTCGTGATGGCAGCTTCGGAAGTCATGTCGCTCCCTGCGACGACTCCTGCTTTCGACATTTCCAATCCCGTCTGATACCTTTCGGGAAGCACCATTCCGTTGGCACACTGGGTCACGTTGACGATCACGATCCCGCGTGCTATGGCATCTTTCAGTGCCTCGATAAACCAGGGGGAATTGGGTCCGTTGCCCGCTCCGAATGTCTTCAGTACCACACCTTTCAGACCCGGGGCATGAAGGATATGTGACACCAACTCCTCCGTCATTCCGGGGTAAAGATAGAGAACCGTGACAGCTGTGTCCATATCATAGTGGGCAGTCAGCGGCTTCTCCGAAAATTCCTTTTGCAACGCATCCCGGTTATATGTGATTTCCAGACCGATGTTTGCGAGGGGTGGATAATTGTTCGACTTGAAAGCGTCGAAGTCACCCGCCGAGTGCTTAGTGCTCCTGTTTCCCCGGAGCAGATAATTTTGAAAGAGTATGGCGACCTCGCGGATTTTCGGTGAGCCGTCGCGGTTTCGCGCCGCCGCCACCTGAATGGATGCGATCAGGTTCTCTTCACCGTCAGTTCGGACCTCGCCGATCGGAAGCTGACTGCCGGTGATGATGACAGGTTTGTCCAGTCCCTCAAGCATGAAGCTCAGGGCAGAGGCTGTATAAGCCATTGTGTCCGTGCCGTGAAGGACGACGAAACCGTCATAATTGTCATAATTTTCTTCGATCACCCGGGCGATCTGTCCCCAGTGTTCGGGGTTCATAGCCGACGAATCGATCGGCTTTTCGAACTGATGGCTGTCAATGTCAAAATCGAGCATCTTCAGTTTCGGGACATTGTCGAGAAGATGATCGAAGTCAAATGGCTCCAGAGCCCTTGTCTCGGGATTCTCGATCATTCCGATCGTTCCTCCGGTGTATATCATCAGGATGCGCGGACGCCTGAGGTTGGTCATGATATCAGATATATAGGTGTATATATGTGTTGCTGGCCCACAAAATTAATAATTGGACGGAATACTACCAAATCGGACGACTTCAAGGTTCTTCAGGAGTCATCAAACCGCTTCGGGGGTCTTCAGACGACTTTGAGGGTCGGATTGACAAAGAAGACTTTTTCCGTCGCTCGGGTGACCGCTGTATAAAGCCAGCGCCAGAAATCGCCTGTCATCGCGTCCGGAGGTATGGCACCCATATCGATGTAAACATGACGCCACTGGCCGCCCTGCGCCTTATGACATGTTACGCAATAGGCATATTTGGCCTGAAGAGCGTTGAGATATTCGTCTTCTGCAAGAAGCGACAACCGGTTCGCATGATCCCCCTCCATAGTCGACATGGCGATATCCTGAAGACGATTCAGCTCATCCTGCGGAACGGAGGGTCCCTCAGCCACAAGGCTTCTCAGCATCAGCACCGCCGAAATTTCGGCATCTTCAGAAGGGAGCTGCAGATCAACCCGCGAGAAATAACGCCCGTACATCTTTTCGGCCCTTCCCACATGGCTGACAATGGCTGTTTCACCGTTAGCCAGAAGATTCCTGAGTCCGTTTTTACGGCTCCAGAAATAGTCATTCTTCGAAATCACCAGCCGGTCCCCCTTCTGGAGCGGTTCATCGGCCATCATAACCGTGTTGCGTATCGCCTGATTGAAATTATTCGCCCTCTTGTTTGAACGGGTGATAATGACGGTATCCTCGATTCCGACATTGGACCACGACTCCGAGAGCAGATCCGACAGCTCGGCGGTGCTGACAACGGAGACATCCGGGAAACCTGTGATCTGGATCGGTACCGGATTACCGTTATTCGAGTCCGGATGAAAGAGTTTATATCGGAAATTCGTGGCGTTGGCGAGTATTCCGCTGCCGACATGCTGACGTTCCGGGAGGTCGAGAGTGAAAGTCTCCGGATGCAGACCGAACTCAGCCAGCCTTGCGGGACTCATCGCATACGATTCTGACTGGCCGACCGGAGGCAACTGGGCGAGATCACCCATGAAGAGCATCCGGTTTCCCGGACGCGACATAACATGACGGACAAGATGAAGAAGCAAGGAGCGCGAAGCCGAAGGACTGTCGGGAATAAGCGAGGCCTCGTCAATGATGAACAATGTGTTTTGATCCCGGTTCGGACTCAAAGTAATTCCTCCATCCGGTGAATTGGCGTCCTGATGATATATTCGTCTGTGGATTGTTGAAGCGCGGCCACCACCCATACCGGCAGCAACCTTCGCGGCACGTCCCGTCGGGGCGAGAAGAACCGTCTTGTGGCGGAACTTTGCGAGAGCCCGGATCAGCGCACCGCCGAGCGAGGTCTTTCCGGTTCCGGCATATCCGTTCAGGATGAAAGTATCAGCGCCACTCTCACCCGAAGCGAACGCGGCCAGTCTCCGCGCCAGATCAGACTGAAGCGAATTGGGTTCAAATGGGAGCTGAGCCAACAGTTCCCTGTGAAGTTCATCTGCCGACATGGCGTTCAGATGTGCAGTCATACTGCTAAATTACAAAAAAAGCAGAATAGTCAAAGAATCCGGGGGTTGCATATTTTTGTAACTTTTTGTAACTTTGCAGGTGAAAGACACAGGAACGGGCTCTTCCGCGATATCCGATGTCAGAAAAATAAGGAAGAGTCGATAGACCTAAATCTCAGGAGCCCCAAACTCCTAAATCTCAGGAAAAACCAAACTATATAATATAGTACGCAATGAAAATTGAAAAAATCGTAGGTCGCGAAATTCTCGACTCTCGCGGCAATCCCACTGTTGAAGTTGACGTAATTCTCGAAAGCGGCATCATGGGCCGCGCATCAGTTCCCTCCGGCGCATCGACAGGTGTGAACGAGGCTCTCGAGCTGCGCGACGGTGACAAGAACCGCTATATGGGCAAAGGCGTGCTGAAAGCCGTTGCCAACGTAAACAACGTGATCGCTCCCGCCCTCAAGGGCCACAGCGTTCTCGACCAGATCGGCATCGACGAGTGCATGCTCGCTCTCGACGGCACCGACACCAAGTCAAACCTCGGCGCTAACGCCATCCTCGGCGTATCTCTCGCTTGCGCAAAAGCGGCAGCCAACTACCTTGACCTCCCCCTCTACAAATATATCGGCGGTGCCAACACATACGTTCTCCCCGTGCCGATGATGAACATCATCAACGGCGGAGCTCACTCTGACGCCCCCATCTGCTTCCAGGAGTTCATGATCCGTCCCGTCGGCGCATGCTGCTTCAAGGAGGGTATCCGCATGGGTACCGAGGTGTTCCACAACCTCAAGAAAGTGCTCCATGACCGCGGTCTCTCCACTGCAGTAGGTGACGAAGGCGGTTTCGCTCCCAACCTCGAAGGAACTGAAGATGCCCTCAACGTAATCGTAGAGGCTATCAAGCTTGCAGGTTACGAACCGGGCAAGGACGTGACCATCGGTCTCGACTGCGCTTCTTCCGAATTCTACAAGGACGGCGTCTATGACTACACATGGAAGCAGGGTCCCGACGCTCCCAAGCGTACAAGCGAGGAGCAGGCCAAATTCCTCGAGGAGCTCATCAACAAATACCCCATCGACTCGATCGAGGACGGTATGGCAGAAAACGACTGGGCCGGCTGGAAGATCCTGACTGACCTGATCGGCAAACGCTGTCAGCTCGTCGGCGACGACCTTTTCGTGACCAACGTGAAATATCTCGAACGCGGAATCAAGGAAGGATGCGCAAACTCTATCCTTGTGAAAGTAAACCAGATCGGTTCTCTGACCGAAACTCTCCGTGCTGTCGAGATGGCACAGCGCAACGGCTACACAGCTGTGATCTCTCACCGCTCCGGCGAGACTGAAGACGCAACCATCGCCGACATCGCTGTCGCTACCAACTCCGGCCAGATCAAGACAGGTTCCGCTTCCCGTTCTGACCGTATGGCGAAATACAACCAACTTCTCCGCATCCAGGAAGAGCTCGGCGACCGCGCCGCTTACGGTTATCCCCTGCTCCACCGTCAGGGCTGATCATCCCGATGATTTGATTATCAACATAGAGATGGCGATGTGTCGATTCCGGCACACCGCCATCTTTTCATTTCATCCGCGGGATACCTCATAATTCCGGGATCGTAACTGACATTATATTTCGCGATCAGCTAAGACCCCGTCCCACAAAAAATGTTAAATTGCGGGATTCGTTTATCCCTCATATTTCAACATATGGTTATTGCCTTCGACATCGACGACACACTCGTGAAGGAACGTGAATTCTGCCTCTCCTCATTCTCCGTTGCGGCTCAAATATGCACCCCCTGGCTGAATCCGCACGAAGTCATGGAGGTCATGACAGAAGCTCTTCTGAAGAGAGAGAACCATTACTCCGCTCTCGAAGAGCTCATGGAAGCCCGCGGTGTGTCAGACAAAATCGACATGAAGGAGATTGTCGACGCATGCCGCTCACACTTCCCCCGGTTTTCCACTTCATCGATGGATAAAGCACGGAAATGGGTTCAGGAAGTGATCTCACAAGGTCACATTCCGGCAATCATCACTGATGGCAGGAGCTCGACCCAGCGCAACAAACTCCGGGGTCTCGGAATCTTTCATCTATTCAAGCCCGAAGACATCCTGATCTCGGAAGAACAGGGAGCGGACAAGACCAAACCCGATATGTTCAGGAAGCTCATGGAGCTACATCACGATGAAGATGGCTTTGTCTACATTGGCGACAACATTGAAAAGGATTTCATCTGGCCGAACCGTCTCGGCTGGCAGACAATCGGAATCCTTGACAGAGCCGGAACAAACATACACGTTCAAAACATTCAGGTTCAGGACCTACAACGTCAGAATACACAACTTCAAGACATACAGATTCAGAACCCTGAGGCCAATCCCGAAAAACTTCCCGGCAGCTGGCGCTGAAATCACAATTTTTTGCTATCTTTGTCCTTTCAACATAAAAAGATAACCCAAAGCAGACGGACCCCGCGATAAAGGGTTCCAACATACTTATGAAAGCATACGTTTTCCCGGGCCAAGGTGCCCAGTTCGTAGGAATGGGCAAGGACCTCTACGACAACAACCCCGAAGCACGCGAACTTTTTGAAAAAGCAAACGAGATTCTCGGCTTCCGCATCACAGACCTCATGTTCAACGGAACAGAGGAAGATCTCAAACAGACAAAAGTCACACAGCCGGCTATATTCCTCCACAGCGTCATTCTTGCGAAATCTCTCGGCGATGAATTCCGCCCCGACATGGTCGCCGGCCATAGCCTCGGAGAATTTTCCGCACTCGTAGCCGCCGGCGCCCTCTCTTTCGAAGAGGGCCTGAAGCTTGTGTCGCACCGCGCCCACGCAATGCAGAAGGCTTGTGAGGCTCACCCCTCCACAATGGCAGCCGTTCTCGCCCTTCCCGACGACAAGGTCGAGAGCATCTGTGCCGAGATTACAGACGAGACCGTCGCTCCGGCAAACTACAACTGCCCCGGACAGATCGTCATTTCCGGCACCAATGAAGGTATCGATCGCGCCTGCGAGAAATTGCTCGCGGCCGGTGCCAAACGCGCCATGAAGCTCAAAGTCGGCGGTGCATTCCACTCTCCTCTGATGCAGCCGGCGGCCGAAGAACTCGCCGAGGCCATCAACGCGGCAGAATTCAAGACTCCCGTATGTCCTGTTTACCAGAACGTTGACGGCAAACCACACACAGACCCCGAAGAGATCAAGTCAAATCTTCTCAAACAGCTGACCGCCCCTGTCCGCTGGACTCATGATGTCGAATCCATGATCACCGACGGAGCCGACGAATTCATCGAACTCGGTCCGGGAAATGTCCTTCAGGGCCTCGTGAAGAAGATCAACCGTTCGGTCACGACATCCGGCAAGCAGTAAAACAGTGGATCAAGCAGTAATTCAAGGAATATGAATGTTGCAATTGTCGGAGCCTCCGGAGCAGTCGGCCACGAACTCCTCAGGGTATTGGACGAACAGGATTTTCCGGTTTCGTCCCTGAGACTGTTCGGCTCAAGCCGTTCCGCCGGCACCACTCTCCCTTTCCGTGGCAAAGAGTACGTGATTGAGGAGCTCACCCACGATTCAGACTTCTCCGGAGTCGATATAGCCTTCACCTCGGCCGGTGCGGGGACATCGAAGGAATTTGCCGGAGTCATCACGCGCCACGGCGCCATCATGATCGACAACAGCTCAGCCTTCCGTATGGACGAGGATGTGCCGCTTGTCGTTCCCGAAGTGAACGGGGCCGATGCGCTCACGCGTCCCCGCAACATAATCGGCAATCCCAACTGCACCACAATCCAGATGGTTGTGGCGCTCGCTCCGATCGACCGGATCTCGCCGATCCGCAAGGTCCGCGTCGCCACATATCAGTCTGCCTCCGGAGCCGGAGCGAGCGGAATGGCAGAATTGGAAGAACAGCACCGCACAATCGCCGCGGGAGGCGAACCGAAAGTCGAAAAATTCGCCCACCAGTTAGCCTTCAATGTGATTCCCCACGTTGATGTCTTCCTCGACAACGACTACACCAAGGAAGAGATGAAGATGTTCAACGAGACGCGAAAGATCATGCATTCCCCGAACATTTCCGTCTCCGCAACCTGCGTCCGCGTCCCCGTTCTACGCGCCCACAGCGAAGCGGTCTGGATCGAAACCGAAGAGCCCGTCTCACCAGAGGCGGCCCGCAAGGCTCTCGAAGAGGCTGAAGGTGTCGTCGTCATGGACGATCCGCAAGGAAAGGTTTATCCGATGCCCCTCCCGATCGCTGGCAAAGACCCCGTCTATGTCGGCAGGATCCGACGCGATATTTCCGACGACAAAGGATTGACATTCTGGATAGTGGCCGATCAGATAAAGAAAGGGGCGGCTCTGAATGCGGTCCAGATAGCCCAATGGCTTCTCAAGAACGACAAAAGCCTCAGACACTGAGTCTCACAACATACAAAAGGTCCGGGACATTTACAGCGCAATTCCGGTGCATATTTTATGCATTCCCGATTACATAAAAATGACAAAGGGCGGGAGTTCCACAACGGGACTCCCGCTCTGCTCGTAAAGAGCGGATATGGTGCGATTTCTGAGACTTACAAATTTTTCGAAATTACAAATCATTCAAATTTATGCTTTAAAACAACTTTTAAAAACCTTTAAAATCTTGTGGATTCTTCAATTAATCGTTAAATTCGCACGTTGAATTAGAACATTTTGCCAAATTTACATCAACAATATCTATAACTCATGAGACAAAGCTATTTCAAGACCGTGCTGCTCAGCTTAGCCACGGCCTTTGCCGCGCTCTCTGCCTCAGCTGTCGAGAAGCCCACATTCTGGGTTCCGAACAGCAACGGCACTCCGCTGTGGACAGGAATGTCCGACAACGGACTCTGGGGTGTGGCAAACATTGCTCCGAGTGAAGACGGCTCGATCAACCCCGTCGGAGCGACAATTTTTGACGTGCGCAACAGAAAGACAATCGCCGTCAAGCCCGAATACTACAGCTGTGACCTGCGCGACATCACAGACGATGGCAAGATTGCCGTCGGCAATGTCGAAGGCACTCCGGCATTCTACAATGTCGACACAAAGAAATGGACCAAACTTCCCGGCGTCGGCAAAGCCACACCCCAGCACAAATGGGACGGAGGCGTCATCCTCAAGGTGACCCCCGACGGCAAGTATGCTGTCGGCTATTCACAGCCCGACACCGGCAACGAATGGGGCGATTTCTACGGTGCGATGTGGGACCTCGAGAAATGCGAGATCGTTCCCCTCGGTGAAAACGCACCCTATCTCGACACAAACGGTGACGACCCCCGTGCAACCAAAATCAGCTCGGTTTCTCCCGACGGCCGCTGGCTCGTCTTCGAGACCTCATGGTTCCAGGGTGGCGGATGGTCTGCCGTTTACGACCGCATCGAGGATAAGGTTTATCCCCTCGGACTTCAGATGAATCCCGACGGAACCCTCTCCAGAGACGACTCCGGATTTGTCGGCGCTTCCGAGCCCCAGATGAGCAACAACGGTAAGTACATCACCGGTAACACCCAGACAATCCAGAACATGGGTGATTATGACAACACCAAGGATTTCACCTTCCTCTATGACATCGAAAAACATGAGATGAAGGTTTACTCCGGTGCTAATGACGACGATATCCTTGCGACAATGGTCCTTGATGACGGAACAGTTGTCGGCGCCCTTCCCGCGATGTATCCCTCGCGCGAGGCCGTTGTCAGATACGGTAACTACTTCTATCCCCTGCCCGACATCTACAAACAGGCATACGGAATCAGGAACCTTGAGGCTGAGACAAACGGTGTCGGTGTCGTGACCGGAACGCCGCTCTTCGCATCTTCCGACGGCAAGACATGGCTCATCATGGCCACAGCTCAGCTCCACGACTGCTATCTCGTGACTTTCCCCGAAACGATCGAAGAGGCTTGCAGCCGCGTGAATCTGCTAAGCGACTACACCATCACTCCCGCTTCCGGCAGCACATTCACCCAGCTCTCTGTCGTGAACATCCAGTTCTCCCGTCCGATCGGTTTCAAGGGTTCATCACGCCAGATCCGTCTCTTCGACGAAGAGGGCAACGCAGTGGCCCAGGCCCAGAGCGTCAGCGTGGCTGAAGAAACACGTCTGACATTCAATTTCCGTCCGACTACTCTCGAACCCGGAAAGAAATATACCATCGAGCTTCCCGAAGGCATCATCATCATGGATGGTGACGCAGAAATGAAGGCTCCCGCAATCAAGATCGAATACACCGGACGTCGCGACGGTGCCGTCGCGCTCACAAAAGTGACTCCCCCGGACGGAACAGTCATGGCTGAGTTCTCAATGGGCGTTTCTCCCATCACTCTGACTTTCGACAGCGACGTGGCCATCAACGAGGCCACCTACGGCGCTCTCTACCGCACAGGCTCTGACGATCCCGTGACCAACGTGCTGCTCCTTGCAAACGGCACTCAGGTGATCGTTTATCCCGCTCTCGCACAGCACTTCTTCAAGGGTTATGACTACACTATCGTCATCCCCGAAGGTTCAATCACTGACCTCTCCGGCCAGGGTGCATCCGAGAAGATCACTCTCCACTACACAGGTTCTTATGTCAACACTGGCTCCGACGATGACAAGTTCATCTGGCGCGAGACCTTCGGTGACGGCGGTTATGCAGGAATGCTCTTCTATGAAGGTGACTACCTGAACCCCGATGACGTTCCCTACAGCTGGGGATTCGACGCTGAGACAACTCCCTGGGTATTCCTCAGAGACAATGAAAACTCCAATGACTGGTGTATCGCCTCTCACTCAATGTACCTCCCCGAGGGCAAATCCGACGACTGGTTCACATCTACACAGCTCTACATCCCCGACAAGAACTGCTTCCTCCGTCTCGAGGCTCAGTCTTATCTGATGAACAAGGAGGACCACCTGAAGATTTATGTCCTCGCTACTGACGACATCTACCAGTATGCCGACAAGGCCTATATCGACCGCTTCAAGAAAGATGGTGTCCTGCTTGCAGACCTGACCCTCTCTCCCGGAGCAACCCAGGAAGGTCTCGAAGGTGAATGGGAAGAGTACACATTCCCCCTCGCTCAGTTTGCAGAAAAGAACATCTATATCGGCTTCTGCAACGACAACGAAGACCAGAGTGCCATCTTCGTTGAAAACGTGGCTGTCGAGCGCGACCTCTCGTTCTTCACATCGTTCACCCATGAACAGTATGTCGAGAACAAGGAGTCTATCCTCATCAAGCCCGTTGTGACCATCGGTTCGGCCCTCAACGAATTCGTTGCTCTTGATGCAGTGCTTCTCGACAGCGAAAAGAAACAGATTGACTCTTATTCTCTGAAAGGCCAGAGCCTCAAGGAAGGTGATGTGGTTGACGTGAAGTTCACCAAAGAACTTCCCCTGAAGAAAGGTATCGTAAACGACTATACCGTTCAGATCAGCCTCAATGCGAAGACAGGCAAAGTCGAGACCGGCAATATCCTCGGCTCGGTCTACAACATGACCTTTACTCCTAAGAAACATATCGTTGTTGAAGAATTCTCCGGCACACAGTGTGCAAACTGTCCTCTCGGTATCGTTGCCATGGAACACCTCGAGAAGACATTCGGTGATGCAATCATCCCCATTGTTCTTCGTTGCTATGAAGGTGACCCGACCGGAGCTACAGTTCAGAATTACAGCAACTTCCTCGGTTTCTCATACGCCCCTGCAGCCCGTCTGAACCGCGGTGAGTTCTCAAGCCCGATGGTCAACGTCAATGGCGATTATCAGTTCTCCGGAGCCCAGTACGGTCAGCCTGTCTGGTTCGATGATGTTCAGGACGAGATGAAAGTCACTCCGCTGATCGAAGTCAAAGGTGAGGCTAAGTATAATAAAGATGATCTTGCAATTATTGACTTCCGTATCCGTGCGGCCGTAGAACTTAAGGAACAGTCAATCGGACTCTTTGCAGTTCTTCTGCAGGATAAGATGAAACTTTCTCAGCAGAACAACGTCTATATGGTCAATGATCCTGACCTGCTTCCCTGGAGCGCAGGTGGTAAGTATGCAAGCAACGCAGTAAGAGCTGAGTTCAATGACATTGCTCGTGCAGCATTTGGCGAGACTTTCTATGGTGATCTCGGTTCCATTCCTGCCGATCTCAATACCAAAGATGTCTACAAAGCACGCGTGAAAGGCACCATTCCTCCGATCGACGGACTGAAAATTGAAGACTGCAAGATGGCTCTCATGGCAATCAACACAGCCACAGGCCGCATCATTGATGCATGTGTTTCAGAAATGACTTTCACTAATGATAGTGCCGTTGAAACAATCGGTTCTTCTGTCGCTATTGTCAAGGCAATCGACGGCAATATCTCGATCTCAGGTGTCGACGGTGACTTCACCGCTGTTGCATACGGTCTCGACGGTGCTATCCTGAACAGCGTCAAGGCAAACGGTTCGGCCTCAATCGCAGTTCCCTCAGGCCTCGTGATTGTCCGCATCCAGAACGCTGACAAAGCCGAAATCCACAAAGTAATCGTACGTTAATTAACCTATACACTCATGAAAAAGGAAACCAACATTTCCCGGATGTGGCGCAAGGCAACGCTTGCAGCCGCCGCCGTATGTGTTTCCGCAGGTCTCGCTAATGCCGCCGTTCCGTTCCCCAACGGCGGCACTATCGAGGCTAATGTGGAATACGAAATCGGTATCGGCGATTTCAGCGCAACCTTCATTCCGTCCACAAGCGGAACGGTGATGCACACTGTCGCCAACTACATCCACCCCTATTACGACGCAAACCACACAAACATGGTGCCCGACTCTGAAGACAAACTTCAGAACTATAACGATCTTGGCACCAAGAGTCTGACCGTAACCAAAGGCACTCCGGTTTATTTCAGTGGTTTTCTCACAAAATATGACTACCAGCCCGGTGTCACATTCAAGATCACCGAGAACGCACCCATCAAGATCAATGGCTATTCAATTCAGCCTAACAGCGTTCTCAGCACTACTTCCGGCTATGACGACCTCCTGGTTTATGCCAATCAGCCCGTGCGCGCTCAGGGTGCGACACTGACAATTGACAAATCAGGTACAAGCCAGTCGATCAGCACCTCGTCGGAATATGCGACTACGCTCTCCTTCAACTATGTCAAAATCCTCAACAACTGGTTCAACACCAAGGCTCTTGAAGGTGGCGAGGCTCTGACGCTGACAATCCGCGGCATCGTCAACAACGCAGGCGTGCTTTACAACGGTGGTCAGGATCTTGTTCTCCATTACAAGGCTCCCCAGAAGACAACTACCCTGAGAAGTGTGGTTTATCCCGATCCCTTCAACTCCTTCTGGCCCGAAGGCGATCCCGGCGCAGTTCTCACAGCTGTCTATTCCGACAAAATCACCAAAGCGGAATATCACCTGACTTTCGGTAACTTCGAACAGGAAATTCCCGACGGATATTATGAATGGGGTTCATCTAACAATCCCAACAGCGAGGCCAAGATCACTATCGAAGGCAATACCGTCAAGGTTGATTTCTCCGGCAAACAGCGTCGTCCGCAGGACATGGTACCCTCCGGTACAAACTACAACAACCTCGTCGTCAAGATCATCGCATGGGATGCCGACGGTGAATACGTTGCCGGTAGCGGTCAGGGGCAGGTCGGAAGCTTCGACCATCTCCTCAACTACAAATACATCACGCCCGCTGAGTTCAACACTACCTTCACTCCCGATAAGGGTGAATCCATCAAGGGTGTGAATGATGTGAAAGTTGAGCTTTATGACTTTGACAAGATCAACTTCACAGGCGTGAAGTTTGAAATCGAAGGTGGCGAGACAATCATCGTTCCGAAGTCTGAGGTTACCATCACCAACGGTGCGGCCAACATGACTCAGCTCACAATTCCCGTTCCCGCTGCTGTCAAGAATACTTCAGAAAGAGTTGTCGTGACCCTCGACGGCCTGACATCTCTCGACGGCATCGACCACACGAATGATCTCCGCGTAGTCTACAACGGTTTCACCATCACGACTTTTGAGCTCTTCACTCCCCCGCCGGCAGAGCAGATTATCTCAGCCAAGACTCTCAGCGGCCTTGAGGCCGGTACCCGCATCGATGTCCTCACTAACATCAGCGAGGAGTATCCCGATCTCTACATGACATACCGCATCGAAAATATCTATAACGGAGAGACAACCATCGAGGTTAACTCTTTCCTCAACAGAATTTCCGATTTCGGTGAGGTTGTCTACACCAACGAGCTCATGCAGAATGTCAAGATGCTCCGCAACCATGAATACCGTTTCGTATTCACAGCATACGAAACCGAAATGGATTTCAACTATGGCAATGCTCCGATCGGCTCTGAGTACTTCACATACTTCGGGTCTGCCGAGCCCTTCCGCTTCAGCTCAATCGAACTTGAAAGCGTAAATCCTGAGAACGGAACTGAAATCGATCCTACCCAGACTCAGTTTGTCCTCAAGTATAACGGTCTCGTTCAGCTCTCCTCGGCTACTTCGTATATCAATGCCGGTCAGGGACAGACTGTTCCCTTCGAAAGCATCGTTGCGACAGAAGATGAAGGCGGTTATGCAAACGAATGGACAGTAACAATTCCTGACTCATATATCGCAACTTCAGGCATCACTTCTCTCGACCTGACTATCGTTGCGACAGACGAGGAAGGTCTTCTCGTCCAGGGCAACGAAGGTGAGGAAGAGAGCAACTATCTCTGGCTCAACTATCCCATCTATGGTGCCGGTCTGAACAGCGACTTCTATGTGACTCCGGCAGAAGGTGTTGTCGAGGAACTTCTCGCATTCGAAATCGGCTGTGACAGTTTCGATACTTCACTGACCTACAACAGCGATCTCGCAATGACCCTCACAGTTCTCCGCGACGAGCGCGAGTACGAGACTCTCTACACTATCACCGCAGACGATTGTGAAGTTGTTCCCGTTCCGAAACCGGGAGTCGAGATTCCCGAAGGCACAGAGGACACTAACTCTGACTACTACACAACTGTTGTCCGCTTCTCTCTCGTTGCTCCTATCACTGAGGATGGTCTCTACTCACTCAACATCCCGCAGGGATTCTTCGAGTTCGGAAGCCAGTTCACGACTACAGTCAATGAAGTCCGTGCAATCGGCTATCAGATCGGTGGCGGTGCTTCTCTGATCGATTACACAGCTGTGCCCGAGCCCGGAACAGTTACTGAACTCAGCCAGGTGAAGATTCACTTCGATGCAGCTTCTGAAGGCGCAGGCCGCCCGCAGCTCTCGATCAACAACGGAACCCCGATCGACCTCGACTATCAGACCACTCTTTCCGATGACTACTTCGAAGTATGGATGGATCTTGAGATCAACATGCCTCAGACCTACACTGAAAACGGCACGTATGAAGTAATCCTCCCCGACGGATTCATCCTCGACGAGTTCGGAGATTCCGTTGGCAAGATCACTCTGACCTACATCATCGGCACAAACGGTATCGACGCCATCTTCGGCAACGAAACTTCAGTGAACGTCTACACAGTTGACGGCCATCAGCTTGTGAAGAACGGCAACGCCGACGATGTCAAGGCTCTCAGCCGCGGCATGTACATCATCAACGGCAAGAAGATTGTCCTGATGTAATCTGAAAACTTTCCCGATGTAGTCTGAAGGTTGACAAACCAACAGACACCATCTCTCATAACAGAGGGTGCGTCTCGATCAAGAGGCGCACCCTTTATCTTTTTCCACTCTTTCCGTTTTCGTCTTTTTTACCTAAATTTGCTTCGCTCTACAGGCAAGACAAAACCCGCTCTTCGAATTTCAGGATAAGCTTATTTGTCCCGTTCAAAAAGTAACAATATAACCGCTATGCACATCCGGACCGGACGGTTTAACATATTTCTCATCCTCGGGCTGCTGACGATTGCCGTCGTCGGGCTGAGCGTTTGTGTAGTATGGCTCGGAGATGATCTGGATTATATGTTCAGGATGCAGGGCGCTATCTGGCAGTCATGGGGATGGATCCGCACCCCCGCGGAATTCATGCAATCGCAGATCACCCACTACATGAATGTCAACGGACGGTTCTTTGCCCATGCGCTTGTCCAGCTGTTCAACGGTGTATTGGGACAGACAACCTTCGCTATTGCAAACGGATTCGTTTACGCCATCACCGCCCTTCTCCTCGCCCGGCTCGGAGGCTCCCGGCCACTCCGGCCGATGCCCTTGCTGACAGCTATCTTCCTGCTCCTTTTCGGGTTCATCACAAAAATGATGCCGACCTGTCAGATCGGTTACATCTGGGGACTTTGCATCAATCTCCTCTGGTGCGGGATATTTCTATCCGGACGCCGCATGAATCTTTTCATGATCTGTCTTGCATGTCTCTTCAGTCTGATAGCCGGAAACTGGAACGAGGCCTATTCCGTCGGAATCGGAGGCATTCTCGGCGTGATGCTTCTCTCCTGCTGGTTCCGCCATCCGCTCAGACGTCTGTCCCTTACAAAACAGGTTATGGCGCTCTGCTATATCATCGGCACAGCCACAGTATGCCTCGCACCCTCGACGTTGGCACGAGCCGTCTCCGTATCCTCATCTTCGGCTTCTCTCGCCATGGTCTCACCTCCGGGCTGGCTCTACGCACTTCTTTCGCTCCGTATTTTCTATATTCTCGGCGGCATCATAATCTGGAAAAGACTGAAGGGTAAAATACATCTCCGCTCTTTCCTTTATGCCGAATCATTCTGGGTCTCGGCAATGATGCTGCTTTTTGTTTTCAATCTTGCGCTCGGTGTGTTCGGAAACCGGCAGCTGTTCGGAATCGAGATGTGCTCTGCGGTGCTGATCATGCGTCTGCTACCGCGTCATACATTCAACCGTTTCTGGCTCGTGACTTCATTGACAACCGTTTTCATCATATATTCATGGCAGTGCATGCTCGCCCTTGAAGTGCGCCGGCAATATGAAGACATCCACAGGCTGTTCCTCGAATCAGAGAACGGACATGTCTACTATGACCGTCGCCGTTCGACTTCGGAGGGCTTCACCCGCGAGGCCAAAATTTATGAGGACATCGTCGGACTCTATGACAATGATCCGCACCACTCGATGATGAAGTATTTCCGCCACACAGACCCGAAACGCAGAAAACTGCTCGTAATCCCCGAAGCGGTTCTGAAGACCGGGTGGAGGGATACGGTCTACAGCTATTCACCCGGACATTTCATCGCAATCGGTCACAAGGGAGACACCCTAACCTTCCGTTCTTCTGTCAACACTTTTGGATTGGAGACAGACCTCGGCGCAGACAGGAAATTCGACTTTCACAAATCGATCCGGGGTCCTCAGGATCTCGAACTGATCGTCATCACCCCATCCGATCCCTGGCAGGTCCAGTCATTTCCTTAAAAATCCCGGCACGAAATAATCGGATGCCTCCCGAACAAGTAACTTCCCTAAATACACATACACGAAATAATTCGGTCCCCGGAAACTGCTGACGATTTCCGGGGACCGAAATTTATGATTTATATCCTGTGTGGAATCAGGCGAGGCGTTTTGCACGCTTCGAATCCCACATCACATATCCGATCAGGAGGATATAGGCCACACAGCCAAGAATCTGGCTTGTCTCCATTGAAAGAGGATTTTCATATTCAAATCCGCAGAAACGGGTGACAGCCGCGAAGACACCGAACAAGGCACCGCCGGCGATCAGACCGGAGGAGATCAGCGTTCCACGGTCATAACGTGCATTGGCGAGCTTCTTGTCCTTCGAAGAATTCTGAACGAAATAAGAGATAGCACCGCCGACAAGCATCGGAGTGTTGAGCGAGAGGGGAATGAACATGCCGAGACAGAAAGCGAGTGCAGGGACTCCAAGCCAGTTGAGGATAAGGGCCAGGATTGCGCCGACCATATAGAGGATCCAGGGAGTGTCGCCACCCATCATGAGGGGCTCGATAACCTTTGCCATCGCATTGGCCTGAGGAGCAACGAGAGCGTCATCACCGGTGAAGCCATAAACCTGATTGAGGACCATGATCACACCGCCGACTGTAGCCGCAGAAACGAGAGTTCCGAGGAATTTCCAGCTCTCCTGCTTTTTCGGGGTCGACCCGAGCCAGTAGCCGATTTTGAGGTCGGTCACGAAACCTCCGGCCATTGAGAGGGCCGTGCAGACGACGCCACCGATCACCATCGAGGCCACGATACCGCTTGTACCTTTCAGACCGATACCGACGAAGATTGCCGAAGCGATGATCAGCGTCATCAGCGTCATGCCGGATACCGGGTTCGATCCAACGATCGCGATTGCGTTGGCCGCTACTGTCGTGAAGAGGAAGGCGATGATGACAACAACGAGGAATGCGATGGCTGCCTGCCAGAGAGTGTGGATCACACCGAACCAGAAGAAGAGGAAGACTGCGATCAGGGCGAGAGCGATGAAGAAGACAATGTGTTTCATCGAGATGTCCTGCTGCCAGCGGACTGTTTTCGTGTCGTTGACCTTGCCCTTCAGCTCACGACCGGCGAGGCCGACCGCCTGCTGGATGATACCCCACGACTTCACGATGCCGATCACACCGGCCATTGCGATACCGCCGATACCGATCATGCGGGCGTAGTTGGAGAAGAGGTCGCCGGGCGCCATGGCCTGGAACTCAGGCGCACCGTATGTTCCGAGCAACGGAATCACGATCCACCATACGAAGATGGAACCGGCGAAGATCACGAAGGCATATTTCAGACCGACGATATATCCGAGACCGAGAAGAGCCGCGCCAGTGTTGCATGAAAGAACAAGTTTTGTCTTCTCTGCTATCGCGGTTCCCCATGAAGATGCAGTCGATGTCACTGTCTCCGCCCACCAGCCGAAGGTAGCGACGATGTAGTCGTAGATACCGCCGATCAGTGAGGCGAGGATCAGGGTCTTCGCCTGGCTTTCTTCACCCTCGGCAGGCTTGCCCTGAGAGGAGATCAGCACCTGGGTTGTCGCTGTCGCTTCGGGGAAAGGATACTTTCCGTGCATATCCTTCACGAAATATTTGCGGAAGGGGATGAAGAACAGAATTCCAAGGATACCTCCGAGGAGGGAGCTGAGGAATATCTGATAGAAATCAACCGTAATGTCGGGATAGGAAGACTGAAGGATGAAAAGGGCGGGCAATGTGAAGATCGCACCGGCCACGATCACGCCTGAACATGCGCCGATCGACTGGATGATCACATTCTGGCCCAGAGCATTCTTCTTGCCCAGAGCATTGGAGAGACCGACGGCGATGATCGCAATCGGAATTGCGGCCTCAAAGACCTGACCTACCTTCAGACCGAGGTAAGCGGCCGCCGCAGAGAACACAATGGCCATCACCAGACCGGTAATGACCGAATAAGGCGTCACTTCCTTCTGATCATGGGCCGGATCGAGCACGGGGACATACCGCTCGTCAGCTCCCAACTCACGGAAGGCGTTTTCCGGCAACGCCGTGCCGGTCGTGATGTTGTCGTCTTGTTCTTTCATGAAAATATTATGGATTTTGGTTATACTTACCGCTGCAAGATACCCTTCCCCGCTCCCGTCGGAGCGCAAAACGCCCTACCCCCGCAAATATCAGCGAATTTACAAAAAAATGTGAAAAGAATCAAAAAAAGTTGCTCCCACCTCCTCCCGGCATTATATTTGCACGGAAAAACATATACCGAAACACTTTATTATCAAAGACATACTTTCATCAATCAACAAATAGACAAAATAATTTAACGTTTATCATTAAATTATTTTTGTTTCAACAGAAATTTGGTTAACTTTGCCAGTGCCGGAAAAACTTAGCCTTTCTATCCGGAAAGTCTCTTTCCGCGAATTCCATTATTCCATAATGTAAAATAACCTAAAATCTGTCTTGGTATGAAGAAATATCTACTTCTCGCCGGAGCCGCCCTGATGGCCTTCGGAACACTCTCTGCAAAAACAGAGTTCTATCCCGCAGATACCGAAACCATGGGCGTGGTCAACAAAGTATCGAAAAATGGCCGTTACGCTATCGTAAATGATGACGAGGCGAACCGCAACTACCTCTGGGACGCTCAGAATCCCGGTGAATACACCTATATCGGTTCACGCTCTTTCCGCAAGGTGAACGCTTACGGAATCACTGATGACTGCACGATGGTAGGTTCCGCATATAAGGAAGGCGGAAAATGGCGTCCCGTTGTCAGAAAAGGCCTCGACGGAGACTGGGAAGAACTGACAGTCAATGAAGCTGCCCTCAACACAGCCGAAGCAGTCGCAATCTCGAACGACGGCAAGTACATCGCCGGTTATGAGATGGTACAGGGCGGAAAAATCGAAGAGGAAATGATCAAGGGTGCCTACTACCCCTGCATGTGGACCCGCAATGATGACGGTGAATATGAGTACACCTCATACTTCGGAATCGACATTCCCAATCAGCAGGGTTTCATCACCACCTGCTTGTCTGAGGACGGCAGAGTGATCGGCGGTTATGTTCACGCCGGATGTTCAGACGGTTACCTCCCCGCGATGATGCTCGACGGTAAATTCGTGATGTTCGACACCGTAGAGGAGCGCATGGAGCCCTGGTATTATAATGGCGAGCTCAAAGGTTACAACCTCGTTTCTTATATCGACGGATACAAGGATACCGAGGCTCTCTACACCTTCGCCGGCGGTTTCTTCTCGATTGATGAGGCCGGAAACCTCTATGGCTGCCGCACGACTGCCGAGAAAGTGAAAGAGGACGGAAGCGGTATTCTATACTACCATGCCGCTGTCTATAATATCGAAGAGGAGAAATGGTACTATTATGACGATGTCCTGAACGACGCCATGACAGCAAGATTCTCTTGTGGTAAGGATCGCGAGCTCATGTTCTGCGCCGCTGCGAAGATGTATCAGAAAGGTGAGGTTTCCGACATCACGACTACACTGCATTTCGCAAAGGAATTCGAGCCGACCGTCACTGGAATCACCCACATGTCTGACGACACAAGAACCCTCGGCGGTATGTACGAAATCATGAATCCCGCGACAGGCATGCCTCAGTACTACCCCTTCATGCTCGTTCTCGACAAAGATGCGCTCGACTATTCCGGAATTGAGATTGCTAAAGCTGAGGACTCAACAATAGCTATCGTCCTCTCCCGCGGCCGCATCGATGTCTGCGGAGCTGAAAACGTGGTGGTTTACGATCTCAACGGCCGCGTAGCCGGTCAGGGTTCATCCGTTTCGGTCAACGCCGGTACATACGTTGTCAAGGCTGACAGCGTCAGCCGCACCGTGATCGTGAAATAAGCCTCGCGAAGTCACGCCTAATTTTTACCCCTAAAACAACGCAATATGCGCTTTCAAACATTAGCAATTCTTACTCTGGGCGTAGCTTCGGCTTACGCCCAGGGTTTCAATGTAAATTTCACGAACGGAAGCATTCCGTCTAACGTGACAGTAGAGGATAAGGACGGAGCTTCGGTTCCGGGCCCGTGCTATAAGAACGGCCGCACTACTAACGGCTGGATGGTCTCCCAGGTCGGCGAGACAGGTAACGCAGCCGTTTCCTCTTCTCACACCCACACCGATGTCGTCCAGGACAACAGACTGACCGTGGCCGCTGTCAAGGTCCCGGATGGAGCTGTGCTCCGCTGGACAATCCGTTCGATCCACCCCGATTTCAAGGACACTTACAAAATCGTGGCCTATGAAAACGGATCTTCTAACTATACTGTCCTTTATGACGCGGAAGCACCCGATGTATATGTGACAAGAGCTGTCGACGTCAGCAATTATGCCGGCAAAAATATCTCGTTCGGTGTCATCTGTACTTCGACTCACGGCTATCTCCTCGCTCTGAAGGAGTTTATCCTCGAGGCTCCGTCCAAGCCCCTTCTTGTAATCGACGACAAGACCGTGCATTTCCAGGGCGGCGGTACTCACGCCTACATCAACGGTGACATCTATAACTGCGGAAAACAGGCGAAGATCGCATCGGTTGAGGTGCGCGACGGACAGAAGGTCCTCGCTTCTTCGGTGATCAATCAGAATCCTAAAGCAGGCGAAGTGGCTGAGTATTCTGTTTATTTCTCTACTGCAAAAGATGTTCCCCTCAGCTATACACTCGTGTTCAAGGGTGAGGACGGAAGTGTACTGCACACTACAGATGCTTCCAAATTGATCGTTTCCGATTTCACACGCTGCCACTTCGTCGACGAAGGCACAGGCGTCTGGTGTCAGGACTGTCCGAAAGGTTACGTTGCACTCAACAAGATACATCACATGTTCGGAAGTCAGATCGAAGTCGTTTCCGATCACACGAACAATACGAATCCCTCTTCAGATCCCTTTGACAATCACGAATATTGGGCGGGTCTCAAATTCTTTGCGGCTCCTTATTTCATGCTTAACCGCAATCCCGACACCAAGTTCTCAGACACCCGTAAGTTTGTTGATGAATATTTTTATGAGCCCACTTGGGTATCTCTGCGCCTGACCAAGCTCAACAATGGCGAAATCGAGATCGGCTTTACCCCTGCAAAGGATATCGATAACAGCACAGACCGTTACAGGCTCAGCTATTTTCTGACAGCGGATTTCCATTGTTATGAGACTGCCGCGACATACAATTCAAAGTATGCCCAGAAGAACAGCCTCACGATGCCGACATACGAGGAATATTACTTCCTTCCCGCCACAATTCCTGCACACCTTATGAAATATAAGGCCATCAACATCGGCGGAGGAACAGGCAACTATTTCGACGGCATCCCATTCTCTCTTCCCGAAAAGATGAAGGCAGGCGAGGAATTTGTAGTCGAGGGTTTCCCCGTTCCCGAAATTGACTATCCCGTTGTCGGCGTTGATCAATTCTGGTCCAATCCGAAGCTCATCTTCTATGTGCTCGACACAGAAAATGACAACAAGATGATGAACTGCGTCGCTCTTCCGCTCGACAGCACCAACGGGGACATCGTCTCCGGAATTGAATCCGTATCGGATAACAACACCGTTTCAATCCGCATCTACGGACATACTCTCGTTCTCGGTGGCGACACCGAAGCTACGGTCAGCGTCTACAGCATGACAGGCTCCACTATCTGGACCGGAAACGCTTCCTCAGAGGTAGAGCTTCCTGAAAGCGGCGGCACGCCGGTGATCATCTCCGTCACCACTCCCGACGGAAATGCAGTCACCAAGGCCATCCTCTGAGTCCGCCCGACAAGGGGGAGGCCTCGTGACCTATACACGTGACTTTTAGACGGACTTTAATAATTTGATGTATCTGATGAAATTTAAATATCTGTTTACAACCGTATGTGCATCCGCGGCCCTTTCCGCGGCTGCACATACTGTCTTGCTCAGCGAAGATTTCAATGGTGATTACACCGTGAACTTTCCCGTGACGATCGATGCCGACCATCAGGAACCCGCACATAATATCCAGAGCCTGTTTATCAACGGCAACGGCGTCATGTGTCCGTGGTGGAGGCTGAAGGACTCTTCGACATCGTCCGATAGTTACATTGCCTCACACTCTTTCTACTCAAAGCCCTCGAAGAGCAATGACTGGCTCTGTTCGCGTGCGATTCAGATTCCCGGTGAAGCTTTCGAGCTCAGCTTTGACGCCCAGTCTGTCGGCTACAGAAAACCGGCCAGACAGAGCTCGCTCTGGATTTTCGTAACCGAGACCCCGGTAACTTCGGAATCAAATCTCCCGACCGAACCCACATGGGTCATCGAGAACCTGACGTTCGGTGAGGATGATTATGCCGCAGTCGGCGACTTCGCCCGATTCACTTATTCTCTCGACCAATGGGCCGGAAAGACTATCTACATCAATTTTGCCAATCTGAATGAAGATGCGGATGTGGTTGCCATTGACAATCTCATCGTCCAGCGTCTTGATCCCGCCGAGATCAATGTCACGGCTCTACCGCTCGCTGTTGCCGGCAACTATGAGCTCGAGACAAATATCAAGGGTACTGAAGGCGAAGGTCTGAGAAACTGGGTCCTGAAAGCCGTTTTCTCTAATGGAGAGGAGTTCACTCTCAGCGGGGAATCACTCGCCAAGGGGGATTCAAAGGATATTGCCATTCCGTTCAGCATAAAGGCCGACGAGAAACTTCTTTATACGATTACCCTCAGCTCTGACAATGCCGAGCCTATCATCTCCGAAGGAATGGTTCAGGGCATGGCCTTCATGCCTGTTCACCGTGTGCTGATGGAGGAGGCCACCGGCCTCTGGTGCGGAAACTGTCCGATGGGTCAGTTTGCCATCGAGTCCATGATGCATGACCCCGAAATGAAGGATAAGGTAGTTCCGGTTTCGGTTCACGTACCCTCTTCCGTTCACGCCAATTATCTGGTAATCGAGGACTACGCCACCCCTCTGGGCATGACCGTGGCTCCCCAGTTCCGTCTTGACCGTGAATTCGTGGCCATGAACTTCTCGAGAAGCCACGACCTGAAGTATGACCCCTCAGATCCCGAATCTGCTGTCGGTACTGTCCGTGAACGCGCTTCGCGCATCACGACAATGAATGTTTCGGTTGATGCTGATTTCATTGTCCAGAATGGCGACACGACTGCAATCCGTGCTAAGGCGACTGTCGTTCCTTCATACACGATGGATCCCAAAGACAAATATACCGTCGGTTTCGTGCTCACGGAAAACAATGTCTGGCTCAAGAAACATTATTCCTGGGCGCAGGAAAACTATCTTTCTGGCTACACCGAAGCGGATGGAAATGTCGGAGGATGGACTGAGCTCGAAGGCAAGGTCTACAACGTGCGTCTTCAGGATGTCGCCAGAGCTATCGCCGGATACAGAGGTATTGACAACTCCCTCCCCTCTGCCATGGAGATGAACCGTGAATATACTTTCGAATACGAGATCAAGATTCCCGACACGCTGATCAAGAGCGGAGAGAAGATCAATTCTCCGGCTATCGTTCCGGCAAACTGCGGTATCGTCGCTTTCGTAATAGACCGTTCAACCGAGACTGTTGTCAACGCCGCCTATCACCCCATGACGGAACTGACCGAGAAACGCTTCACCACAGCTGATCTCGTCAAGGCTAATTCCGGCGTGGAGGAAATTGAATTCGCCGATGACACAGAGGCCGTTCCGGTCTACTATACAATCGACGGAATCCAGGTATCGAATCCCGAAAAAGGCCATCTCTATATTGTCCGCAAGGGTTCAAAAGCTTCAAAGATCATTTTTTAATTCCTGAACAGGAATAATTTAATACCTGAAATATGAATAGATTCTATTCCTTAGTGGCAGCAATGTGCGTCACCGCAGCCGCTTTCGCAGAACCGACTGTCACTTTTTCTCCCGCGTCCGGAGAGGTGAGTGAGCTGTCAACAATCGTCATGTCCTGTGACGATCTTGACATCACCGGTCTGTCTGCTGTAAACTTCAGCGAGATTGAAGTCAAGAAGGACGGAAAAAGCTTCTGCTTCCTCAAGACACAGGAATCCTATACTTCTGTCGCACTGACCATCACTCTCAAGACAACTGCGACCGATCCCGGAACATATACCATCGATATTCCGGCCGGTTCTTTTGAATTCGAGACCTACAAGGGTGAGTATTATGACAATGAGATTCCCTATACCCTGACATACACCATCAACAAGGTGGTCGGTGAATATGGAATTGAATTCACCACCGAGCCTGAAGAAGGTTCAACAGTCAAATCGCTTTCAAGCGTGACCCTGAAGGCTGATCCTGCAAAATACGAGTCTATCGCAATGCTGGATCCGACTCAGAAATTCGAGGTCATCAAAGGCACTAAGGTCATCACTGAGGCTTCTTGCTCCGGCTCAGGCCTCGACTGGACATTCACACTCGACGAGCCTATCGAGCAGAAAGGTTCATACTCCATCCTTCTTCCGGAGTGGTCTTTCTCTTTCGTTCCCAAGGGTGGCTCCTCTGCCGTTGAATGTGAAGAGGCATATAAGCTCTCGTTCGATGTCCTTCCCGATCCCAAACCCGTTGTCTATGACCTCGAGGTCTACGGTAGCAAACCCGGAAACGGAAGTGAGATCGACCTCGAGAACAACCCGTTCACCGTCTTCGTCTACACTTCGGCTCCGACCTTCAATGTCGATCCCGAATATTTCTATCCGCGTCCCGGAAAAGATGCGAAGATCAAAGTCGAGGCTAACGACGGCTCCTGGTCTCAGGAAATGCCGCTTAAGTTCAGCATGGCCTTCAGCCTCTGGTCCGAATTCACCACTCCCCGCTATGACGGTGAATACACTCTGACCGTTCCGGAGGGAAGCTATGGCGATGAGGAATGGCTCAACGATCCCGCAACCGGCCACACCAACAAGGAATATAAGACTGTATTCAATGTTATCGGCCTCGGCACACCCGGTGGCGTGACATATAACCTCGATGCTCTGAAGATCACTCCCCGCCGAGAGATCGCTAACAACCTCAGCGTCATCACACTCACCTTCCCCGAAGGCACGAAGGCGAAACCCGGCACCAAGGGTTACCTGACTTCAACTGTCGCACGTTATGAGCAGTCTGCCGATGCCGTTGAAATTGGCGACGGAGTCTTCAGCTTCACTTTCGATCCCGCTCCTACTGACCCTGCTACATACTCGTTCCTCGTCGAGAAAGGTTCTTTCGGTGATGAAGAATACATGGAGAACAATGAGATGGGTCAGGCTTCTCCGAACGTAGGATGGGCATGGGACTTCAATCCGGAATATCCCGACGAT
Source organism: uncultured Sangeribacter sp. (assembly GCA_964393395.1). Classification (GTDB taxonomy): domain Bacteria; phylum Bacteroidota; class Bacteroidia; order Bacteroidales; family Muribaculaceae; genus Lepagella. The sequence continues at coordinate 57,588 of CAYMTQ010000002.1, forward strand.
CCCAATGATCCTGTTGATCCTGATGATCCCGATGATCCCAACGATCCCGACGATCCCGACGATCCCGACGATCCGAATAATCCCGGTGCGGTATCTGAAGTTTCGGCTGATGCACTGAACGGTCCTGTCTACAACATTCACGGCCAGAAAGTCGCTGAGTCTGTCGAAAACCTCCCCGCCGGTCTCTACATCGTCAACGGTCAGAAACTCATCATCCGCTGATAATCCCCACCGGTAAAACCTATAAGTCCACCCGCGCCGTGCGTAATTGCGGCGCGGGTGATTATTTGATGTCTCCGGTGAAGTGCTAAAAAAGTTTAAAAAGTTAAACGATTGGAAAAACGAGGTGTCATCTATTCGTGTCCCGGAAGATGTTCTTGAATCCGGGATTCTGAATCAATGGCGCTCTGACCTCAAACGGGCTCTAACCTAACCATCAAGATGAAACCAAGACACATCATATCATGCATTCTTACAGGCGCTCCGCTGCTGATGCTGGCCGACGGCTCTATCACGGGCCGTGTCGTGAGCAAGCAGACCGGTGAACCTGTCGATTTCGCAAATGTGCAGCTGATAGACGCAAAAACTAAGAAACCGTTGCCGATCGGGACCAATACTGATGACAACGGTGATTTTAAGTTGAATGACGTCAAGGATGGCTCATATCTCATTCGGATCTCCAACATCGGCTCCATTGAACAGGAAAGGCCGGTGACGGTCGCCGGTGCGGATGCAGTCATAGGAACGGTCAAGCTCTCCGAAGACACCAAAATGCTCGAAGAGGTAGTTGTTGAGGGTATCAAGTCACAGATGCGTTTCGAGCTCGACAAGAAAGTATTTCAGGTCGACGCCAATGTCGCGGCTGCCGGTGCCTCGGCAAGCGAACTTTTGGAGTCGATTCCCTCTGTAGAGGTTGATCAGGATGGTGAGGTTTCCCTTCGTGGCGATTCATCTGTCACCGTTTGGATCAACGGCAAGGAATCCGGATTGACAGCCGACAACCGGGCTCAGATTCTCGAACAGCTTCCGGCCGAGACCATCGAAAAGATCGAAGTGATCACAAACCCTTCTGCGAAGTATAGCCCGGAAGGTACTTCCGGAATCATCAATATCGTCCTCAAACAGAACCGCAAGGGGGGCTATTTCGGAAGCGCCGAGATCGGTGCCAACACACGCGGAGGTGGAAACGCAAGCGTCAGCTTCAACTATTCATCTCCGAAATGGGATGCCTATGTGAGTGTCGGGTTCAGGATGCGCCACAACAAAGGCGGTTCGAAGACGAGGCGCGAATACATGAACGGGGACGGAACGGAAGAATATTTCATGAATGCCGACGGACGCAGTCCGAATCACGGAAACAATGTCTTTGTCAGAGCAGGAGCGACCTATCATCTCGACCTCAAGAATGATTTCTATTTCAATGCTTTCGGAATGTTCGGCCACAGGTGGGGGTCTTCATCTACTCAATATACCTCGGATCTTCCAGGGCAATGGCTCTCCAACCTCAATCTCTCGCGTAACCGGGGAGACTCGAGAGGTGCACACGCCGAACTCGGCTACACCCACAAATGGAATCCCAATCATACGCTCGATATTCTTGTCGGATATAACCACTGGGGCGGTCCATCATGGAATTCCTACCTTCAGGAACAGGTGTGGCCCGGGACAACCGAAGGCGATGATGATATTTCGAAAGATGTATATCGCGAACAGTCGATGCACATCAACAACAATTCGATCGAAGCGAAGGCAGATTATGTCAATCAGCTGAACGACTGGCTGAAACTTGAAGCGGGTTACAAGGGAAACTATTCTCACGAAAATACTCCCAACAGCACCGAGATCAGAAATGGAGCCGGTGAACTTGAATTCGCTCCCCTGCTTTATAACCGTTTCCTCTACACGAATAATGTAACCGCCCTTTACGCAACATTAGGAGGCAAGGTCAAGGACTTCAGCTTCTCGGCCGGACTCCGTGGCGAGGCATGGCAGATCCATACACGCTCTCTCGGATGCGTGATGTCGGATGACGGAAGCTATTACAAGCAGACGAAAGATGATGTCGCGGAATATTCGAAGAATTTCTTCTCTCTGTTCCCATCGGTTTTCCTTTCTTATTCATTGCCGTATGACAATGAAATTCAGATTAATTATACCCGTCGTCTGCGCCGTCCGTTCGGAGGTCAGCTGAACTCTTTCCATGACATATCCGACCCGACGTCCGTATCCTATGGTAATCCGGAGCTCGAGCCCCAGTATTCCAATGCCTTTGAACTGAATTACATCAAGTCGTTCACCAGCCATGTGCTGAGCCTTTCGGCATATCTGAGGACATCATCCAACTGCATCAACCGGATATCCTACATGGACAACGATGTGCTCTATTCAACATGGGCCAACGTTTCTGATGAACGTAACTTAGGTGTTGAGATAGTTTCGAAGAACCAGCTCTTCAGACAACGGCTGGAGCTGACGACAACCCTGAACCTCTATGACAACCACATCTCTCCGTGGGACTACGTTTTTGTCGCCGACGGCCACGAATACCCGATCAGCGGAAAGGGTAACAATTCTTTCGCGTGGGACATCCGGTGCACCGCGAATGTCCGGCTTCCCTGGAGCCTCAGTCTTCAGGCTACGGGTAAATATGAATCCAAACGCCTGACGGCACAGGGCTCGCGCCAGGGGGGATGGAACGTCGACGCCGGCCTGCGCCGGATCTTCGGCAACTGGAGTGTCAGCCTCAACTGCCGCGACATATTCGATTCGCGTCGTTTCAAGAGCACGACCGAAGGCCCCGGCTATATCCAGCACAGTGAGCGATGGCGCGGTGGACGGACACTGAGACTTACGGTCAAATATTCGTTCGGCAACATGCGCGCCAAACAGCAGAAACGCCAGGCGGAACCGATGGACGGCAGCGGATATGGCGACGAAATGCAATAAAAATTTTAATGTTTTTCGTTAAAAAATTTTGATTTTCAAATTTTTTAGTTTAAGTTTGCGGTTGAGTTAGGTTATTAGTTCCTTAACAACCGCAAATTTTATTTTATCTGCTCATAAAACCGAATTTCATTCACTTTTATAAACCATACAGCATGACTAAGAAATTTTTACTTTCCGCTGTAGCAGCCGGCACTCTGGCCATTGCCGGAGTCACCGCAGCAACGATGTCCGCTCCCGTCGCAACGGTTGCCGAGACAATCACCGTAACTTCCGTTCCGGCTTCCGGATCGACGGTCAAGGAATTGCCCTCTCAGTTCACTTTCGTATTCAACGGTGCTACGAAAGTTGGCGAAGGCTCAATGGAGGATTACACTGTAACCTGGTCCGGCGAGGACATCACCGCTCTTCTCATTCCGGTTGGTGCTAACGGCAACGAATACTCTGTTAGACTCAACACCCGTGGAGCAACACCTCTTGATGGAAGCGCTGAGCTCGTAATGCAGTTCCCCGAAGGTTTCTTCACTCTCGACGGTTCCACTCCTTCTCCCGCCTTCAAATATGAACTCACAATCGACACCGAAATGGAGGTTGTGACCGGTCAGACCATGATGGAATTCGTGGTTGAATCTTTCCCGAAGATGAACTCTTTCGTTGACGTAGAGGATGGCGGCGACATGGCCTTCGTCATGTATCAGCTTTCCAAGCCCGTCACTGTCAACACCGCATGCACCGAGACAATCAATCTCACGAAAAACGGTGCAGTTCAGCCTATCGCCACTATCGCAGCCAATGCCGGTGCGAAAGATCCGATGGCTGAAGTAAACGGAAACATGGTTTCTCTCTACTTCACAAAGGGTGACAACTCAATCACTGAGGACGGAACATACACCGTCAGCGTTCCGAAGGGTTTCTTCAAGGATAGCGAAGGAAACGAACTCGACGCTTGTGAGGCTAACTATATCATCGGTGTCGGCACATTCGACCCCGCAAGCGGTTCGACAATCAACCTCGCCACAACCGGTGGAGTCGTTAACTCCAAGAACCAGTGGTATATCCTGAACCTCACTCCGATGACCGGAGTGTCATACAACGATGACTGCACAGTTCCCGCAACAATAACTGACTCGGAAGGTAACATCGTCGCAACTATTCCCGCTTCTACCGTTTATGCTCAGAAAGGCGTCCTCAAGATCAAATTCTATGATGCAGACAACAAGGCTGTCGTAATCGACAAGAACGGCAAATACACTCTTTCGATTCCTGAAGGCTTCTTCATCGCTGAATTTGTTGAAGGCCAGATCATCGAAGCTCCCTCAATGACTCTCGAATACACAATCGAAGGTGGAAAGAGCTCATTCGAGCAGAAGACTACACTCTCTCCCGCAGCCGGAGCATACCAGCTCTTCCCGACCGTAACGGTTACTTACGAAGGAGCTGAGGCAATACAGATTGCAGAGGGTGCTACAGTAAGCATGGATATGTCAAGCAAACAGAATGCCCTGACTTTCGATGTAACAGCTGAAGGCAACAAGCTCATCCTCACTCCGAAGAATGACTTCAACGACTACGTGAGCCCCTACACTGTTTACCGCATCAACATTCCTGCAGGTCTCTTCAAGCTCGTTTATCCCGGAAACAACGTCCTCGATAACGACGCGCTGACTATCGACCAGTATAAGATCAACCCGCTTCCCATCGCAACTATCTCTCCGGCTCCCGGGTCAACTGTGAAAGAGCTCACTACCCTGACAATTGAAACAAAAATCGCCATCTCCAAGAAACCGGACGCACTGACAAAGATCAGAGTCTACAATGTTGTTGACGGTGAAAGGGGTACTGAAGTCGCTCAGTTCGGAAGCTTTGTGATCACCGACGACACAACTGACAAATGCACGATCACAGCCACAATCAACAAGGAACTCGGCGAGGGCGAATATGAAGTAGCTATCCCCTCCGGATTCTATCAGGCAAAGATCTCCGGTCAGGCTATGAACTCTCCTGTTATGGCTCTCCGCTATACAATCTCTGTCAACACTTCCGTTGAATCTCTGATCGAAGAAAACGCAAATGTCACCGTCTACACCCTCACAGGTGTTCGCGTTCTTGACAATGCAGAACCCGCAGCTCTCAACACTCTCGCCAAGGGTCTCTATATCGTCAACGGCAAGAAGGTGGTTATCCGCTGATAAAGTGACTGCCTGACGGCAGAATAACTGAAATATCTCCATAATATCCCCGCCCGGTCATCCAATCTCCGGGCGGGGATACTTTTCTTGCGCCTGATGGGTATGTATTGAACGGATTTTTTGTAATTTTGCACCGGAGTCAACCGGTTGGAGCTGTCATGCTTTCGAACGGCCCCCGGACGCTCCTGATCTACCTTGAAATCTAAGTGGGACAGAGACGGATATTTAGTTCAATATCTGCCCTTTGCCTCATAAAAAGACTAAAAATGAACAACAGAATCATCGAATGTGTCCCCAACTTCAGTGAGGGACGCGACAAAGCGAAAATCAAACAGATTACCGACGCCATCACAGCCGTCAAAGGCATCTCCCTGCTTGACGTCGATCCCGGTGAGGCCACCAACCGCACCGTCGTGACTTTCGTCGGCGCTCCCGAAGCTGTCACGGAAGCCGCATTCCAGGGAATCAAGAAGGCTGCCGAACTGATCGACATGCGCGGGCATCACGGTGCACATCCCCGTATGGGTGCCACTGACGTGTGTCCCTTGATTCCGGTTTCCGGTGTCACTCTTGAGGAATGTGCAGAATTGGCCCGCAAACTCGCAGAGCGCGTTGCCACGGAACTGAATATCCCGACTTATTGCTATGAGGCAGCTGCCTTCACTCCCGAGCGCAAGAATCTCGCTGTCTGCCGTGCCGGTGAATATGAGGCTCTCCCCGAAAAAATGGGCAACGAACAGAAGGGTCCCGATTTCGGAAACCGTCCGTTCGACGAAGGTGTGGCTAAAACAGGGGCGACAACCATCGGCGCCCGCGATTTCCTGATCGCTGTCAACTATAACCTCAACACCACATCGACCCGTCGCGCGAATGCGATCGCATTCGATGTCCGCGAAAAAGGCCGCCCGATGCGCGAGGGTGGAAAAGTCACCGGCAAACCTGTGAAGGATGAAAACGGAAACCCCGTGATGATTCCCGGAACCCTGAAGGGAACAAAAGCTATCGGCTGGTTCATCGATGAGTATGGAATCGCTCAGGTTTCAATGAACATCACAGATATCGCAACCACTCCGCTTCATGTCGCTTTCGACGAAGTGTGCCGTGCGGCTGATGCCCGTGGCGTCCGTGTCACCGGAACCGAAATCGTCGGTCTCGTTCCAAAGCGCACGCTGATTGATGCAGGCAAGCACTTCCTCCGCAAGCAGCACCGTTCAACCGGTATCCCCGACAGCGAGATCATCCGTATCGCAATCAAGTCTATGGGTCTCGACCAGCTCGGCGAATTTGATCCGGAACAGAAGGTCATCGAATATCTCATCGAAGACAAGAACGCAAAGCGCCTCGTTGATCTGACCGCACGCGGTTTTGCTGAAGAGACAGCTTCTGAAAGCCCTGCTCCCGGTGGTGGCTCAATCTCAGCCTACATGGGTGCACTCGCTGCCGCTCTCGGAACGATGGTCGCAAACCTTTCCGCTCACAAGGCCGCCTATGACGACCGCTGGGAGGAATTCTCCAATGCCGCTGAACGTGGTCAGGCTCTGATGGAACAGCTTCTCCACCTCGTCGACGAGGACACTGAGGCCTTCAACCGTATCATGGACGTCTTCGCAATGCCCAAAAAGACCGATGCTGAAAAAGCGGCCCGCGCAAAAGCTATGGAAGAGGCCACTCTCTATGCTACTCAGGTGCCCCTGAGAACAATGGAAACAGCATTCGAGACATTCGGCGTAATACGTGAGATGGCAGAAAACGGCAACCCGGCCTCTGTCACCGATGCAGGTGTCGGCGCTCTGGCTGCCCGGGCTGCTGTCCGCGGTGCATTCCTCAACGTGAAGATCAATGCCGCAGGCCTCAAGGATCGCGAAAAAGCAGAAGCCCTGATCGCAGCCGGCGCACGAATCGAAGCCGAAGCTGCCGAACGTGAAGCCGAAATCCTGAAGATCGTCAACGACAAAATCTAAGGTCCCCGATTTTTGAAACGGTCTCTTAAACCAAATCGAAGATCAATCGATCCACTATAAACTCCGTTTCAGACACTATACTCCCCCCGTTTCACGTTTATCTGGAAACGGGGGGAGTCTTTCCACCGGTGCATTTTTCAGAACCATTACTGCGACATCATGAATCCGATCATCCGTCTGCTGAAGCGAATAAAATATGACGTACCTTTATTTTTCAAGGCTATACGAGTGAAGCTGACTGTCACGCCTCCGGATGATCCGAAGGAGATCCCGATCATCATCAACAACTATAATCAGCTCGATTACCTGCTGAAGCTTCTCGATGCGCTGAAGAAAAGAGGATACCGGAATATTCACATCCTCGACAACGCATCAACATATCCTCCCCTTCTTGAGTTTTACCGCAACACGGATGTGGACGTCATTCGTCTGGATTCAAACTACGGGTATCTCGCACTCTGGAAATCAGGAGTCTATAAGAAATTTGACAGCAACTATTTCGTTTATACCGATCCGGACGTTGTGATGGTCGAGGAATGTCCCGATGATTTCATGGAGGTCTTCTTCAAGCTGATGCAGAAATACCCGATGGCTTCCAAGGTAGGTTTCTCTTTGAAGATCGATGATCTTCCCGACCATTTCAACAAGAAGAAGGAAGTCATTGAATGGGAAAGCAGATTCTGGAAAAAGGAGATCGAACCTAATGTGTTCGATGCTCCGATTGACACGACATTCGCTCTCTACCGTCCTTTCACACGCGGGGGAGCTAACAGCATGGAACACCCTATGCGACTCGGGTTTCCATACACGGCACGACATCTTCCTTGGTATACCGACGCGGATAATCTCACTGATAACATGAAATACTATATCGATTCGTGTCGTCCCAAGGAAACACATTGGACCGAACAGATTGTCAAACATCCGGCAGAAAAGGCATGAATGATGCATCAAGAACTGCAAAAAGCCTGAAGAACAGCGTCGTCGCGATGCTGTTCTATGTCGTTACGCTGATCCTTCAGTTTTTTTCAAGAAAAATATTTCTTGAATACCTCGGAACAGAGATCCTCGGTCTGAACACGACATGCACAAACCTTCTCCAGTTCCTCAATCTTGCGGAACTCGGGGTCGGAGCCGCCGTAGCGTTCAGTCTTTTCAAGCCGATGCATGACGAGGACCGTGAGACAATCAATGATATCATTACCCTTCAGGGCCATATCTACCGGAGAATCGCTCTTCTGATACTCGGCGGTGCGATCATTCTGATGTGCTTCTTCCCGTTCATATTTGAAAAGGCTACTCTGCCATTGTGGTATGCCTACGCGTCGTTTGGCGTCCTTCTCTTCAGCGGTCTGCTTACGTATTTCGTCAATTACAAGCAGGTTGCACTCTCCGCTTCCCAGCAGGATTACAAGATCGCATATAGCTATAAGAGCATCCTGCTTCTCAAATTATTGGCTCAGATAATTGCCCTATCTCTCTTTCCTCAGCCCTATATCTGGTGGCTGGTTCTCGAAGGAACGTTTGCAATAATCGCATCCGTCAGTCTTCATCGGATGACAATGAAGACGTTTCCTTTTCTGGACAGCACAGGTCGCGGATTCAAGAATTTGAGGTCTAAATATAAGGAAATTGAAGTTAAGGTCAAGCAGCTTATTTTCCACAAGCTCGGAACGTTTGCTCTCTCACAGTCCTCACCTCTGATCATATATGCCTATGCCAATCTGACTTTGGTAGCCCTTTATGGCAACTACATGATCGCAATAACCGGGATACAGATGCTCGCCGCTTCTGTCTTCAACAGTATGGGAGCCGGAGTCGGACATCTTGTTGCCGAGGGAAATCAGGAACGTATCCGGAATGTATTCAAGGAACTGTTCACTCTCCGTTTCCTCATTGTGGCTACACTATGCTTCACAACGTTCGCCGTGATGAATCCATTGATAAAGGTCTGGATAGGGAGTCAGTATCTCCTTCCGGAGAGCAGCCTCCTGCTTATGATTGCAATCATGTTCATTTCCATGTCGAGGCTTACCGTCGATGCCTTTGTCAACGCCTTTGGTCTTTTCAAGGATATTTGGGCTCCTGTCGCTGAGGCAGCCCTGAACATCGGTCTTTCAATTCTGCTCGGAGCTTGGTTCGGACTCAACGGCATTTTGACCGGAGTCCTTGTCTCTCTGATTTGCACAATGGTGCTTTGGAAGCCTTTCTTTCTGATAACTAATCATATGAAAGGCTTCATGATCCATTATCTATATATGTACGCACTTCATCTCGGACTTGCACTTGCAACCGCTTTCTGCACCATTCCTATTTTACGGAATCTGCCGGTCAATCCTGAGAGCGGATATATTCCGTTGGCTATGTATGGTGTCGTGACGGCCCTATGCTATGGTGTCATTCTCTTTCTCGCCCTCTTCTTTTTATATCCGGGAATGAGAATGGTCGTTTCAAGAATAGGCCGCTTCGTGAGGAACAGAATCAGAGATTGAAGTAGTAGGTTCCTGTGGAGAGCGGGGCGTAGAAATCGTATGTGTTGCCGTTGATGAAATAACTGGTGTTGAAAGCCTGCTGATCGACCCCCATATTCCAGCTGTCTGTCCACGGATTCCATGCGTTCAGCACCGTCACGTTATATTGCACTCCGTTATATTGATATGCGACCCTCAGGGGTATAGTGCGCCATATTCCCTGTGCGTCATAACCACATGCGACAACCGTCATGGTCCCTTGATTCTGCCAGTCCGGGCCGGACATCGGGCCATTGAAGTTTCCGGGTCCCCAGGGATTTCCCCAGCCGGCCGGCCCGGCAGGGCCCATCAGGCTGTTAGGACGGAATCCGCCACCTGCCCCGGGAGGCGGAGCACTGTTGCCACCGTTTCCTCCGGGTGCCGGAAAACTGTTCTGTGCCGTCAGCACTGATGATCCCAACGCAATCGCGGCCAAAAGGGCCAATATTCTCATCTTCTTCATAATTCAAAATCTTTAGTTTTTGTGTCTTCCGGCGATAAGAGAACCTTGTCAATGACGAAATCTGTCATTTCAATCTCCGTAAAATTACAGTTCCTTCAATCTTCAGACACAATCAAGTGTTCTTCAATCTTTAGACAATGAAAGAAGATTTTTAGTTTACGGATCCAATCAAAAAAGTGTGGTTGCGGATTATTTTCCACAACGATAGAATCCGTCACTGTCCGATTGCATCGCGGAGTTTGCTGACCACCTCAATATGATTGCGGCAGCTGACGACATAGTTGCGCTCCTTCCCTTTGGAATCTGGCTTGAGAACAATCAGAAATGTCTCTTTGAAATTTCCGATATATGCAAAATATAATCCTATTTCCCAGCTCTTGTACCAACCGATGTTTGCGAAAAATCCGCTCAGGGCACAGATTTTGCCATCGGCCATTGATGTCTCATAAGCGCGGACTTCCTTTATTCTTTCAAGTGGTATCACTTTGGTGGATAAGAGCCTTCGGATGTAAAACTCGCCGTCTCCCGCACCGAGCTTTACCGGCATCAGCCATATCGCCGGAACGAGGATGACTCCGAATATGACAAGGATGACACACAACGGAGCATCTGTAGTACTCCAGAAGAAGATGAGCGCCACAAGGAGCAGGATAAGCACGACCGTCGTGCCGAGCATGGTGCGCGATCTCGTCACAGGTTCTTCAAAATAAATATCTTTCGCTTCGTCTTTCATTTCTCAAAAGTTAGGGGGCGTGTCCCTGACGACATGGACAATCATCACAAATTTAGCAAATTTAAAGGGAAACCGCAAAAAACATCGCTTGCCGTTACCGAAATTTTCACTAATTTTGCACTATATAGATAATCAAGACAATGGCAAAACAAGAAGACGTTTTCAAAACTATAATAGCTCATGCAAAAGAGTATGGGTTCGTATTCCAGAGCAGCGAAATTTATGATGGCCTCTCCGCAGTCTATGACTATGGTCAGAACGGCGTCGAGCTGAAAAACAATATCAAACGTTACTGGTGGGAAGCGATGACGATGCTGCACGACAACATCGTCGGTATCGACTCCGCGATCTTCATGCACCCCACCATCTGGAAAGCGTCCGGCCATGTCGATGCATTCAACGATCCGCTGATCGACAACAAGGATTCCAAGAAGCGTTATCGTGCCGATGTGCTCATCGAGGACGAGATCGCAAAATTCGACGATAAGATCAATAAAGAAGTGGCTAAGGCGGCGAAACGTTTCGGAGAGTCATTTGACGAGGCGTTGTTCCGCGAGACAAATCCCCGTGTGCTCGAGCACAAGAAAAAACGTGACGAACTGCACGAGAGATTCGCCACTGCGATGAACGCAAACGATCTGAACGATCTGAAGCAGATAATCCTCGATTATGAGATCGTGGACCCGATCTCGGGCACTAAAAACTGGACCGATGTCCGTCAGTTCAACCTGATGTTCAAGACCGAGATGGGTTCTACCGCTGACGGAGCAATGGACGTCTACCTGCGTCCGGAGACAGCACAGGGTATCTTCGTCAACTATCTGAACGTCCAGAAAACAGGCCGCATGCGCATTCCTTTCGGCATCGCCCAGATCGGAAAGGCTTTCCGCAATGAGATCGTTGCGAGACAGTTCATTTTCCGCATGCGCGAGTTCGAACAGATGGAGATGCAGTTCTTTGTCCGTCCGGGAGAGGAACTCAAGTATTTCGAGTACTGGCGCGAACAGCGTCTGAAATGGCACAAGGCTCTCGGTCTCGGCGATCAGAAATATCGCTTCCATGACCATGAGAAACTTGCTCACTATGCCAACGCCGCTACAGACATCGAATTCGAGATGCCTTTCGGATTCAAGGAGGTCGAGGGTATTCACTCGAGAACCAATTTCGACCTCTCTCAGCATGAGAAATTCTCAGGAAAGAAGATTCAGTATTTCGACCCTGAGCTCAATCAGAGCTACACTCCCTATGTAATCGAGACCTCGATCGGCGTCGACCGCATGTTCCTCAGTGTCTTCTGCTCATGCTATGAGGACCAGGATCTCGGAAATGGTGACCGTCGTGTTGTCCTTCATTTCCCGCCGGCTATCGCTCCGGTAAAATGCGCCGTGCTCCCTCTCGTCAAGAAAGACGGGCTACCCGACAAGGCACGCGAAATTCAGCATAAGCTACGCTTCGATTTCACCTGTCAGGTGGATGAGAAGGACTCTATCGGAAAGCGTTACCGCCGTCAGGATGCGATCGGAACTCCATTCTGCATCACCGTTGACCACCAGACCCTCGAGGACAACACAGTCACTCTGAGACATCGCGACTCTATGGAGCAGGAACGTGTCTCTGTCGACGATCTCGAGAAGATTCTCGCCGAGAAGGTCAGCCTCAACGGACTCCTGAAGAAACTGCTTTAATAAACTCTTATTGAGTTTTTTCCTCTCCGGAAATAGCCGGGCTGTCAACAGCAAAATTACCCGGAGACCTACTGTAAATCATTAAGAATAGACATCTTGATGAACGATTAAAAACCGATCAACCCCCGTAATTGATTGACCGTTTATGTCATTTAGAAAATTCTTTCTCCTGATAGGAACTCTTCTCGCGATGTCGACACTGACTTCGTGCAATTATAATTCGCTTGTCGAAAAACAACAGACTGTCGATCAGGCCTGGGCTCAAGTCGAGAACCAGTATCAACGGAGAGCCGACCTGATTCCCAACCTCGTCAACACCGTCAAAGGCTATTCCACCCACGAGGCGGAGACTCTTGAAAAGGTCACTCAGGCTCGTGCCGGACTGACCAAAGCAGTCGAGGACGTCAACGCTGTCACCAATCCGCAGGAAAATATCCAGCAGTATCAGGCAGCCCAATCTTCGCTGAAGGGTGCGATGGACATTTATGTCAACGCAGTCAAGGAGGCTTATCCGGATCTGAAAGCCAATGAAAACTTCATGGCGCTTCAGGCCCAGCTTGAGGGTACGGAAAACCGAATCTCCACTGAACGTCAGCGTTATACGGTTGCCGTTCAGGACTATAACACTGCGATAAAGAAGTTCCCGACGACAATCTACGCCGGTTGGTTCGGTTTTAAGGAGAAACCTCAGTTCCAGGCAGAGGCCGGTGCTTCAAAGGCTCCCAAGGTTGAATTCTGATCCATTGATCCCATGTGTTTTAAGAATTTAAGGCTCTTAGGAGCAATCCTCTTCTCCGCCACGACTCTTTCGTCGGGAATGACCTCATGTATCGGCGACAGCGACGTGGATTATGATGACTGGCGCGATAAGAATGCTGAATATATCGCCGAAGCCCGCAATTCTGTCGTTGATGGAAAACCTGAATATGAGGTGATTAATCCGATTTTCGCACCCCAGACTTTCATCCTGATGAAATGGCATAATGACCGTTCGAAAACCGAGAAGGCCCTCGTGCCCCTTGACAATTCGACGGTTGATTGCAAATATATCTGCCGGAACATCGAAGGGACATACATCGACAGTTCGTTTGCCTCGACAACATACGGCGACAGCATCTATCGCACGCAGCCTCTGAAAAACATCACAGGTTTCTGGAGCGCGCTGACAAACATGCATGTCGGAGATTCCGTTACGGTCATAATTCCCCATGAAGCCGGATACGGTATCAATCCCTATGGAAGCGTGAAGCCATATTCGGTCTTGATTTATGACATCAAGCTGAAATCCATCCCCTCCTACGAACGACCTTAATTCTTTTAAGATTGACCCTGAAATATTAAGATTGACCCTGAAATACATTCCATGAAAATATCTTATCTGATACCGGCACTGACTCTGCTCTCTGCCGGTGTTATTGCTTTTGCGGAAAAGCCTGTCGGCATCACTGAAATCCGCCATTCAGCATCACCCGAATTTCCGCTTCCGGCCACTCCGGATTCTGCTAAGGGAAATGAAAACAGTTTCGAGATCTCATCCCTTCTCGACTCCCGTCCGGCTCTCAAAATGGCAATCATGCAGAGCCAGGACTGGACGACCCTGGTTCCCGACACAAGCGGCACTCTACGTCTTGCAGGAGCCGATGACGGTGCCCGCATCCACACTCTGACAACTACTGTCCGTGCTCCGCGGTATGCGAAAGGCAAACTGAGACTGACGACACCGGCAATATCTCGTCTGATGTTCGACGGCAAGGAGGTTGCCAGAAAGGCAACAGCAGATTCCGTCGCCTCCCCCTCTGAAGCCACTGTCTCCCTTGACCCGGACAGGGATTATGATATTCAGGTAGATCTCGTCTCGGTTTCTGCCGATAAAGCCGAGCCAACCGTTAAAATCGAGTTTATTCCGGAATCTAAGTTTGAGGATGTCGAGCTGGCACAGGGCGCTTCGATGAAAAGACGTCTGACAGTTCAGGATCTCGACCTCGGTCAGCGGGTCTCTTCGGTTACCCTTTCTCCTGACGGGAAGTATTTCATCACAAAATATACGGACCGATGGGACGCTGATAACAGCCGCACATGGCAGACTCTGACCGAAACCGCAAGCGGAAAAGTAATCTCACAGAATCTTCCGGGTGAAGCCGGATGGACGCCTTCAGGTTCGACTCTGTGGTACACCCGCGCCAATGACGGAACTTTCGACATTTTCACGATCAATCCCGCAACAATGGCTGAAACCCGCATGGCCACCGGTGCTCCTGCCGGCGACTTCGCATGGAGTCCCGACCTGCAATATCTTATCTACTACAAGGAGGTTCAGGGAAAGAAGGAAACCGATATCATGAAGAGGGTAAAGGATCCGGATGACAGGATTCCGGGAAGCCGTGACCGTTCATATCTGATGAAGTATGATCTGAAGAACAAGGTTGCTTATCCCATTTCGGCCGGCGGTCCTTCGACAATTCTTGCCGACATTACTTCCGACGGTTCCAAGATCCTCTACATCGCCTCCCGGTTCGTTCCCGAGCGTTTCCCACTCTATTTCTCGGATTTGATCGAAGTTGACTCGCGGACTCTGAAAGCCGACACGCTTCTGAGAGATGTCATTTCCCTGAACGGTGCAATCTATTCTCCGGATGGACACCGTCTTTTCATCGAGGGTGGCCCTGAAACTTTCGGAGAGCTTGGAAAGAATTCCGGAGAACACCCGGTGGCCAATGAATATGACGTTCAGGGATACCTCTTTGATATCGCCTCAAAAAAGGCCACGGCTGTGACACGCGATTTCAACCCTTCCCTGAGACCGAACCCGATATGGAACGCCCGTGACAATAAGATTTACTTCACAGCACTCGACGGTTTCTATTGCAACGTTTATTCTCTCGACCCCGAAAAGCATACAATCGGTAAACTTCCGGTCGATCTGGAATATGTGAAGTCTTTCTCGATTGGCAGCGATGAAAGCCGTTGGATCGCTTCTGTCGGCACGAGCTATACATATTTCGGACGTGCCTCTTTGCTTGATCTGAAGAACGGCAAGTCGAAGCTGATCGACGATCCCTGGTCAAAGACTCTTGACGGTATTGAACTCGGGAAATCCGAATCCTGGTCATTCACAGCCTCAGACGGCACGGTGATTGACGGAACTATGACAGTTCCACCCGGTTTTGATCCTTCGAAGAAGTATCCGCTGATTGTCTACTATTACGGTGGCACGACACCCTCGGACCGCACTCTTTATCATCCCTATTCACCGCAGGTCTTTGCCTCCAGAGGATATGTAGTCTATGTCCTCAATCCATCGGGAACGATAGGATACGGCCAGGAGTTCTCAGCGCGCCATGTGAACGCATGGGGTGAGAAGACGGCCGACGAAATCATTGAAGGCACAAAGAAATTCTGTGAGGCACACCCGTTTGTCGACACTGCGAAGATAGGCTGTCTCGGCGCGAGCTACGGAGGTTTCATGACGATGCTTCTTCAGACCAAGACGGACATTTTCGCCGCTGCTGTCAGCCACGCCGGTATCTCGAATGTGACGTCATACTGGGGCGAAGGTTTCTGGGGTTACAGCTACAATGCCGTAGCGGCAGCGAAGTCCTATCCATGGTCAGATCCGGAAGTGTTCCACCGCAACAGCGCACTTCTTAATGCAGACAAGATCCACACTCCCCTTCTGCTGCTTCACGGAACCGTCGACACCAATGTGCCGATCGGCGAGAGCATCCAGCTTTTCAATGCCCTCCGTCTTCTTGGACGCACTGTCGAATTCGTTCAGGTAGAAGGCGCCAACCATGTCGTGACCGATTTTGAAAAACGTCGCGTTTGGCAGAATACCATCATGGCCTGGTTCGCCCGTTATCTCAAGGACGACTCCGCATGGTGGGATGCCCTTTACGGCGAATAATCACATTAAAAGATTGATAACTGATAATGCGATACAAGATATGAGACACACTTTAGCATTATTGTTGGTTCTGTCCGCTCTTATTGGAGCGACTGGTTGCCGTCAGACTGAAAAGACTGAAGGCATCACTGCTCAGATAGAGGCGGCACAGATGGAAGGACGCAATGCGGCCCGGACGATGTTGAACCGACAGTGGGCAGACTCAACGGAGCGTGACCGCGACATGGCCGTCATAGACTCCCTGAGACGCGCTTATCCTGACACTGCCGCCGGCTCAGCCTTCTACCGCACATTCCGCTCCACCCTCCGCTCCGTCCGCCCCGACCTCTACCGCCAACTCAAATAAACCAGCCCCACTCGGAGCGAGACTACCGCAGCAATATGTCAAGGGTTACTCTATTGGGAATCTTCACAATATGAGAAGATTTGGAGTTGCCTTTCCATCATTCCCAATTCTTCAAGTAATACTTGATGACTTTAAGGTATTGACTATTTCGCGAGAGGCAATTGCAGAATTAACCACCAGCGTAAATTCGTTGAAATACGAAAATATATTATTTATAACTTTCTACCAGCACGTTTATCTATAGAGTTATAAAATAAATGCTGGAACATAGTAATGAAGCTTACAGAGAATCTATGTCTGCTCTTGAAAGACCGGTGATGGCAATGATATCTTCATAAGGCAGTCCCTGTCCTTTCATGGCTCGCGCCACTTCTTTCATGGCCTCTGTTCGTCCTTCCGCGCGTCCTTCCGCGCGTCCTTCGGCCCGTCCTTCGGCCCGTCCTTCGGCCCGTCCTTCAGCACGTCCTTCAGCACGTCCTTCAGCACGTCCTTCAGCGCGACCTATTGTGCGTCCTTCGGCTAAACCTTCAGCACGGCCTTCATCCCGGGCGGTGTCGAGGACGTCGTTCTGAACCATGATGTTGTCGATATGCTCGTCGTATGCACGACGCTCCTTGGGAGTCATCGACAATACCCGCAACTTCTCCCTGACCTCCTGAAGACCCGGTGTGCGGGTATCCTCCTTTATCTTCCCCGTCTTGAGATACGTCATCCATTCGTCAAGCGGAGTCTCGGGTATTTTGTCGTAGGCGTTGACCCTCACAAGATAATATTCCGGGAAAACTTCCCTCGGAAGATGCGGAACAATTACCCCCTCCTCTTTCAAGTTCACAAGAAGGTCATTCCCGGTGTGTATCCCTTTGAACACGGTCTGTCCGTGATACACATAATCATCCCCCTGACCATAATCGCAGTATAGGATGCTGATTGAATAAACCTTCTTTACCTGGTCATATTTGTCACCGATGTTGATGTGCTCGGTTATTGCCTTGCAGGTGCCATAAAGGATTCTCTCAAGATAATAGAGCTGCCGGGTCAGCTGAACCTCAATGATTATGATGTGACCCTTGCTGTTCTTAGCCTTGATGTCTACGCGGTTGAATTTATCGCGGTCGTTTTCTTGATTTGACTCGCTCTCAAGGAGTTCCACTATCTTCACATCCTCGCCTAAGAGCACCGAAATCAGGCCCTCGAGGATATCGAAGTTAGCCTTGTTGCGCAAGATATGCTTGATTGCCCAGTCAAAACGGATATAAAGATTCTCCTGATCCATACGAGTATTAGATGGTGTTTCTTACTTGATTAAATGCAAATGTACGAAAAATTTTTCATGTCTCAAAGCCATTATGGATAATGTCAACGTCCCAAACTTCTCTGACGGAGTTTGGGACGTTTGGGAGGTTTACTGAAATAACGTTATCGAACAATGACTATCTCTCCGTTCAATATCTGTTTCCCCTTCTTCAAAAGATTCTTTTCATTCGTATACGTCTCTTTTATTCTACCATTGAGATCATACGCTTTTAAATTAGGATAACCTGAATCAGGGACACGATCAACTCCAGAGTCCTCTATCGGAAGGAAGTTTGAGAAATACTTTTTCCATTCTGAATCCCTATATGCGTCTATTGAGCATTCAGGGACATATGCAGTCCGGCCTTCAGAATTATATTCGAAACCTTTCTCTTCAATATACGGAACCTCAACCGCCTGGCAAACAACAGTTTTCAAAAATTGAGAACAAAAGGCATATTCTCCAATTGATGAAACTTTCTTACCCAGTTTCAAAGTCTCAATCGGCAAGGTTCCGAACAGATCAGACGGAATCTCCGGAGAGTAAACAGTTACTTTCGTTATACTATTACATCCGCTGAATATAGAAGACCCAAACTCTGAGACTCCCTCTCCAATCATCACCTCCTCAAGTGATCTACAAAGACCAAAGGCATAATTACCTATATAGCTGACAGAAGCCGGAATATTGACATTATGAAGAGTATTACAGTCATAAAATGCCTGGGCTTCTATTCTCTCCAATGTTTCAGGAAGTTCCACAGAAACCATGGAACTTAATCCTGCACACGCATTTAAGGGTATTTCTTTTATATTAGTTCCTATATGAAGATTCTTCACTCCTTCGAACACTTCTTTAAAACTCTCAGGCAACCCATAGCAGTTAACGTAAACGTCTGTAAGGGGACATTTATCAAATGCGGCGACTTCGATTCTTTTTAATGATTTTCCAAGCACAACATTTTCAAGGCTCAGACAGTCTTCGAATGCTTTATATTGAATTTCGGTGACGTCATCGGGAAAATCAATTCCCCTGAGCGATGAACATCCGGAGAATGATTCTGCTCCAACAACCCGGAGCTTTGACGGAAGTTTGATTTCCTTGAGAGCTGAACAGCCGGAAAAGACTGACGGATCGATATTCGTGATGGTCTCTGGAAGGTATATCTCTTCAAGAGCACTACAGCCGTAAAAGAGCCTCGAACTTAACGATTCAATCTTCTCAGGAATCCTGATTTCTTTAAGAGAAGTACACCCACTAAAGACTGACGGACCCATTGAGCTGAGTGATTCTGGAAGAAGCAATTGTTCCAGACCGGAACATGAGCTGAAGGCTCCGGTTTCTATAGTCCTCAACGTAGAGGGCAAAGATATCCTCTTCAGAGATGAGCAAGATACAAAAGCATGAGATCCGATTTCAACCAGGTTATTACTTAACTTGATTTCCTGTAATGTAGAGATTCCGTTGAACATGTCATGCGGAATCACATTAAGGTTGACTTCGGCATTTATTATCGGACATTTGTCAAAGGCCCAGACTCCAAAGTCGGTTATATTCTCTCCGATATATACTTCTTTGAGATCTGAACATTGACTGAAAGCACTTCCGCCCAATTTCTGCAATGCATCCGGAAGGCGGACACTTTGAAGACTCGTGCATTCGTAAAATGCTCTATCACCTATCTCTTGCAGCGATCTGGGCAAATCTAAAGTCTCGAGAGATCTGCATTGGAAAAAAGCTTCCTTGCCTATATTAACTATCGTATTCGGTAACTTGACGGATGTCAATTCGTAGCTATAGGCAAAAGCGCCTTCGGCAATTTCAGTGACCCAGAAGGTCATGTTGTTGAATGTCACATAGGACGGAACACTGATTTCTCCCTCATAACCCTGAGGACCCGATGGATGGGAAGTAACTTCAACTTCAGCGGGAGAAGTCGAAAGAATATTGAAATATATATCGTTTTCGACTAAATCGTAGGCTCGAGTGTTGAACGAAAGACAAAGGATAAGGCATGTAACAGTGTTTAGTAAGAAAAATCTTTTCATGAAGAAAAAACAGATTTTAAACAGGTTTCACAATGAATCAACAGTTCAAAAAAATGGTTGATTACGGGGTATAGAAAGTTCCCGGACAATGACAAATCATGTGTATGCCGGGAACTTTTATTGATCAGCTGAGGGCGGCGATCGAAGCTTTGAGGGCGGCGATCTTTTCGAGGGCGTCGCTCTGTTTCTTGCGCTCGAGGGCTACGACCGCTTCAGGTGCGTTGGCCACAAAACGTTCGTTGGAGAGTTTCTTCTCAACGGTCGCGAGGAATCCTTCCTGATATTTCAGGTCTGCCTGAAGCTTCTTCAACTCTTCCTCTACGTTCATGTTGCTTTCAAGCGGAATTGAATATTCCGTCGTGCCGACTATGAACGCAGCTGACATAGCACCTTTTTCTTCGACAGGCTTTACTTCCGAGAGATTTGCCATCTTCACAAGGATTGAATCAAGCGCTGAATCGTGCTGTCCCTTAATCTGAAGCACGAGTTCTTCTTTCTGGGGAAGGTTGCGTTTCTTGCGGATGTTGCGGACTCCTCCGACAATCTCTTTCAGTTTCTCGAAGGAAGCTGTCACGCCTGACTCCGTCTTAACAGTTTCCGGCAGGCGGGCATACATGATCGATTCACCTTTCTTGCGGTCTGCGAGGTGTTGCCAGAGCTCTTCGGTAATGAACGGCATGAAGGGATGAAGAAGTCGGAGAAGGGCGTCGAAGAAGCGCAGCGTATCACCGAAGGTTTTCTCATCGATCGGTGTGCCGTAGGCCGGCTTGATGATTTCCAGATACCACGATGAGAATTCATCCCAGAAGAGTTTATAGATGGCCATAAGGGCTTCGGAAATTCTGAATTTACCCATAAGGTCCTCTACTTCGGCGAGTGTCTCGTTGAGTTTAGCGTCGAACCATTCAACTGCAAGCCGGGAAGCCTCGGGCTGTTCGAGTTCCGATGAACGGTCCCATCCCTTGATCAATCGGAATGAGTTCCAGATCTTGTTGCAGAAGTTACGGCCTTGCTCGCAGAGCGAATCGTCATACATGATGTCGTTTCCGGCAGGTGCGGCAAGCATCAGACCCATACGCACGCCGTCGGCACCGAATTTGTCAATCAGATCGAGTGGATCAGGTGAGTTTCCAAGCGATTTCGACATCTTCCGACCTATCTTGTCGCGGACGATACCGGTGAAGTAAACGTTGTCGAAGGGCTGTTTACCGACATACTCATATCCGGCCATGATCATTCTTGCCACCCAGAAGAAGATGATGTCGGGACCGGTCACGAGTGTCGCTGTCGGATAATAATACTTAAGCTCTTTGTTGCCGGGATCGAGAATGCCGTTGAAGAGCGTAATCGGCCAGAGCCATGAGGAGAACCACGTGTCGAGCGCATCCTCATCCTGACGCAGATCCTCGGGACCGAGCGGAAGTCCGGATTCCTTGCATGCGATCTCAAGTGCTTCCTCGATGTTCTCTCCGACTGCTATCTTTGTCTCACCGGTGGCATCGGTATAGTACCACGCCGGAATCCGGTGTCCCCACCATAACTGTCGGCTGATACACCAGTCCTGAATGTTCTCGAGCCATATCCGGTAGGTATTCTTATATTTCTCGGGAACGAAACGGATGATGTCATCCATCACGGGGTCAAGAGCTATGTCGGCAAAGTGGCGCATCTTGATGAACCACTGCAGCGAGAGACGCGGTTCAATGGCCACTTTTGTTCTCTCGGAATATCCGACTTTGTTGGTATAATCCTCCTCTTTCTCCATCAGTCCTGCTTCAGCAAGCTCTTTGGCAATTGCCTTGCGGACAGCGAAGCGGTCCATGCCCTCATATTTTCCGCCATGTGCGTTGAGGGTTCCGTCTTCGTTGAAGATGTCGATTGAGTCCAGATTGTGTGTCTTCCCGAGCATGTAGTCGTTCTTGTCGTGCGCAGGAGTGACCTTAAGGCATCCTGTTCCGAAATCTATCTCGACATAACGGTCTTCGATAACCGGTATCTCACGGCCTACGAGCGGGACAATCACACGTTTGCCCTTCAGCCATTCGTTCTTGGGATCCTTGGGGTTGATACACATTGCTGTGTCTCCCATTATAGTTTCCGGACGGGTTGTCGCAACCACGGCATAACGGCCTTCGGGATCGCCGGCAACCTTGTAGCGGAGATAATAAAGCTTGGAATGTTCCTCGACATAGTTCACCTCATCATCTGAGATGGCAGTCTTGTTCTGAGGATCCCAGTTCACCATTCTCAGTCCACGGTAAATAAGTCCTTTACGGTAGAGGTCCACAAAAACTTTCGTCACGCTCTTGGAGCGTTTTTCGTCCATAGTGAAGGCAGTGCGCTCCCAGTCGCAGGAAGCACCGAGCTTGTGAAGCTGGTCAAGAATGATTCCGCCATGAGTGTGGGTCCAGTCCCAGGCATGCTCAAGAAATTGCTCGCGGGTAAGGTCCGTTTTCTTGATTCCCTGTTCGGCAAGCTTGGCGATCACTTTCGTCTCCGTTGCGATCGCGGCATGGTCGGTTCCTGGAACCCACAGCGCGTTCTTTCCGAGCATACGGGCACGACGGACGAGAATATCCTGAATGGTATTGTTAAGCATGTGGCCCATGTGAAGGACGCCGGTCACATTCGGCGGAGGGATGACAATGCAATAGGGTTCGCGGTCATCGGGCTCAGAATGGAAAAGTCCGTGCTCCATCCAGTAGGCATACCATTTGTCTTCAACCTCATGGGGGTTATACTTTGACGCAAGTTCGCTCATATCTGTCTTGATTTTCTTATCTTGTTTCTGTGGCACCCGTCATCGATAAATGAAAGTGCGGCCTTAATTTTTATGAGATGGACTCTTAGGGGTCGCCCTCACAAAAATGACGTGTGTTATCTGCAAAATTAGCAATTTTCGGGCAAACCGCATTTATCTTTTTTGTAATTTTGTAGTTATGAAGTTCAAATCGCTCTTATTGGCCACGGCTCTGGCCGTCGGCTCAATTATATCTTCTGCTTTCGCACAGGAGAATCCTAAGCGGGAATTCCGCGGAGCATGGCTCCATATTATCGGTCAGTCTCAGTATCGAAACCAGTCTACGGAACAGAATCAGAAGTACATAATCGACCAGCTCGACAAGCTTCAGGCAGCCGGTTGCAACGCCGTCATCTTCCAGGTGAGGCCTACGGCCGACGCGATGTATCCATCTGAGCTCGAGCCCTGGACGACATGGATTTCGGGAAAACGGGGAAAGGCTCCATATCCCCTGTGGGACCCGTTGGAGTTTACACTCACGGAAGCTCACAAGCGCGGAATGGAATTTCATGCTTGGCTGAACCCGTATCGGGTGACTTCGGATGCAAAAGAAATTCTGCCTGCTGATCATCCGGTGAATCAGCATCCGGAACGTTTCGTCCGGTATGCCGGTAAGGTCTATTTCGATCCGGCTTATGGCGAAAACCGGGATTTTATCTGCTCGGTAGTCAATGACATTCTCGACAGGTATGACGTTGACGGAATTCATATCGACGATTACTTTTATCCATATCCTGAACCGGGGAAGAAGTTCAACGATGACATTTCTTATTCCAAATTCGGCAATGGAATGAACCGTAATGACTGGAGGCGGCACAATGTAGATCTTTTGATCGAGCAGCTCCACGGAACAATCAAGGCGGCGAAGCCATGGGTGAGGTTCGGCGTCTCTCCGTTCGGTATATGGCGCAACAAGAAAAGTGACCCGAGAGGCTCGCAGAGCAATGGCCTTCAGAATTATGATGACCTCTATGCCGATGTCCTGCTATGGGACGAGAAGGGATGGGTGGATTATCTCGTTCCTCAGCTATATTGGCCCCTTGACAAGAAGGTTGCTCCATCGGGTCATCTTGCCCATTGGTGGAATGACAATGTGCGCAAGGCTGACCTATATATCGGCACCGACGTTCGGCAGACAATGACAACCGCCGACTCAAAGACAGGCAAAAGTAATGAACTGGACTCCAAAATCAAGCTCAGCCGGGAGTTGCCTAACGTCGGGGGGAATGTATGGTGGCACGGTTATTGGGTGACCGGGAACTACGGAGGCGTGGCCGATGAACTGGCCTCGAAATATCAGAGCACTCTGGCTCTTCCTCCGGTCTACGGCAACCCTGAGATCCGGCCGGGAAAGGTCTCTAACGCAAAGGTCATGAGAGACCACGGGAAGGTGTTCGTCACTTGGGATATGCCCAAAACCGGAAAACTGCCGGAAGAGACCGATATTGTGAGGTTTGCGGTTTATGAATTCTTCCCCGGAGAGGAGATAACTATATCGGACCCTCAGGCAATGATTGCAGTGACCGACCGCAACGAGGTCCGTGTCTCTGAAAAGCCGTCGGAACTATCGGGTCATACGTTCGCTGTCACAAGCATCGACAGGATGAACCGTGAGTCTGACCCCGTATTGATCAAGGTTAATTAAGATGACAGATTTCGATTTCAAGAATGCTCCGGAGGATATTCACCGGTTGCTTGACGAGCAGGTGGTCAGAATTAACCGGCCTGAATTTATTGACGACGATCCGGTTCAGTTTCCTCGCAGATTTTCGGATTTACGGGACATTGAAGTAGCGGCCTTTCTTTCGGCTTCAATCGCATGGGGTAACAGAAAGATGATTTGTCGTGATGCAGATCGCATTCTGGGGATCATGGAGAATTCGCCATACAGATATGTGATGGATGGTGAGTTCGAAGAATTGGATGACCGAATGAATCTCCACAGGACTTTCTTCGCTCGTGACCTGAAATATTACCTGAGGGGCTTGCGTAAGATTTATTCAAATCATTCTTCACTCGACGCTTTTGCCGGGGCTGTCGGTGCTGGAGAGTCCGAAATGCCATCATGGACTTTTGCTGATGCGCTCGGAATGATGCTCGCAGAGGCGAACGATGGCAAGACAAATTCACAATGTGTGCCCACTAACCTTCAGACAACAGCGCTGAAACGTATCAACATGGCTCTCCGATGGCTCGTTCGCGACGACGGAATCGTCGATATGGGCGTCTGGAAGTCGATCCCGAAGTCAAAGCTGTTTGTTCCGCTCGATGTACATGTCGGCAACACGGCCCGCGATCTTGGATTACTCTCGCGCCGTTCAAACGACAGGAAGGCGGTTATGGAGCTCATGGAGCCGCTCCGTATATGGAGACCGGATGACCCGGCGATATACGATTATGCTCTGTTCGGTATCGGAGCAATTCTGAAGAAAGAATAATCAGGGGTCATGCTGAAGAAAGAATAACTATATGAAAATCAGGGAAATTGTTAAGTCTTTGTGCGACCGTCTCACGAAAGCCGGTTATTCGGAAGGTGAGGCCAAAGGAGTCAGCCAGATCGTGCTCGGACATCTGAAAGGTTGGTCACCATCGGCAATTATCCTCAACTATGATTCGGAAATAGAT
This sequence comes from uncultured Sangeribacter sp., assembly GCA_964393395.1. Taxonomy (GTDB): domain Bacteria; phylum Bacteroidota; class Bacteroidia; order Bacteroidales; family Muribaculaceae; genus Lepagella. The sequence continues at coordinate 83,089 of CAYMTQ010000002.1, forward strand.
CCGCTTTTCGTTGACGGTGTCGATAAGATTATGGACCGGGTCACAGCCGGCGAACCGGTTCAGTATGTTCTCGGAAGCGCCCGTTTCTACGGCATGGATTTTAAAGTAAACAAAAACGTCCTTATTCCGAGGCCGGAGACCGAGGAATTGGTGGATATAATTATCAGGCAAAATCCGGAGTCAGACCTGAAGATGCTCGATGTCGGCACAGGATCGGGTTGTATCGCTATAGCTCTTGCAAGAAACCTCAGGTTTCCTGATGTGTATGCCATTGACATATCCCAAGACGCACTCGCTGTAGCAATTGAAAACAGCCGTATATTCAAGACGAAAATTCATTTTGAAGAAGATGACATTTTCCACTACACACCTCTCGCTGATTTCTTTGACATCATAGTCAGCAATCCGCCATACATCTGCGAAAAAGAAAAAAGCGGAATGGAACCTCTTGTTCTTGATAATGAACCTCACGGCGCTCTGTTCGTTCCGGACGATGATCCGCTGATATTCTACCGGCGAATTGCAATGACAGGTATCTCAGCACTTGTTCCGGGCGGTAGACTCTATTTTGAGATTAATCCGCTATACGCAGACGAACTGGCAACGATGCTCAAAGGGATGGGGTATGAAGAGGTATCATTGGTCAACGACATGGATCAAAAACCGCGGTTTGCCATTGCACGCAAACCCAATGACCCCGACCGAAAATGATAAGGAAGAAACAACTGACAGAAGATCAGGCCCGCATGAGGCTTGCCGACCTATGTGCCCGGTCGGAGCAATGCGAATCGGATCTCGTTCGCAAGATGCGGCTATGGGGCCTTTCGGGTTCTGCAATATCGGATATAATCGATACATTAAAACGGGAAAAGTTTCTTGACGATTCAAGGTTTGCCCGGGCGTATGCAAGAGACAAAGCTCGCTTTTCGAAATGGGGACGCAACAAGATACGCGCCGGGCTATCGGCAAAAAGGATTTCGTCTGCCGATATAGCCGAGGGCCTCGCTTCTATTGACGTTGAAGAATATAACTGCGCTCTCAGGTCTGCGGCTCTCACCAAAGCTCGCCCACTGGACCTGAACAGATCAGAAGATGTCAGGAAACTATACGCCCATCTTCTTTCACGCGGATATGAGTCTTCGCTGATCCAGCAGGTTATACGCGAGATCAAAGCCGGCGATCTGAAAGACTCAGGTATATGACCCGTGCAACCCGAAAATTGAATAACAGGCTCATAGATGATACTGGCCGATATTTTTAAGGACGCATTCGATTTTATTTTCCCGAGAAGATGCGTTGTCTGCCGCGCCCAGTTGGATGACAAGGAGGAAAATTTCGTCTGCCTGCTTTGTCTCGAGAGCCTTCCACAGACCGGCTACCATCTGATAAAGGACAACCTCTTTGAAGAGAGATTTGCCGGACGCATTCCATTCGACAGAGGCACGGCCTTATACTTCTATGACCGTGGCGGACCGGTTTCCTCAATCGTTCATGATTTCAAATATCACGACCTGCCAGGGCTGGCAACGGAGATGGGACGTGAAATGTACAGGCAGCTCTCCCCTGCCGGATTTCTTGATGGAGTGGATGCGGTCATACCTATCGGCACACATGTATTCCGTCTTCTTGAACGCGGATATAATCAGACACTGAAACTTGCCGAAGGACTTGCTGAGTCATCAGATCTTGACATCATCGATTGCCTGAGGATGAAGCGTTTTCACAGATCCCAGACCAAAAGAAATGCCACGGAAAGAACGCGTTCCGTGTCGAACCTCTTCAAAGTGAAAGGGAACCCGGAACTCAAAGACAAGCACGTCTTGCTGCTCGACGATATATGCACGACAGGCTCCACAATGGTCGCCGCCGCCGAAGCCCTCCTCGCCTACGACCCCTCAATACGCCTACGCCTCCTAACCCTCGCCTGCACCTACTGACCACCCCTACCATAATCACCCTTTCCTCCCCTATTCTAAATCATTGTGAATCTGCAAAATGCGAGAATTCTCCCACTTCATAGAAACACAAGAACGCCTTGGCGGACTAAAAACCCTGATTCAACACTTGCACAATAGAAAATTAATCCTTAACTTTGCAACAAATCCCGGTCCTATAGCTCAGTTGGTTAGAGCACCTGACTCATAATCAGGGAGTCC
>CAYMTQ010000003.1:0-67792 GCA_964393395.1 uncultured Sangeribacter sp.
ATGGCACGCCATGTCCGTACATTTGTTGCTCGCGTCAATTATGAAACATCCCCTTAGTTTTATCGAACGACAGTAGTATGTAGTTTTAAAGAGGGGGATGTTGAGGCGCTGGGGTTAGTACCCGGGTTCAGATTTCTTCGGCTTGCCAGTCAGAGATGGAACGGCTCTCTGTGTCGTAATTGATTCCGAGAAGGATTGTGCGACGGGAATCTGTTTTCCACTGACGGGCGTAATCTTTTTCCTTGATCTGGCGCAGTGCCTCCTCGGCCGAAGAGTTGAATTTGAGTTCGATCACATAAACGAAACTGTCAGTCCGGACAAGAATGTCGATGCGTCCTCTCGAAGTGCGGTACTCAACATCAACCTGCATGCCGACGAGCTTGAAGAGGACCAGCATCGCGTTCTGGACATTGCGTTCCTCCTCGAGACGCATCTCATAGCTTATGCCCGAGAAGAACGACTGCAGGCGCTCCATGAACGACTCAACATCTCCGCTCTCCATGTCTCTGCGGAGATAATAGACAAAAGTCATAGGTGCCTCGGCTCCGAGATTGCCATAGAACTGCAGAATGTATTCGAAAAACCCTTCCTTAACTTCTTCATTCGGAAGTCCGAGCCGATACATTCTCGCACGCGCGTCATATTCCTTGATTGTCAGATATCCGGTCTGGTAAAATAGAGCTACCGGTTTGATATTGTCAATATCGAGTCCTTCGAGGGCAGTCTGATTGGTGTAAGTATCGAGAAGCTGATGAAGATCCGTGTCCGTACGCTTCAGTTGTTCGACGAGCAGAGTAGGAGTCCCAGAAGAGATCCAGTAGCTTCCGAACCGGTTTTTGGTAAAAGCATTGAGGATAGAGAACGGATTGTAGATGTCAGGAGATTCCTCGCAGAAATGATAGCCGTCATACCATCGCTTGAGTTCAGCGACTTCATCTTCGTAAGATAAATTCTCTTTTTCCGCGAATGTCCTTATTCCGGTATCGAAGTTCTCAAGCAGTTCTTCTTCAGATATTCCACAGATGGCGGCATAATTGCTGTCAAATGATATGTCCTGAATGTTATTGAGTCCGGAGAAAACGCTGAGCTTCCCGAAGCGGCTGACCCCCGTGAGGTACACCATACGGATATATTGAGCCGAGCTCTTGAAGTTCGAATACATAGCCGCTAATTTATGACGGTACATCTCGAACCTTTCCTTGTCATTGATATTGTTGACAAGAGGTTTGTCATATTCATCGACAAGAATGACGACAGCTCTGCCGGTCTGTTCAAAGGCAATGCGGATCAGTTCCTCAAAGCGACCTGCATGATTGGGATCGGGAGGAACTATGCCATATTTTTCTTCATGGAGAAGGAGGAAACGCTCCACAAGGCTTTCAAGATCTCCGTCCTCCTTATACTGACGGTTGTTGAGGTCAAGATAAAGCACGGGATAGGGCTCCCAGTCCCAGTCCATGGTGTCGGCGTACAGTCCCTTGAAGAGCTCCCGCTTTCCTTCAAAGAAGCATTTGAGCATGGAGAGGAACAGGCTTTTGCCGAAGCGGCGGGGACGTCCGAGGAAATAATATTGATTTTCCAAAAGTTTCTCAATGTACATCGTTTTGTCGACATACACATAACCTCCCTTTCTTACGCTTTCAAATGATTGGTCGCCGACCGGGTACCGTAATCCGTGCTGTTTCTCCATATTTCTTAAATTTGTGTAAAGATACGAATTATTCCCGACTTCGCAATCAAGATCTATATAAATAGGGTGTGTCAAAAATAGCGCTATCATAGTAATGTACGGACATGGCGTGCCATGTCCGGATCGCAATAACTGAATACCAAGTCAGACATGGCACGCCATGTCCGGTCTGTAACATGCTGAGTATCAATTCGGACATGGCACGCCATGTCCCTACAATTTCGACGATTCCTTCATTCTGACACAGCCTCTTTATATTTAAAACCGGTAGAGATAGAGGTCGGTGAGGGCTGTCCGGTATCGAGCCTGAAGGTCAAGATATTCCAGTTCGGCTTCCATGAAATATATTCGTTCTGTCTGATAATCTGTCAGCGAGATCTGTCCGCCCTCATACTGTTGTTTGAGGAGGGTGAGATTATCGGTCGTGTCGAATACCGGTCGCAGTGGCTCGAGACGTTTGCGCAAGGATTCAGCTTTGTGCCATAAGGCGCGTGCTGTGGCTTCAGCAAGATTTCGTGCCGCAGCAGCTTCAAACTCAGCTTGAAGCAGACGTGCATTCGCTGCTTCACGTTTTCCACGGGAAGAGAAAAACGGAAGAGTGACACCGAGAGACACTCCGTTGAAATGCATTCCATCTTCAAACAGATGTTTGTAGCCTACGGTTATCCCGGGGCCCGACTCTGCCCGTGCCACTCCGACTCCCCGCCTTGCTACTTCGGTCCTTGCTACAGCCTCACGTACCGCCGGGATATGCGCTGCATTAGCGACCACTTCTTCCTCCGAGGGAAGAGAGGCCGGGGTGGTGAAACTCTCGTCGAGGGAATCCAACCACTGCGAGACGTCCTTTCCCCCGGCAAGCAACGTCAGCTTTTGGGCGATGTCCTGAAGTGCGAGACGCTCATCTTCGAGCCGAACAGCAAAACGTCCGGCTTCAATTGTCAGCTTATTGGCCTCGAGCGTTGAAATTTGTCCTCCCTGAGCCTGCAAGCCGACTGTCTCGATCAAAATCATGTTTTCATGAGCCATCTTTTCAAGCAGTCCGAGTTTCTGCTTTTGAAGTTGATATTCCGTCAGTGCGTTGGCTATTTCCTGACGCTGTTGAGCTTCGGTTGCGAGAGCAAGCGAAGAGAACGCATCGGCCTGGGCCCGGGCTTCATTCTTCCGGGCATTATAAACCCCGAACCACTCGAAACCCCATTCAACTCCGACATTCCAGCGGTTATCGACATCCTTTGGCATCCACATATATTCACCGACCAGTTCCGGATCCGGCAGAGCTGAGAGTGTGTTGATATCAGCCCGGGCCACACCCGCCTCAAGACGAGCTTTGACTACATCGGGATTAAGCGCAGTGATCGAATCTAATGTGGTGTAAAAAGACATTCCATTGGCCGGAATTGATCCGAGAGCGAGTAAAACCGTCAGGGCGGCATAGGCTTTCATGGATATTTAGGTTCGTTTAGTTACTTAATGAGATAGGGATAAATGTGTCAAAAAGAAGTGATGTTAAGTTAATTTCACTTCATGTTCACTATTAATATGACAAAAATGCCGTTAAAAAGGTTTAAGATCCGATCTAAAAAATCGAAAGATCGCTGTCGCTTCGGATTCGGGTACGGTCTCATTCCTTTTAGATATCAATGGAGGTTCTCTTTAAGCTATTGATGTTTTCTTTAAGCTATTGAGGTTCTCTTTAAGATATCAATGGAGGTTCCATAAAAATCAAAGCGTTCAAGCTTTGGATTCCTGCCTTTTATCCCACAGCAGATAGAGCGAGGGGAGCAGGAAAATATTGAGCAGGGTAGAGGAGATGAGTCCTCCGAGAATCACGAGGGCAAGAGGTGCCTGGATTTCATTTCCCGGAAGATCCCCACGCAATACGATAGGAAGAAGTGCGAGCGTCGAGGTCAGGGCCGTCATGACGATAGGGTTAAGCCGGTCTGCAGAGCCGCGGATTACGACAGCCTCCCGGTTGAGTCCACGGCTCCGGAGCCTGTTGTATTCACTCATCAGCAACATTCCGTTTCTGGTCGATATGCCAAGAAGAGATACGAAACCAATAATCGCAGGGATATTGAGTTCGCTTCCTGTCAGTTTCAGAATAAGGACACCACCGATCATCGCGAGCGGCATATTGAGAAGAATCAGCAGAGCCTGGCGCCACGATCTGAATTCGCCATAGAGCAGAAGTGAAATGACGATAAGAGCGAGAAGAGAAGTCAGGGCGAGCGTCCGCGAAGCGGATTCTTCGTTCTCGAACTGGCCGGACAGCTGGATGCTTATGCCTTCGGGAATTTTGACTGAACTGATCTTTTCCTTAAGCTCATTCACAGCGCCTCTCTGGTCGCGGCCTTCAATATTTGCGGTCACCGTAAGACGTCTTTTTCCGTTTTCCCGGTTTATACCGCTCGGTCCCGAAGTAGAGACTATGTCGCACAATTCCGACAGAGGCACTACACCCTTCGGAGTCGTTACCGCCACGTCAGCCAAACCCTCGGGAGTGCGCTTGTCCTGTGACATACGCAAAGTGACGGGGAAAGGGTAGCCTTGTTCATAGACGATCCCGACTTCCCGACCACCGACCGTGGTTTCGACGAATTCACGGAATAGAGCCGGCGTCACTCCATATCTTGCCAGCATCACCCGGCGTGGGCGTAACTCGAGCTGAGGCCTCGGCACAAGCGGTTCGACCGTGACATCCTCGAGCCCTTCAATTCCCTTCATCTCAGCTGCGAGCATATTTCCGGTTCTCAGCATTTCGTCAAGATCCTCTCCGAAAATCTTCAGGCTGAGCTGAGCTTCGCTTCCGGTCAGCATCGCGTCGATGCGGTGAGAGATAGGCTGCCCGACCTCAATAGTGACTCCGGGAAGATGTGCAAGTGCCTCACGTATCTGTCCGGCGAGCTCGGAACGTGTCATTCCATCCGGAAGTTCGTATGGAGCTTCAATCTCAGAGACATTGACTCCGAGAGAATGTTCATCGAGTTCCGCACGGCCAGTCTTGCGGGCCGTTGTCTTGATTCCGGGTGTCTTAAGTATAATTTCTTCAGCCTGACGGCCGATCCTGTCGCTCTCTTCAAGCGAGATTCCCGGCATCGCGCTGATATTGATCGTGAAAGAACCCTCATTGAACGGAGGCAGGAAGCTCCGGCCAAGGGTTGGGAGAATGGCTGCCGCTATTACGAAAAGCACTGCGGTGGTGATGAAAACTGGCTTCGGATTACGCAATGTGCGTTTCAAACCTCCGACATATTTCGATTTCAGCCACAGGGCAGTTTTCGGCTGGCGACCAGTGGACAGTGTGTCTCCGTTTTCCTTGTCCTTTCTTCCGCCGAGAAGATATGAGCACAGCACCGGAGTCAGGGTCAGTGCCACAACAGTCGAGACGGCGAGAGAGACCATGAACGCAATGCCGAGAGGCTTCAGAAGGCGTCCCTCCATTCCGCTGAGGAAAAACAACGGAGTGAAGGCCGCGCAGATTATGAGCGTGGAGTTGAGTATCGGCATCCTCACCTCTCTTGAAGCCCGGAAGACCACTTCAATCAGCGGGAGACGTCTGTCTTCCGGGAGGCGGTTATTCCTCCGGATCCTTTTGTATACGTTCTCCACGTCGACAATCGCATCGTCAACTAATGACCCGATGGCGATAGCGATACCGCCTAAAGTCATGGTGTTGACAGTCAGTCCGAAGAGACGCAGAACAGCTAATGTTATGATGACCGAAACCGGAAGTGCAAGAGAAGAAATCAGGGTAGTCCTTAGATTGAAAAGGAAAATGAAGAGCACAAGGATAACGAACAGTGCACCTTCGAACAGCGATACGCGGAGATTACCGACAGAATTGGATATGAAATCAGACTGCCGGAAAATGTCAGTCTTGAATTTGATATTCCCCTGAAGTGTGGGGATTATTTCCGACAGAGTATTTTCGAGTTTCTTTGTCAGGCCGGTCGAACCGATGCCCGGCTGCTTGCTGACCGTGATGAGCACTGAAGGACGCGTTTCGACAGAAGCGCATCCGATCGCCGGGGTCTGCACACCGCGGGAAACGTGAGCCACATCTCCTAAAGTCACCGTTGTTCCTTCGGGCGAGACACCGACCACAGCCTGAGCCATTTCCTCGGGATCAGTGGTCTGCATCCTTGCTTTGACCGAGTACTCATTTCCCCAATCCTCCATGATACTTCCCGAGGCATCAGTAGTGAACTGTTCGAGAGCCTCGGCTACGTCATTGACTGAAAGGCCGTAAAACTTCAGTTTGTCAGGGGATATTACGATAGTGTATTCTTCAGGATTTCCACCTATGACCGACACCTGTGCGACACCCGGAATGCTTCTCAAGCGAGGTGCTATATCACGTTCGGCAGTGGTTCGCAAGGCTCCTCCGCTCAATTTATCCGATTCAAGGCCAATAATCAGAATCTCACCCAGAATCGAAGACTGTGGACCCAGAACCGGTACTCCGCATCCGTTGGGCAATGACACGGCGCCGAGACGTTCCGTCACGGTCTGTCGGGCGAGATATATGTCCGTTCCCCATTCAAACTCGGCCTTCACGATTGAGAATCCCGTGGCGGAAGCCGACGTTACCCGTCTGATGCCGGACGCACCACCGAGAGCGGTCTCCACCTCCCGGCTGACACTTTTCTCGACTTCTTCCGGCGAGAGTCCCGGAGCTTCGGTCATGACCGTGACGGTCGGGGCATTCAGATCAGGGAAAATATCGACCTCCATCGAGAGGAGAGCGACCATTGAAATGAATAGAAGTATAGCCGATGTGGCGAGGACAGCCACCCTGTTTGAAAGTGATGTCCGGATTATTTTGTTGAGCATGACGGTTTCTGTTCGGAATCAATGATTTTTCAGTTCAGAATCAATGATGATGTGAATGAGCCGGCGGAGCAATATGTGATATCTCAGCCATACGTATGACGCGTGCGCCTTCCGAGACAATCTCATTTCCGGCTTCAATACCTGACAGGATCTCGACACGGATTCCGTCAGACCCTCCGGTCTCGACACGCCTTTTCGCATATTTCCCTTCATGCACTTTCTCGAAGATATATTTGACTCCCTGGATCTCGACTATTGCATTGCGGGGGACGGTAAGCACATCGGGTCTAGATGGGCCAGTCAGCCATATCTCGGCATAAGCTCCCGGGACGGCAGAACCATTGTTGGCGAAAGAAAAACGCACAGGGATGTAACCTTCTGCCGCAACTGTGGCGTCGCCCCCTAAGCGTCGGCCGCCACAATCCCGGAGAGATACGGCCTCAGCCATCCCTTCCTGGCGGAAATTGGCCGACGATGCGCTCCGTGCCATAGCCGCATGGCGTGCCGGAACGTCAGCCCTGAGGGTCAGGGAAGTATTGCGCGAAATGACGGCCAGTGTCTGTCCCCGGTCAACATATTCGCCGTTGCGGACCATTACGGAAGTTATTACTCCCGAGCCCGGAGCAGTCGCTGATCCGCTTACTGATCCGCCACCCTCGGCGCGTGCGGCTGCAAGCTCCGCCTCAGCTCTCTGAAATTCCGCCCGGCTGACGGCCCCGGAGGCGACAAGAGGACGCAGACGCTCCACCTCGCGTTCGGCGGCTGCAAGCTTAGAACGCGCAGCCGTCACATTATCTCCTCCCTCCAGACCTGCGGAACTGATGGTTCCGAGTGACTGGCCGGCAGAAACACGGGCGCCGGCCTGAAGCGCGTGAGACGCTGTGAAGCGTCCGCTTCGGGGAGCTGAGACAACGAATTCTCCTTCTGTCGCACGTTCGACCTCTCCACCGACAAGCAATGTTTCGGCAAACTGACCACGTGTAGCTTTCCCGGTCTTTACGCCAAGACGGACCGCCTCTTTGTCCGGGAGGGGAATTTCGCCGTCATGTCCGTCGTGTTCATGTCCTTCGCGCGCTTCATGATCATGATCGTGTTCATCATGTGATTCACTTTCATGGTCATGCTGTTCCGTTTCATGGTCATGTCCGTCGTGGTCATGATCATTATGTGATGCGCAGGAACCCATTGAGAGACCGGCGGCTATGATAAGGTAAAGAAGCAATTTCCTGTTCATGTCGATTCTATTTGACTTTCGGGGTCTAAGACCTCTTGACTTTCGGGGTCTAAGGTGACGCAAAGCTAACCAAATAACCTCACACATCGTGTGCAGGAAAGCTTCCGGAGACCGATATAACCCATATTTTAAGTAACAGAGCCTAAAAACCGCGGGAAATGAGCCGTATGTCATCATAATTTGCTAATTTTGCAGATTATGAAATTCGCGGACATTCCGGGACATGAAGATGCAAAGGAGCATCTGGTACGAATGGCTGACTCAGGCCGTATTCCTCACGCGTTGCTCATTTCAGGACGTTCTGGAATCGGGAAGATGAAGCTTGCCCGTGCTTTTGCGCAATATATCCATTGCGAGAACCGCCACGGCGGAGACTCATGCGGGGTGTGTCCTTCATGCCGGAGGGTAGTATCATTTTCAGATCCGGATATCATCTACAGCTACCCCGTGCTCAAGAAAGTTTCCGGAAAACCTGCGGTCTCTTCCGACTATTCAGAGCAGTGGGAACAGATGTTGCGCGACAGTCCGGACATGGACTACACACGCTGGCAGGTACTTATAGGGGCCGAGAACAAACAGCCGGTGATTTATGTTGATGAAGCCGACTCAATCATCTATCAGGCCAATCTCTCGACAATGGCCCACAAGGAGAAGATCTTTATTGTCTGGCTGCCCGAGAAAATGAATACCGAGACGGCCAACAAGTTGCTGAAGATATTCGAGGAACCGTTTCCTGACACATACTTCATCCTTGTCAGCAATGAGCCTTCCCTGATCCTCCCGACAATTTATTCAAGGACACAGAGGCTGAACCTGAAACCGTTGCCGGAAAGTATCATTGAGAACTGGATGATACAGTCACGAGGATTCACCCGGGATAAAGCGGCATCACTCGCTCCGCTTGCCGAGGGAAGTCTGCTGAAAGCTGCCGAGGTCGCGGGAGGTGCAGGGGAAAGTGAGGAATTCGGCGAGATCTACAAGCGGATGATGCGGTCGGCCTACGCAGTCAACATGATCGATCTCCGGGATCTTTCTGAAGAGATTGCAGGTTACGGCCGGGAAAAGATCCTTCGTTTTCTCAGCTATACCGCCAGAATGACACGCGAGAATTTCATTTACAATCTTCACTATCCACTGTTGAACCGAATGACAGAAACGGAGGCTCAGTTCTCATCCCGTTTTTCAAGATTCGTCAACGAGAAAAATGTCGAAGGGATGATAGGGGAGACAGATAAGGCATCGGAAGACATATCCCGAAATGCCAATTCAAAGATAGTCCTGTTTGACTATATGCTTCAGATGGCTCTGCTTCTGAAGAAATAGATAGGCGGGAATCAACACGATAAGAAAGAAATTCAGAACACAAACAGACAGAACACAAAATAATTCGAAGAAATATGAAACCGACTCTCTACATTCTTGCCGCCGGCATGGGAAGCCGCTACGGAGGTCTTAAACAGCTCGACGGTCTCGGTCCGTCGGGAGAGACAATCATGGACTATTCCGTGTATGACGCGCTCCGCGCCGGCTTCGGAAAGATTGTCTTTGTCATCCGCAAGGACTTCGAAAAGGAGTTTCGCGAAAAAGTGATCTCGAAATATGAAGGTCACATTCCTGTTGAGGTTGTATATCAGGATCTGGATGCTCTTCCTGAAGGTTATACAGTGCCTGACGGCCGGCAGAAACCCTGGGGAACAGGCCACGCTGTCCTGATGGGAAAGGATGCTGTCAAGGAGCCGTTCGCAGTGATCAATGCCGATGATTATTACGGACCGGACAGTTTCCGCACTCTTGCCGATTTCCTCCGCAGTGTCGAAGGTCAGAAAGGAAAGTATTGCATGGTGGGCTTCGAGATCGAGAACACGCTTTCCAAGAACGGAGGTGTGTCGCGTGGCCTCTGCGAAGTGAATGAAGAGGGCTATCTGACAGGTGTCAAGGAGTGTCACGGAATCCGGATAAACGAAGCCGGAGAACTTGTCCAGACACTTGAAGACGGGACTGAGGGTTCATTCCCGAAAGGTGCTCATGTCTCCATGAACATGTGGGGATTCACACCGGATTATTTCGACTACTCCGAGAAAGCATTCATCGAATTCCTCAAAGAACACGGATCCGAGCTCAAATCTGAATTCTATATTCCGACCGTGGTCAACGATCTGATTGAAAGCGGGAAGATCACACTTAAGGTTGAGCCGACAAATTCCAAATGGTTCGGAGTGACATACGCCGCGGACCGTCCCGAAACTGTCGAACGCTTTGCCGAGCTTGTCCGTGAAGGCGTTTATCCCGAGAAACTCTTCTGATTAACAACCGCTCTGATTATCACATACTCTTTTTTAAGAGCACCAGATGAAGAGCACCAAAGCACAAATCATTTCAGAATGAAAGATCGCATACTGGTCACCGGCGGAACCGGATATATCGGTTCGCATACGGTGGTTGAACTACAGGCTGCCGGTTATGACGTCGTCATAATCGACAACCTTTCCAACTCAAACCGTGAAGTTCTTGACGGAATTGAGAAAATTTCCGGAATCCGTCCGGCGTTCGTCGAAGGTGACTGCACCGACATAGACACTCTCCGCCGGCTGTTCACGGATTATCCCGGAATCAAGGGGATCATCAATTTCGCAGCCTCAAAGGCTGTAGGTGAGTCTGTCGAGAAACCGTTGCTTTATTACCGGAACAATCTCGCGACACTCATAAATCTTCTTGAGCTGATGCCTGAATTCGGCACGAAAGGAATCGTCTTCTCTTCGTCATGTACCGTCTATGGCGAGCCTGACGTTAACCCGATCGACGAGTCCGCACCTATCAAGCCGGCCACATCGCCCTACGGCAACACAAAACAGATCTCGGAAGAGATCATAACCGACTACATTGCTTCGGGAGCTCCGGTCAAGGCAATACTTCTCCGATATTTCAATCCCGTCGGAGCGCACCCCTCGGGTCTCATCGGTGAACTTCCCAACGGAGTGCCCAATAACCTCGTGCCATATCTGACACAGACAGCTGCCGGAATCCGAAAGGAGCTCACAGTTTTCGGAGACGACTATCCGACTCCCGACGGCTCATGTATCCGTGACTTCATCGATGTCGTCGATCTCGCCAAGGCGCATGTGATCGCAATGCGCAGGATGCTGGATGGTGAAGACAAAGACAAACTCGAAATCTTCAATCTCGGAACAGGCCGCGGACTCTCCGTTCTCGAGCTGATCGAATCGTTCGAACGTGCGACAGGTGTCAAGGTCCCCTATAAGATCGGACCACGTCGTGCGGGAGATATCGAGAAGATCTGGGCTGAACCTACCAAGGCAAACACCGTTCTCGGATGGAAAGCTCAGGTGCCTATCGACGAGACGATGGCAAATGCATGGCGCTGGCAATGCAATCTTGCTGAAAAATAACTATAATAACGAGTCTCAGACCCGATCATGCAGAAGATTTAAGCACCGGGTCTGATACTCTCAACCACGCACAAAAACACTAACTCACTTTATGAAATTGAAACAGCTTTACCGGCTTGCAGCCGGTCTGGCCCTCACGGGGCTTATCGTCGGCTGTACTGATGACGCTTACCACATCAACGATGCCGACTATCTCAGCCGCTTCACGATCAATGATCTCGCTATTCCTCTGAAAGTCGAGACCATCCGGCTCGACAGTATTGTTGATCTCACGGACGGCACAAACGTAATTAAGTATAAGGACGCCGAAGGAAAGGAATTCTATGCTCTGTCGGAGACCGGAACCATCTCGTCCGATCCAATCAAGATCGACCGCGTGGATGTGACTCCCGACCCTATCGAATCATCCTATATACATCTTCACCTGAACAGTCCTGCAACATCAAAGAAGCGTGCGGCGGCTCATTCTGCAACATACGATCTGAAACAGGAACTGACCCACTTCTCATATAACTCCGTGAAGGTCGACGAGGCCATCACTAAAATCAGAAGCTTCATCACGGTCAATCCTGTCAAGATTTCTCTCACGCTGAACGTACCCGATAATCTCAGGATTGCATCAACACATTTCACTGACATCCGCCTTCAGTTCCCCAAAGGCCTGAAGATGGCAGACGGCTCAAATGCAATCGTGACATTTGAGGGTGGATTGGAACCTGTCGGAAAATATGATCATATAACAGGTATCGTGACAATCAATTCAATTGACCTCAGCGATCCGCATCATCAGAAAGTTGAAGTCACTGCAGACTTATTTGACCTTGAGGAAGGGGATGTGACCATCGATAATGACCGCAATCTCCAATACAAGGGAGATATCGGAGTTCTCAGCGGTGGTTTCATGGTATATGGCGCCAATAATATTGCTGACATACCTCAGAACTTTGATCTTCGCGTAGATTATGCGATGGATGCGTTCGGAATCCGCAGCTTCTCCGGTGCAGTCGATTATTATGTGGAGGAATCCAGAATCGATCCTATTCATCTCGACGATCTCCCGGACTTCCTTCAGGATCCCGAAACCAACATCGTGATCGCTGATCCTCAGTTCTATTTCCGCGTGACCAACTCAGCGGCTCCATATAACGCCGAGGGTGACGGTGTGATTACAATTAAATCTGAGTTTGCTAATAAAAAGCCATTTGAGTCTGAAAGCCCCAAGATCATTATCCCGGCTCAGGAAATAACGGACATCATACTTTCACCTACAGGAAAGGTTGAACATCCTCTCGAGGGATATGAGGCAAATCAGGATCAGGAGGCATATTATAACATGAAATATATTCTTTCCGGACTGCCCGGAAGTCAGGGTGACGGACTGCCCGTATCAATCTATGTCGCATTTGAAAAACCTCGCTTCCATGGCAACAACATCGTGAATTTCCCCGTGGAGAATGATGATTACAACGGAGAACTCGCCCCTATGGATGGTCATTATGAATTCTTCGCTCCGCTCGCATTCGACACTAATTCAATCATCGTCTACAAGGACAAGGTTGATCTGAGTGATTCCGAAATGGAAGATATCTATGTCGAGAAGTTGAAAGTAGATGCGGAAGGATTCTCTTCCTTCCCGGTTGACGTGAAACTCAGTGCGATTGCCTATGATGTGGCCAACAATGTTCTCGGACGTTCCAACACCCTGAATATTCCTGCCCTGACAACAGACAGGATCAATCTCGAGATTGTACCTGTTGACGATAATAAAGTCATGAACAATATCGATCATCTTGACTTTCACGCAACAGTCATTCAGGAAGCAGAAGGCGCAGGTCAGCCTCTGGCTCCCGATCAGGGACTGTCGCTCACGGATCTCAAGATCCGCGTCACGGGATATTATGAGAAGGATCTTAAAGACTAACTTACTTCAAACTGACTAACAGTGAAATACACAAAACATATCGCCGCGGCAGTTATGGCTTTCGCCGGACTCGGAGCGGCAGCCCAGTATACCTATTCGGGCTACTTTATCGAGAACTATCTCCCGCGTCATCAGATGAACCCGGCGTTCGCTCCGGATTCAACGTTCAAAGGTTATGCACCCTTCCCGGTTCTGTCGAATATCAATATCGCTGCCCGTGGAAACCTGCATGTTTCTTCCCTCTATTTCAACCGTGGGGGCAAAACGGTATTCTTCACCAATCCTGAGGTGTCGGCTACGGAGGCCATGAAAGGATTTCACGATACCAACCGTCTCGGTCTTCATCTGAAGCTTGACATCCTCAGCGCGGGTTTCAAAGCCTTCGGAGGATTCAACACTGTCGGCGTCAATGTCGTTTCGGATACTGAAATAGGAATGCCTAAGTCGTTCTTCTCTCTGGCTAAAGAGGGTATATCGAATGAGGATTACGACATCAAGAACATGAGGTTCAACTCCTCTAACTATGTCGAACTCGCCCTGAACCATTCCCGCGACCTGTCCAAGTGGGTTCCCGGTCTGCGTGTGGGTGCGACCGTCAAGTTCCTTCTCGGAATAGCCGATGTCGATGCCTACTTCAACCGTGCGAACCTCGTGCTCGGCGACAACGAATGGCAGGTGAAAGCTGATGCCGACATATATGGCTCGGGATGCGGAATCAAGTTCAAGAGCAGATATGATGATCGTCTTCATCGCGACTATTTCGACGGCCTCGACTTCGACGGATTCAAGCTCGGAGGTTTCGGTCTCGGATTTGATCTCGGTGCGCAGTATAAGTGGAGGGATTTTACTTTCTCTGCTGCCATTCTTGACCTCGGATTCATCAGCTGGAGCAATACCCAGTATGCGACAACCGGAGGAGACAAGACATTCACCACAGATGCATATACCCTTGAAGTCGGAAACGATAAATCATGGGATGATATGCTCGACGGACTCGAGGAGCTCTACAAACTGGAGAACCGCGGCGATATTGGTGCAGATGCCCGTGCGCTCAAGGCAACCCTGAACTTCGGTGTCGCATACGAGTTCCCCTACTACCGAAAACTCGTCTTCGGTCTTGTTAACTCGACACGCTTCAACGGCAACTTCACCTGCACCCAGTTCCGTCTCTCGGCCAACGTGACTCCGGCCAAGTGCATCGGCCTGTCGGCTAACCTCGAAATGGGCACATACGGTGTCGGCTTCGGATGGCTTGCCAATCTGAGTGTCAAAGGCTTCAATCTATTCCTCGGAATGGACCACACCCTCGGCAAACTCTCTTCGGACGGTTATCCTTTGAACAGCAACGCCGCCGTCAACTTCGGTATCAACTTCCCCTTCTGATAGATCGGGTCAATATTTCCATTCATTATAAGCACGCCTCCCGTTTTTTGAAACGGGAGGTGTTGTTTCTTTCGGGGTGATGTATCTTTACATGCTCATGTTTTGAAAAAACGGGTGGCGATGTTATCTTTGCAGACATGTTCCCCTTCCTGAAGGCCGTGGCTCGAGCTTATGCCACACGATATGATGATATGTCCCGTTTCTGTTTCGTCTTCCCTAACAAGAGAGGCGGGACCTTCTTTCTTAAATATCTGCGTTCTGAAATGAAAACCGCTCATGTCGCACCGCAGGTGATGACTGTGACGGATTTCGTGGCGCAGGTTGGCGATGCAGTCGTCGATAACCGCATTTCCGCCCTGTTTACTCTCTTCGACTGCTATTGCAGATTTCTTCCGCCGGATTCAGAACCCGATTTCGATTCATTCAGGACATGGGGCGAGACAGTCCTCTCGGATTTCAACGAAGTCGGCATGAACTGCGCTGATCCTTCGATGCTATTCAAGAATCTGAAGGACCACAAAGAAATATCTTCTGATTTCCTGACAGAAGAACAAAAAAAAATAATGGAGGAGTACTTCGGTGTAACTCCTTCTCTCAGCGAGGCACATTCCTTCTGGCGCCATTTCAATAATCCCACATTCGGCGCGGGCTCCGGAGAACACGGATTATCCGACCCCTCCGTGCCGCAAAACGAAGACAAGAAAAAAGGAAATAAAATTCCATTGCGCGGAAGATTCCTGAAGTTGTGGGAGATACTGAATCCCTTGTACGAATCATTCAATAAAACTCTTGCTGAGAAAGGGCTGACGACATCATCGGGTGCTTACCGAAAAGCCCTCAGCGCGCTGGAAGAGCGAGGACGGGTCGCTCTGCCATGGGAAAAAATCGTATTTGTGGGATTCAATGCGCTGACACATGTAGAACACGATATATTCTCGATTCTGCGAGACCTCGGGCCGATGGCAACCGGCAGGCATCCTGAAGACTCTTTGGCTGATTTCTTCTGGGACGCGACCGGGCCGGTTCTGAATAGAACGGGCAGGGAATCAGAAGGGATACATGAAAAGAAGTCAGTCAAGCCCAATTCGGCGTCCAGATTTGTGGTTGCGAACCGCCGGCGCTTCCCCGAGCCGGATTGGAGCCGTGAGATAATGTCGCTCTGTGAGACTTCCTCTCTTCCTCAGTCATTGCGCTCCATTGCCGCGCCGTCAAATTCAATTCAGGCCAAGATTGCGGCAGATGAAGTTACGCGGATTTTCGGAGGCCGAGACAGAAAAAAGATGGAGACAGCCCGTGTGGCCGTAATACTTCCGGATGAGGAACTGCTCCTTCCGTTCCTTTATGCTCTGCCGGAAGATATAAGCGATGTGAATCTGACAATGGGATATTCGCTCCGGCTGACCTCGGTCTCATCCTTCATCGGCCAGATCCGGCAGACCCTTCGATCTTCCAGAATAAAAGAAGGGGATACATCCTACTACCTTCCTGACCTCCGTCTGTTGCTCGCGCATCCACTCGCAAAGGCTATCGGAGGGACGAAGCCGATCGAGGATTTTCTGAACAAGGCAGAGCTGATCCATCAGATATTCGTCTCCGGAGGACAGCTAAGGAGAGAGATACCGTCGATGGATAAAATATTTTCTCCGCCACCGGCTTCAGGAAAACCTGCTGATACTTTCATCTGGCTCGAAGAAGTACTCGAGATCGTTGACCGATCAATCGAAAATGTAAATCAGGGACTGATACGGACTGCTCTTGATTCCGAACACGTTGCTGCCTATCTCGAAGGTCTCAGACCTCTGCGGACAGCATTGGCAAACCATAATGTCTCGATGTCGCGGGATACACTTCTCTCTATGGCACAGCGTCTTGTCGGTACCGGTCGTGTAATGTTCGAGGGAGAGCCCCTGAGGGGACTTCAGGTGATGGGCTTGCTCGAGACGCGTTCACTCGATTTCGATATTGTAGTCATACCTTCTCTCAACGAGAGGATTCTGCCGATGAGATCACGCTCACGCACATTCATACCGGATGCGTTGAGGGCGGCTTACGGCCTTCCTCCGGCAAACTATGCCGAAAATATTTTTGCCTACTACTTCTACAGATTGATTTCGAGGGCAAAGGAAGTGGTCATGATTCATGATGCCCGTTCGGGAAGCGGTTTGCGTTCGGGAGGCCCGTCACGATATATCCATCAGCTCGAACATATCTTCGCCAAGGACGTGATGATCACGGAAGAGCGGACTTTCAGCCTCTCGGACTTCACTCCGGAGATTGAGCCGATTGAGAAAACAGAAGCGGTTAAAGAAAAGCTCAGAGAATATCTCGTATCACCCGAGTCGCCGGATCCGACTGTCGGAAGATGTCTTTCAGCGACAGCCGTGAATGATTACTGTACCTGTCAGAAACGATTCTTCTTCAAACATATCGTCGGGATTCCGGAGCAACGCGAGTTCTCCCCGTTCGTCGATCACATCCAGCTCGGTAATGTGGTTCACAGAGTGATGCAGATCCTCTATTCACCGGTACCGCTTCATATAGATATACCTTTTATAGACAACTTGTTGCGTGAGGATAACAAAGAGATTCTGCTCGTGACAACCCGGTCGATGACCGAAGAATTTCCTTTTCTGAAGCACCGGAGTTATCTGCCTCCGGACTATGAGATAGTGCGGTCAGCAGTTGTCAGGATGGTGCGGGGAATCTTGCGGGCCGACAGGGAGCTGTGTGCAAGAGAGCCCTCGGGTGGATTTGATGTCCTTGGGACAGAGGCCGCCGGAGTCGAGATTATGAAGACATCCCGTGGGCGGCAATATCGTTTCCGTTATGCCATTGACCGCGCCGATACAGCCGGAGGTCATCTGCGCATCGTCGATTACAAGACAGGGACTACACATGCGTCGGGCAAAGATTTCGAAGAGATGTTTAACGGAGAATCGACCTCCATGACCAACTTCCTTCAGCTTATGGCCTATGCCGGGATCGCCCGCAGGAAATGGCCGGCGCTGGCGCAGGATGGAATCGGAATGGTGCTATATCGAGTGACCGAAATGGCGCGCGAGACAGTTGGAAAGATTGATACCCGCTTTGTTATACCATCCTTCAACGATATTGACCGGGAGACCGGAGAGAAAGTTACGGTGACTTTTGAAAGCGACTGCAAGACTGTCAGAAAAGTCGGTCGAGTATCCGAAGAAGAAATTGACGACCGCTATCGCGAGGAATTTGATGTCATGTTCGGTGATAAGATAGACACTCTCTTTGATTCCCCGGACTTCAGCCCGACGGCTAACTCCATGATATGCGGAAACTGTCCCTATGCCAGATTCTGCCTGAAATGATGAGTATGTGTCAAAATGACGAAATCGAATCGGATGAAAGCGACTTATACTCATATCAATGAGTTGTTCGACAGATTCAACAAAGCCATCTTCAATTGTGAATTACCACAGCTGTCGATGAAGGTCAGTAATGGCGCGAGGATATTGGGGTGCTTCGTGCATCCCCGGCGCTTCCCGTCCATCCATGAGCGCGGAAGAGGGGAGTGCTATATCCGTATCAGCGGCCGCTATGACATGGAGCCGCGTGTGCTTGAAGACACCGTGATCCACGAGATGATCCATTATCTGATGTGGATCAGGGGAGTTGACCGAGAGCCTCCCCACGGTCCCTCTTTCCAAAAAGAGATGAATAGGATCAACAGTACACACGGACGTAATATCACCGTCAGGGCGAATATCGGAGCCGAGACAAGGGAGACAGACCGGACCTTGAGAAACAATTATATCTGTCTTACTCATTGGAACGACGGCAACAGGATGATAACCGTCTGTGCAAGAACATGTATCTTCACGATTCATCGGGCGTGGACCCGATATTCCGAGGTCAAGGCTGTCGAGTGGTATTGGAGCCGGGACCCATGGTTCAACAAATTCCCGCTGTCAAGGACTCCGAAGGCATATAGGATAACCGATGAAGAGATAGAGAGCCATATCGTCGGCAAAGCGGTCCGGTGCGTGTGTGACGGTACACGTTTTCTGCCATTTAAAGGTTTTTAAGTTGCATAAGTTGAAGATTTTTCGTATTTTTGCAGACATATATGGCGATGTCTCCCGAAGGTATCGCCTAATCCTTTGAATATTAATTGATTATGATCAATATAACTTTTCCCGATGGCAATGTGAAGGCTTTCGAGGCAGGTGTGACTCCCCGTCAGATCGCCGAAAGCATCAGTTCACGTTTTGCCGCCGATGTCCTTGCCGCCAAAGTCAACGGCCAGGAATGGGATATTACCCGTCCGATAGTTGAGGACAGTGCAATCGAGCTGTTCAAATGGGATTCTCCGGAAGGCAAGCATGCTTTCTGGCATTCTTCCGCCCATCTTCTCGCGGAAGCGCTTCAGGAACTCTATCCCGGTGTGAAATTCGGCATCGGTCCTGCTATCGAGAATGGATTCTACTATGATATCGACCCCGGGGATCACAAGATAACAAGTGAGGATTTCCCGAAGATCGAAAAGAAAATGCAGGAGCTCGCGGCGCGCAAGGAGGCGATCGTGAGATCTGATATCTCAAAGGCCGATGCACTGAAAATGTTCGGTGACAGAGGCGAAAACTATAAATGTGAGCTGATCTCCGAGCTTGAGGATGGCCACATCACGACTTACACGCAGGGTGAGTTTACGGATCTTTGCCGCGGACCTCATCTTCCTGACACCGGCAACATCAAGGCTGTCAAGATCCTGTCGCTCGCAGGAGCATATTGGCGTGGTGATGAGAAGCGCAATCAGCTTGTCCGTGTCTACGGTATCTCTTTCCCCAAGAAAAAGATGCTTGACGAATATCTCGTTCTCCTCGAAGAGGCTAAGAAGCGCGATCACCGTAAACTCGGAAAAGAGATGGAACTCTTCACGTTCTCGCAGACCGTCGGACAGGGTCTTCCCCTGTGGCTTCCGAAGGGTGCGGCGCTGCGTGACCGTCTGGAACAATTCCTGCGCAAGATTCAGAAAGAATATGGTTACCTTCAGGTGATCACTCCGCATATCGGCAACAAGAACCTTTATGTGACTTCAGGCCACTATGCAAAATACGGCAAGGATTCATTCCAGCCAATCCATACTCCGGAAGAGGGAGAGGAATACATGCTCAAGCCGATGAACTGCCCCCACCACTGTGAGATCTACAAGGCAGGTCCCCGTTCATATCGTGACCTCCCGATGCGTCTGGCTGAATTCGGAACCGTCTACAGATATGAGCAGAGCGGTGAGCTTCACGGACTGACACGTGTCCGCGGCTTTACTCAGGACGATGCTCATATCTTCTGCGCGCCCGAACAGATCAAGGATGAGTTCCTGAAGGTGATGGATATTATCCTCTATATCTTCAAGACTCTCGATTTCAAGAACTTTGAAGTGCAGATCTCGCTCCGCGACCCGAAGAATAAAGAAAAATATATCGGATCAGACGAAAACTGGCATCTTGCCGAGACAGCTATCATTGAAGCGTGTGCTGAAAAGGGTCTGCCTGCACGTCAGGTCGAAGGTGAGGCCGCTTTCTACGGACCGAAACTCGACTTTATGGTCAAGGATGCGATCGGACGCCGCTGGCAGCTCGGAACAATTCAGGTTGACTACAATCTTCCCGAGCGTTTCGGCCTCGAATATACCGGAAGCGACAACCAGAAGCATCGTCCCGTGATGATTCACCGTGCGCCATTCGGCTCTATGGAACGTTTCGTCGCTGTCCTTCTCGAGCACACCGCCGGCAAGTTGCCGCTCTGGCTGATTCCGGAGCAGTGTGCGATCCTCCCCATTTCTGAAAAATTCAATGACTATGCCCGCACAGTGGCACGCGAGCTCGATAAAGAGGGTGTCCGTGCATTCGTTGACGACAGAAATGAGAAGATCGGCAAGAAAATCCGTGACAACGAGCTCAAAAAAGTGCCTTATCTGCTGATTGTCGGAGAAAAAGAGGCCGAAAATGGCGAAGTTTCGGTAAGAAAGCAGGGAAAAGGTGACAGAGGTTCGATGAAAATTGCTAACTTTGCATCCGCATTGAATGCAGAGGTGGCCGAAATGACCGCAAGATAAAAGGTTTTCCGATCGATTTTTGAGGATCGGAAAGCTAAAAGATCGTTTAAAAACTGTTAATGGAGAAAAAACCTCAATTTTCGGGTCCGCGCCGTCCGATGGGCGGTGGTCCCCGTCCCCGTCCGGGCCAGAGACCGCGTCCGGGCGACCGCAAGAATGATCCGTATGCAACAAACGAGCAGATCCGTGCTCGTGAGGTGCGTCTGGTCGGAGATAATGTCGAGCAGGGAATCTATCCTATCGACAAAGCGCGCAGAATGGCCGCTGAGATGGAGCTCGATCTGATCGAGATCTCCCCGAATGCCGAACCGCCTGTATGCCGAATCCTCGATTACCAGAAATTTCTCTATCAGCAGAAAAAACGCCTGAAGGAGCAGAAAGCGAAAGCAACAAAGGTCGTAGTGAAGGAGATCCGTTTCGGACCTCAGACAGATGACCACGACTACAACTTCAAGCTGAAACATGCGATAGGCTTCCTCAAGGAAGGTTCAAAAGTGAAGGCTCATGTCTTCTTCCGCGGACGTTCCATCCTATTCAAGGATCAGGGTGAGCTTCTTCTCCTCCGTTTCGCCAACGACCTCGAGGAGTATGGTAAACTCGAGCAGATGCCGGTTCTTGAAGGAAAGCGCATGATCATCATGATGGCGCCCCTGAAATCGAAGAAGGAGCTGGCAGAAGCGAAGAATCGGGAGGATAAGAAGGCCAAGGCCCAGAAGGATGAGGCTCCCGCCGAACAGAAGGGAGAGTCAGACGCCGAAGCTTCTGAAACCGCCGGTGAATAAGAAACAATCGGATGCCGCCGATCGGGTTGCTCAGCCCTGACGAGGTGGATATCCGGCCAATAAATAGAGACCGTAGGCACATCGTGCCGAGGTGAATGTCAAACAACTAATTTATTAAACAAAATGCCCAAGATGAAGACCAATGCCGCGTCTAAGAAGCGTTTCGCTCTGACCGGCACAGGCAAAATCAAGAGAAAGCACGCTTACCACAGCCACATTCTGACAAAGAAGAGCACGAAGCGTAAACGCAATCTCGACCACACGACTCTCGTTGACAGCGCCAACAAGCGTCAGGTGAAGGAACTTCTGAATCTCCGTTAAGATCAGGTTCCGTTTCCTCCCTCCCCGAACCAACAATCAATTTTTTAACCGAATGTGCAGCTGACTAAAGTGTAAAAAAGATTACCGCTGCCAATCAAAACAATTAAAAAATGCCCAGATCAGTAAATCACGTGGCTTCACGTGCCAAGAGAAAGAAAATCCTTAAGCTTACCCGCGGTTACTATGGAAGCCGTCGCAACGTGTGGACCGTCGCCAAGAATACTTGGGAGAAAGGTCTGACTTACGCTTATCGCGACCGCAAGCAGAAAAAGCGCAACTTCCGCGCTCTCTGGATCCAGCGTATCAATGCCGCAGCGCGTCAGGAAGAACTTTCCTACAGCAAGCTCATGGGTCTTATTCACAAGGCCGGCATCGAGATCAACCGCAAGGTGCTCGCTGACCTCGCAATGAATCAGCCCGCAGCTTTCAAGGCTATCTGCGACAAAGTGAAGAACGCCTGAAGCCATGAACATCTGAGTGGGTTTCTGTGTTATTCTGACAGAGACAACCCCACGGCGTCCCGGGAGCGGGAAGCCGTTTGATGAGACATCCACGCCAAAGTTCATTGGGAAACTCATCAAATCTTTAGAAATACCGAGACAAGTTGCAATGTCAATGGCGTGCCCCCTTCTTCCTCTCCGGGGGAAGTTGCCGGCGGATTACAAAGATATTGTGACACTCAAATCCTGTCATTCGGAGTTTCGTCACAATACTTTGGTGTGGCCCTATACAGGCCGTCGTCCCTGATTTCCGGAACGACGGCCTGCTTTCGTAAAATACCCGGAAGTCCGGACCTCCGAATTGTAGTCCGCGTAAATTAAATCAATTCCGGGACTGAAGTCAATCATACGAATTGAAATCCGATAAACCAATACCATATATGAAAGACGTTAAAGACACTCTTCTCGACCGCGTCAGCATCCGCCGTTATGAGCGCGAAGCTATTCCGCAAGAGACAATGGACTTTATCTATAAAGCCGTAGAGAACACACCTACTTCCTACAATGGCCAGCAGTTTTCGGTCATCGATATCGATGACCAGGCCCTCAAGGAAAAGCTTTATGAAATGACAAATCAGAAGCAGCTGAAAACCTGTAACCGTCTGTTGATTTTCTGCTCTGACTACAACAAGATCTCTCTTCTTGCGAAAGAGAAAGGTCTTCAGATGCCGGCAATCACGGATACGATGGATGGTGTCTGCATCGGCATAATCGATGCTGCGCTGGCAATGATGAGTGCTGTCGTGGCCGCTGAATCATGCGGGCTCGGCTGCAACTGTGTCGGTTATCTCCGCACTGTGGATCCGGCTGCTCTTGCTGAATTGCTCCACCTCCCGAAAGGTGTGTTCGTAGTCTGCGGTCTTGCGCTCGGAATTCCCCGCGAACATCCAGATCACAAGCCGAAACAGCCGTCATCTCTTGTCTTCCACAAAAACCGCTATCGTGACGATGACCGGAAGATGGTCGATGAACTGAAAGATTATGACGAGGTCATCAAGGAGTATAACAGAACACGTTCCGGTGCGACGACCGATAACGACTGGTGCGCGCACATCCTCGGATATTACGAGCATGCGCTCAGCTATCAGATCCTGAAGTATCTCCGTGATCAGGGTTACGAGATTACTCATTAATTCTCCCGAGGCATGAGAAAAGTTTTCTTAACCTTTGTTCTATCGCTTCCGGTTCTTATGTGTTTTGCTGAAGAACCGGAAACGATGGATCCTAATGCGCGTGCGGAATCATCTTTCGTCACCGTGAAGACTACAAAAGCAGCCACGGAGAAGAATGCTGAGGATGTATTCTATCTCGGAATGCAGAAGTTTGACGAAGGGGATACCGATGGAGCGCTCAAGCTACTGACCGAGGCATCGGAAATGGGAAGCCGAGGCGCGCAGTTCAATCTTGCCCTGTTCTATCTTCAGGGTATGGGAGGATTTGAAAAGAATCCGGAGGAAGCGGCCAAATGGTTTGCAAAGGCAGCAGAAAACGGTGATGCTGAAGCACAGTATCAGCTCGGAATGATGTATTACCGTGGAAAAGGTGTCGAAGCGAACCAGTCAAGAGCGATTGAATATCTGAAGCAGGCTCTCGCAAACGGCCACCAGAAGGCCGCAGGAATTCTGGAACAGATTGAACGCTGATTCCGAATTGAGTGCTGATTCAGGCTTATCTTTCAATACCTTTCTTGAGGGTGTGTCAAAATGATGGAATCGTCGGATTGTAGGGACATTGCGTGCAATGAAAGAAATGTAACATGTTGACTACCAAATCGGACATGGCAAGCCATGTCCGTACATTTGTTGCTCGCGTCAATTATTAAACATCCCCTTGAGCTATTTCAGCTATTGCGGGCGTTTTAGAATGTCACTTCATTTGCTTGATAGACAATGTCACTTCATTCGCTTCAATAGATTGTAGCTTTCCAGAACTCCGAGTTCCCCTGCTTTGCTGAGATCAGAGAAAGCAGCGCGTTTGTCTCCAGCCTGAAGCAATACCAGCCCGCGGTTGAAATAGGCTTCGCCGAATGATGGGTCAAGGCTGATGGCTGTGTCAAGACAGCGTTTTGCCTCTGCATAATCGCGCATGGTGTAGTGTATGATTCCTTTGTTGAACCATGCGTATACCATGCGCGGATTCAATTTTATCACAGTGTCGAAATCGGCCAGAGCGTCTGTTATATCACGCATTGAAGCTCTCCCAGCGAGCATGGCCTCGCCGGAAGTGGGATCTGAATTGTGTCCCGAAGCCGGGGTATTCTGAGAGCGGACGAAATGTACAGTGCCCCGTGCCATAAGAGCCGGTGTGAAGTCCGGTGACTCCGCGATAGCTGAATCAAAGTCGGATACAGCCGCATCATAATCACGCAGGACAGCATAGGCAACTCCTCGACCGAGACGTTCAGCCGGTGTGCCGCCGTTTTCCTTAATTTTTGAAGTCAATGTTTCACTTATCCTCATCAGCCGGTTGAATTCCGCTTCGCCGATAGAGCCTTTCGCAGGCGTGGATGAAAGATAGAGACGATCCGGAAGATAACCGCCGGTGTTGAAATCATCGAGTTCCCTGAAATAGTTCGATTGCTGTTGAAGCGACACCTGAGGGGCGATGAAGGTCAGCATATAAAGCGGAGAAGGGGAGATCTGGACAGTCCTGTCCTGAACGCGCCCCTTTATCCTGTCATTGAATGCAAGGGGTGTTGATTCATCCGCATTGTTGACAGTCACGAGCCGGTTGAATTTCTCCATAACTTCGTTCTCCGATTCCTCAGGTCCGGCATCGTTTCTGTCGAGTTTGTTTGTCTCGCCTGCCGCGATTGCCGGCAGATCAAGAGGATGTCCTTTAGGATCACGGACATATCTGCGGACCATCTCGTCTGCCTTGGCGATGTTGCGCATGGCGCGGTCCATCTGTCCCAGATTCCGCTGTGCTTCCGCTATGGCATACCAGACCATGTAGAACTTGGGATAGCGGGCTGCGACCGATTCAAAATCCTTCAGCGCCTCACGGTTTCTCCCCGCTTCGAGATAAACCAGTCCGCGGTTGAAGAGAGCATGGAAATTAAGGGGTTCGAGAACAAGCACTTCCGAGAAGTCTGAAGCGGCATTGTTCAGATCTTTGACCTCATATCGCAAGAGGGCCCGGTTGAACAGAGCGGGTTTGTAACGGGGATCGAGCTGAAGAGCGAAGTTGTAGTCTGAGAGAGCTCCGACATAATCGTCGGCATTATAACGGATATAAGCACGGTTTACATAAAGCGACGGATCATCATGGTGCAGACGGACTGCCTCATCCATGTCGTCAGAAGCTTCTTTCCACTTATGGCGTTCGGCGTTTAGGCCGGCACGGAGCAGATAGGCATTCAGAAGGGTCGCGTTTAACCGCAATGCATGATCCAGATCCTCGAGCGCCCGGACAGTGTCCCCTTCAAGAATTCTGAGCCGTGCTCTCGCTCCGAAACCCTCGTCGAATCTCGGATACATTCTGAGTAGACCGGAAAATGTGGAGTCCGCTTCCTGGAATCGCTTGAGATCCGTCTGTGCAACTGCCTTGTAAAAAAGGAAATATCGGTCTGTAGGGTTGTATTCAAGTCCTTTGTCATAGTCCGTAATCGCGAGAGAATCGCGACCCGACTGCTGACGGGCGAATCCCCGGACTTTATAGGCCTCTGTCTTGAACGGATTGCGTGACAGCGCTTCCGAACAGTCTGCTTCGGCCCCGGCATAATCATCGAGTTGCAGCTTCGCAATGCCGCGCAGATAGTATGGATCTGCAAGATAGGACTTGGCTTTGATTGCCTGATTGAAATATTGGATCGCCAGCATATAATCCTCCATCGAGAGGACATTGCGTCCTATGTTGATCACCTGTTCGGCGTTTACCTGTGCAGAAACAGGACACGGGCCGAGGAGGGCAAGCAGGGAGAGCCCTGTCCCGATGAAGAAGCCTGGCTTCAGGTAGAAATTGAACTTTGGAATCCGTTTCATTATGTCAGCGGTTCAAATTTAGTGATTTTTCGCGAAAACTGAAAACCGCAACCTATATAAATTGGTTAATCTAATAGATCGGTTCCTCTCGTGGAAGGGAGGAACCGAACGTTGAAAAACATACAACGAATCGTCATGCAGAACACATCATCAAAAGAAAGAATACTGATTATCGGCGGAGGTTTCGCCGGACTCAACCTTGCGAAGAAACTTGACAAGAAACGTTTTGAGGTGATGGTGCTCGACAGGAACAACTATCACTCTTTCCCTCCTCTTTTTTATCAGATAGCATCATCCGGTCTCGACACATCCAATATTTCGTTCCCTTTCAGGCGTGAGTTCAAGAAACTGAAGAACGTGACCTATCACATGGGCCATGTCAAGAATATTGATCTCGAGGCAAAGACGGTGACATCCTCCTATGAGACCATACCATACGACCGGCTTGTGATAGCAGCCGGAACGACCAATAACTTTTTCGGTATCCCGAATCTGGACCAGACTGTCTTCGGCATTAAAACGGCAGCCGAAGCGATGCACACGCGCGATGAGATTCTTGACCGACTCGAAAGAGGTGCTCTCGAGAAAGATCCGGTGAAGAGAAAGAAACTTCTGAGCTTCCTTGTCGTGGGGGGCGGTCCTTCGGGTGTGGAGATTGCAGGCGCGATCGGAGAGATGAAGCGCGACATTCTTCCGCGCGAGTATCCGGAACTTAACCAGGATGACCTGACGGTCACTCTTGTCGAGGGAGCAGGACGTTTGCTCGGAGCTATGGATGAAAAGTCTTCTGCAAAGGCTCTGCAATATCTGAAAGATCTGATGGTCGACGTGCGGTTGAACACGCTGATGAAGTCATATGACGACAAGATCGTCACGTTCGCCGACGGACACACTGAATATTGGGAGACCGTGATCTGGACCGCCGGAGTTATGGGTGAGCCGATGCCCGGTTTCCCCAAGGAATGTGTCGGCCCCGGCAACAGAATTATATGTGACGAATTCAACCGTGTTGTCGGTCACGAAGAAGATGTGATGGCAATAGGAGACATTGCCCTGATCAGAAGCGAGGAATATCCGAAAGGTCATCCGCAGATGGCCCAGCCTGCAATTCAGGAAGCGGTCAACCTCGCCAAGAACATGAACTGCGGAGAATTCCGGACTCCCTTCAAATATCATGATAAAGGCTCGATGGCGACTGTCGGCAAGAACCGTGCTGTCGCTGACCTGAAGAACTTTTCATTCTCCGGCATGATCGCGTGGTGGATGTGGATGGCGATACACCTCATCTCCATTCTCGGAATGCGCAACAAGCTGAATGTGATGCTGAACTGGATATGGAACTACTTCACCTATTCGACTTCGCTCAGGTTGCTCTTGCGTCCGACTAAATATCCGCTCAGACGCCATTGGGGAGATTAACCGTTTAGCTTCTGAGTCAGATCATCAGCTAAGAAGACAGATTGAGAATTGTGAAATAGTTTCACATCCAATGTGAAGATAGAATCACAGCTAAGGAGTTAGATCATATCAGATTAAAAATGAAAAACAAAATATTGTTATTGGGGATTGCTGCGGCTTTAGGTGTCGCAGCGTCTTCGTGTTCGGCTCTCGATAGCCTCTTCGGAAAGAAAATAGAAAAAGAAGCGGTGCTTCCTCAAGATAGGGAAGAGGTTGTCAGGCCGCAAAAACTTCCGCTTTACACATCTGCCGACATCGCACGCGGTGTGCTTGCAGGGGACTGGGCGATTGAAACCGTGAACGGAAAGCCTGCGGTTGGAGAGACCGCTCCTTATCTTCGTTTCGCGCCACAGGAAAAGCGGATGTACGGAAACAACGGATGTAACGTAATCAATGCCTCATATAC
This sequence comes from uncultured Sangeribacter sp., assembly GCA_964393395.1. Taxonomy (GTDB): domain Bacteria; phylum Bacteroidota; class Bacteroidia; order Bacteroidales; family Muribaculaceae; genus Lepagella. The sequence continues at coordinate 28,007 of CAYMTQ010000003.1, forward strand.
CACCAACCCTGCAGATTCGACCCTACGGTTCTCGAATGTGATCTCGACAATGATGGCCTGTGGAAAAGAAGGAATCACGGACTATGAGATTAACGGGGCACTCGATGCGACACGATTTTACAGCTGGACCCTCGGAGAGAATGAGTATGTCGTCACTCTACTCAACAATGACCGGACACCGGTCATGACGCTGATGCATCAGAATTTCGATTTCCTGAACGGAACATGGGATGTTGTCTTCATCGGAAGCAAGGCGATCTCAAATCCCGACATGAAACTTGTGATCGATGTCGATGAGCAGCGTCTTCATGGAAACAGCGGATGCAATATCCTCAACGGAAAGTTCGAGACAGATATGGATGCACCGAATTCAATCTCTTTCTCCGCTTTGGGAATGACGAGGATGGCTTGTCCCGATCAGGAAGATGAGATGCAGCTGATCGTTTCGCTTGAGGACACGTCTTCTGCGCGAATGATCTCTGCAGACACGGTTTATTTCTTCAATTCGTCGGGAGAACGCGTCCTTGTTCTGCGTCGCGCCGCCGATAATCAAAAACGATAGGAGATATGAACGAAGTCAGGGTAGACAAATGGCTCTGGGCGATGCGTGTCTTCAAGACGCGCACGATTGCGACAGATGCCTGCAAAAAGGGCAGGGTGATGATGGGCGGCACTCCGGTGAAGCCATCGCGTGCGATCAAGCCGGGCGATGTGATCGATGTGCGCAAACCCCCGATAACATACTCATTCCGGGTCAAAGCGCTGACCGGAAACCGTCTCGGAGCGAAGCTTGTGGAGAATTATCTGGAGAACATAACCCCGAAGTCGCAATATGATATTCTGGAAATGGCGAAGATCTCCGGATTTGTTGATCGTCGAAAGGGGCTCGGCCGACCGACAAAACGCGATCAGCGCGATCTCTCCCGTTTCAAGGAAGACAGTTATACTGCCGATGAATTTTTCCTCGATTGGGAAGATGACGATGAAGAAGATGAGGGATAAAAGACTGTTCAAAAAAATTGGCGCCACCCGGACGGTTGTGCGAAATGTGACCGAATCTTGAGTGAGGTTAAAATATTTTAAAAGCTGAAACAGGTTTAAACTTTGGAAAAAACATCGGGTCTTATATCCAGAAATTAACGACAGACGGGTTGATGATTTCAAGTCGGATGCCTGTCTCCTAAAACAAGAAAAACATGAAGAAACTGATTTTTTCCTGCGCTGTAGCGCTCCTCTCTCTGACCGCATTTTCAGCCAACGCAGCAAACGATAAAGAGAACTGTCCTGAAAACTGCAAAAAGACAGAATGTGTCGGCAAAGATTGCAAAGCCAATGACTGCAAGGACAAGAAAGAATGCAGCAAGAAGAAATGCAAGAAGGGCAAAAAAGAATGTCGTGCAAAGAAAGGTTGTCAGGAAGCAACCAAGCAGTGCAATGCCAAGCAGGGCAAACAGTGTGGCAAGCGTGGCGGAAATCCCGCGTTCCGCGGAATCGAACTCACAGCCGAACAGCAGTCAAAGATTCAGGCACTCAATGCTGAGAGAAAGGCGGCAATCGACAAGAGCCGTGCAGAGCTCAACAAGGCCATTGCCAAGGATCGTGAGAAATACAATAACGAGGTCCGCAACATCCTGACAGAAGAGCAGAAGCTCACATACGACAAGAACCTCGCAGAGATGAAGGCTAAAAGAGAGGCCAAGATCACAGCCCGTGATGCCAAGAAATTCGAAAAGAATCTCTCACGCGATGCAAAGAAAGCAGGCAAGGGAATCAAAAAAGACGTGAAAAACGTGGAGGCAAAAGTAGCTGAAGAAGTGAAGTGAAAATGTCCCGGCAGGTTATAGCTTAAAAGTATCCGATCGCATAGGCGGGCTATAGCTTAAAAAGTATTAAAACGCACCGGCAGGTTAAACCCCGGTGCGTTTTTTGTGTTATATATATGTGGTGATGTCGCACAGACTAATACCACATAATAAAACAAATATTCTATGCGACGAAACGGAGCGAGGCATGCGTGCCGGCTCCGTTTTCTCTGTTTATAACATTCTGACCACTTTTTCTCAGCCAGCATTTCGACGGTGTCTTAATGACCCGGTTCCTTGTCAGATGCGGCTGGTCTTGAGTGGTTATTAAGGACAAATGATTATTTTCCGTTATAGTGCGTCATCGCAAACTGCAGGCCTGAGAGACAGAAGGCCTTGACAGCATCTGCGGCCATGCGAAGACGCTCGGGGAGAAGCTTCTCTTCCTCCGGGGGAAACTTTCCGAGCACGAAGTCAACCTGTCCACCTTTGGCAAAATCATTACCTACACCGAATTTCAATCTTGCATAGTTCTGATTGCCGAGTTCGGACGCGATATTCTTCAGACCATTGTGACCGGCATCTGAGCCGCGGCCTCTGAGTCTGATCGTTCCGAAAGGAAGCGCGAGGTCATCAACTATCACAAGCAGATTTTCAAGCGGAAGTTTCTCGTGGTTCATCCAATATCGGACCGCGACTCCGCTGAGGTTCATGAAAGTCGATGGTTTCAGGACCATCAGCTCACAGTTTTTGATTCTGACGGTCGCCATGTCTCCATATCGGCAGGATTTCCACTGAGCGCCATATTCTTCCGTCAGGCAATCGGCGACCATGAAGCCGGCATTATGGCGCGTGCCGACATATTCCGGACCGATATTTCCGAGTCCGACGATTAAAAATTTCTTCATATCATGATTATCCGGATCTCCGGATTCCTTGGTCGCATTGACCTTCCCGAATAAATTTCCAAGCCAGTTTCTGAGGCTCATCTGTCTGAGGATAAGGAGGCGGAGCCACTCTGATCGGGTGGCTCCGCCTTGTGTCTGTTAATGTGGAGGACCTGTGTCGGGCTCTCCGGGCTTCAGAAATTACTCGGCTTTCGCAGCGGCACCACGAGCTGCACGTGTCAGCTGAACGGCGCAGACAACTGCATTCTTGGCGTTCATAAGCTCGAGGCCCTCGAAGTGGAGATCGCCTACTGCCATGCTCTTTCCGAGGCCGAGGTTGTCAACGTTGATGACAAGACGCTCGGGGATCTCGTTGTAGAGAGCTTTCACTTTCAGCTTACGCATTGAAAGCTGAAGCTTACCACCGGCCTTCACACCTTCTGCGTGACCTTCGATCTGAACGGGCACTTCCATAACAACGGGCTTGTCGGGGAATACCTCGAGGAAATCGATGTGGAGGATAGTGTCCTTCACAGGCTGGAACTGAATCTCCTTCATGACAGCCTTGCGGGTCTCGCCGTTGACTTCGAGATTGATCTCGAAAATATCGGGAGTGTAGATGAGCTTGCGGACATCCTCGTTCTTCACAGTGATGTCTGTTGTGATCAGACCGCGTTTTTCGTCAAGAACAACGAGCTTCTCGCCCGGTTTCAATTCGCCGGTGAAGGGGAGATCAACATGTTTGCCGCCGTTGAGGACTGCGGGAATCTTGCCCTCCTTGCGGAGTGCTTTCACTGCTTTCTTGCCGAGGTCTACGCGAGCTTCGGACTTGAGATCAAATGATTTCATTTGGTTCTGTTTGTTTTTTTGTGTTACTCAAAATAAAAGTCCCTCCGCCCGGCTGTGAAATCGGGTTTCCGAATACTTGCCGGAAGAATGAACATTAAATTTCCCATCACACGAGAGGATTCTGCCCGAGAATCCTCCAATAGATAAGGGGCGGTTCTGCGTTTGCCGAAACCGGATTGCGCAAAACCGCCACAAAATTACAAAATTATCCGCTAATCACCAAATTCCCCGAAATTATCGGAATTAACGGTAAATACACCGTTATTAAAAGGATTCCCGGAGTCCGGTAATTGCATCGGGTTACTGTTCTTCGACAGTTACCGGAACGGGGGCGCTATGTGCTGTCAGCTGAGGTGCATATTGGCTCTGAATCGTGCTGATTCCGGAAGAGAATGTGCCGGCGGAAGTCAGAACGCAATCATAACTGAATTGATAACGGCCCTTGGGGAGATAGCTGATGAAGAAGTTGGTTTGCGTGTTTCTGACCTCGCGGTACATGTACCGTCCGTCAATTACGTCGATTCCGGACAGTGCTTCTGTCGGTTCAAGACATGCGCTGCGCTCGTCGGTCAACGTCACATATTCCATGTCGCGGTCATTGTCAACCGTCAGGAGGATTCTGACTTTGTCGCCGACCTTCAGGCTTCCGGCTTGCTCGAGTGAAACGGCGGACTCGACTCCATTTTCAACACGCATGGCAAAAATACTCTTTTTCACAGAGAGTCCGTCGGAAGAGACAGCCTTGATGTCCTTCAACGGTGCCACATATTGGCTGACGATTCCGCCCCACGCTATTCCTGAGGGAGTGCGGGTGACGGTCAGTTTCTTTCCGGATACCTCTTCAGGACGCAATGAAACAGTTGCCTCGCCATATTGCGGAAGATCTTTTGATGAAAGAAGTGTGTGTGTCCCGGCCTTGATTTCAAATGCACCCGGCTTTCCGGTCCATGATGTGCCGGAAGAGAGAACTGCCTGAACAAGTTCGGCTGCATCTCTGAGTTCTCCCCAGTTTTCAGTCTGCCGCTGAAGCAGAAGCCATTGACGGAGCTTGTCTATTTCCTGACTTGAAGGTAGAATTTCAGAATAAGCTTCGAGAACCTGAGCCGTTGTGATCAGCTTGTTCCACGGTGAGAAGATCCCACCCGAAAGATTGTCAAACCACATTCCCTTGGCCGGATCTGTTATGGAAAATTCCGAGAGAGATTCAAGAATCCGCAGGGCAGTCTCTTTCTTTCCTTTGGCGGCAAGTAGAGAAGCCGCAGTGGCTTTGTTATAAATGTTCATCCGGCCCCATGAGTTTCCGAGCAGTCTGATGGATCGGTCAGCAAGTTTAGAGAATTGGCTTGATTCCTTTGGAAGAAGATCCGAATTTCCAAACCGTGTCGTGATATAAAGGAAATTCGTCATTACGGGAAGGAATGATGAGAGAGTTTCGTCATTGTCTCCATTTCTTGACGAGAGGCGTTTCCAATCCTTAAGAATAGATTGACGGCAATATTCAGCGGTTCCCTTTACAATTTTCTTTACAGTGTCATTATGGGGAAGATAGCCGAAACGGTCGAGCATCGCGAAATGAAGCAGGGTCTGTCCCGAACACCATGAAGAACTTTCCTCGGCATCAGGATACCAGCGCATTCCGCCGTCTGATGCTTGCAGATCAGCAATGTCTGTCAAAAGGCGATTCAATATATTCCGGCTCTTTTCTGAATCCAAAAGGTCACCGAGAGATGCCATCCGGGCGGTTTCGGCGCTCGCTGAATTTACCCAGGGCGTGGATCCTGATGAGATAGCTTTCAGTTCCGGATTTCTCTCCAGATTTGATTTCAGCATATCGGTTTCTCCCTTCAGGCTGCTTTCAATTATGGAAGAAAGGCCGTTGCGCAGATCCGGATAAGTCCGGAGCAGACCTGTTCCGATCGAATTGCCATAATAGGCATATATCAGCGACGTCAGTGTTTTGCCGGATTCATTCGCGAGAGAAGGAAGTGTGGTCAGGCAATACCATGCCGGATTGTCGCAATAAAGAAGGGTGACGGAGCTCCCGGAGTTCATGGAGGGGACTTCAATAGAGAATTCATTCTGATCCGGAGAGAGCCAGAACGGAACGGATTCAATCACCGGGGTAGAGGATGGAAGAATGACGAGTTGGGCCTGTTCTCCGTCCGAATGTCCGGCACCGTCGGCTACGGCCCGAACCACCACCGCTTCAATGTTTGCCGGCACTTCCCACTCAAGAGAGAACAGACACCCATGGCCCGGGGCTGTCTTAACCCCTTTGAATTTTCTTGAAATAAGAATTTTTTTCGTGGCCGGATCCAATATTTCAATCCTGCCACCAAGAGATATCTCCTCAAGTGAATTATTGTAGGCATTAGCTGTCAGGATGACTTTGTCCGAAGTCCTGACGAAACGAGGAAGCGATGTCCTGACCATCACAGGTTTTGAGCTCACAGCATCCAATGTCAGTGATGCTGTTTCCAGACGTTCGTCATATCCCATGAGATTGAACTGCCATGTCGTATTGAAATCCGGAACGTCAAATTCGATTTCAAGGCGTCCTTCCCGGTCTGTTGTGAGCATCGGCTTGAAGAAAGCCACAGGACATTCGGCCTCACGGAAGGCTTGATCCATACTCTCCGGCGTCTGATTTTCTCCGGAATCTACTTCTGCTTCTTCGACCGTAGATTCTGCCAAGAAACCGCCCATCGCTGCCTGCTCCTCAACCATTCCGTCGGGTGCAGCCATGTCCATATCATCAGCATACGCTATCCCGTTTACGATTCCGGTAAGCGATGCGTGTGCAGAAGAAGCGTAGTCAACTGCGGAGGATTTCATCATCCTAAGACTTCTGACGCGGATTGAAAGCGAATTCGGCGGGTATACCCAGTCAGTAGGATAGATATATGAAGGAGCGGTCTTAAATCCGGGCAATACAGAAGAGAAGGAATAATATGATGAACCGGGCTGGCGGTTTCTGAATGATACGCCGGGAGTCCACCTGAGAGAAGAGCGGGGAGAGAACGTCCAGTTGAGGGTGGCGAGTGCTTCGAGTGCCTTATCTGTCATCACTGCCATTGCCGGAATTTCGGAAGCAGGCAATTTCGGGCCGTCGGTGAACCGGAAACGCCATGTCTCGCGCGTTGAACTCGTCAGCCTATCCCTGAAAGTCTCCACCTTCAACTGAAGCGGTGTGGCTTCAACCGGAGGAAGGACAGTCACAGTCTCAGTGACAGAAACGAAATCACGCATGGCTATGAAAGTGACGAAAATACGTGAATCGTTCTCAGGAACCGGTACTGAAACCGAGGTCATAGCCCCTTCCGGAGTGATCCATCGGCGAGAAATTTCTCCGTTTTCGTCTGAAACAACACAGAGGATTTTCTGGTCTTTGTATCGACTGCCGAAGCGCACTTCAACTGAATCTTTCCCGGCTTCGGCAATCACCTGATCCCGCGGAATCCACAAAGTGCCATCACCGGCCGGAACTGTATCGGTATCTCTCCAGATTATTATCTTATTCTCGTAGTCAGTCGTTTTAAGGATTCCCTCTTCGCCTGTTGCAAGATGGAATTCAATAGAGTAGGTTCCCGAGGGAATCGAGTCTGACTGAAGTTTCAGCAAAGGTGACTCGAATGTACCCGAAAATGCGATTGACGGATCAGAAACATTCTTCATTGTGTATCCGAGCCGGACATTTCGCGGCGTACCCGCACTGTCATAAACCTTGACCGGAAGGGTAATCTGCGGGGTGTCGGCGTTGATAGTAAAAGGAAATTCCGGAACAGCCACGAGAGTGTTACCCAAAGCGAAGAAAGTTCCGTCTTCTGCCGTATCGCCACTCTTCGAAACGGATCTGGCGGTCAGCATATATGACCTGTCGGCAAACCCTGTGCCTTCAAGTCCTTCCCGCGAGAGGCAAATTCGGAATTGTCCGTCTGCTCCGGTGACAGTCTCGGTTGAAAAACGGCCGCTCACCTCCCCGGGGAACCACCATCGGCTCCAGGTCTCGATATCGATATTCACCTTGGCATCGGCCACCGGCATACCTGAATAGGTCTCGACGCGACCCTTGATTACCAATTCAGAATCAGAGGGAAGTTCCGGTTTGTCAAGAATCAGGATATTGACAGGATTCTTGTATTCCTCGACAGAGATGGTACTCTCCGGACAGTTCCATTCATCTCTTCCCTGAAGAATCGCCCGGAGCCTCCATCTCCCCAACATTCCTTCCGATGGGATGGTTATTTCTCCTTCACATCTTCCAAAAGAGTCGGTTTTCAGCGTGAGAGAATCTGTCTCTGTATACGAAGCATTGAGCAGCATGAAAGGGACAGTCACATCTGCCGCGGGAGAAAGCTTATTTTCTTTTTTTGTGTAAATTACTGCGGCAAAGCCTACTTTATCACCGGGACGGGCAATTGGCCTGTCGAAGAATATTCGTCCCTCGAGTTTTTCATTTATGTTTTTCTCACGTTCGGCAGGGTCACTGACATACTCCGAAGTGTACAGAGAGGTACTGTCAGTTGACACCTTCATGCGGAGGTTATGGAGTTTGCGCGGAACTACAGGCATGAAGAAAGATCCCGCTTCACCTGTCTTGACAACTTCAGAATAAGAAATCTGAGATGTATCTGAATCAAGCTTGACCGTTGCTCCCGGGACCGGAGCGCCATCCTTAGCGGAGGTTATGAACACCTCATTACGTTTCCCGACCGCATTGAGGGTAAATTTTCCAAGTCCTGTAACTTCAAAAATTGAAAGATCAAGATATTTCGGATTATCCCTGAATTTAAGAAGACCGTTGATTGAACCGTCAGTTGACGGGAAGGCCGTATAGCTACCTGTCTCCAGAGGTGGCAAGGTGACTGTCAATGTATCAGTAAACGGGAGTTTCGAATCGCTCCCAAAAGCAATGGCTGCTACCTTCTTAAGTTTTTTGAGATCAGAAAGAGTGATGTCAGTTGCATAACGTCCTGACATTCCCTCCGGTAACTTTATAATGACGAGAAATCCGGTTCTCAGGTTTCGGTCAGTCAGACGTATCTCAGTCGGTGTATCGGGAAGAATGTAAGAGGGAATATTCCATCGTATCTCAGCTTGCTCCCACTGTGCGACTACTTCCTTCACAGCTTTGACTGAAGTATAACGCAAGGCGGTCCCGATTGAGATGGGATATAAGTTTTCCTCAGAATAGAAATTCTCCAACCTGCTGTTTGATATACTGTTGGCTTTTAAATATGGAACAATTCTATTGGCGAAAACCGGAGATGCAAAATAGGGGAGGAGAACCGGAGCCACATCCGTGTTTCCGAATTGCTCCCACAGCGTCGCATATCGTTCTGCCGAAGATATCAAATCATTATCGGTATGTCGTATTTCATTGAGAAACCACATCCATCTCACAGCAGGCGATGAAGAATCGAGAGAAGATTGCCACTGTCTGATGAAGAAATCTGAAAGGCGAGTGATTCTCGGTGTCCGTTGACCGGGCTTCTTTTGTTCGTCCGCACCTTTAGATATCTCCGCACCTTCAGATATCACTGCAAAAGGAATCACAGGCTCGGAGGAATCCGATTCTTCAAAACCAGAAAGAAGAGAAAGGGATTTATAATTCAGGAAATCACCGTATGTCAGTTTATCGATCGAATTCGCTTTTTTCGGGTCAGTGCTCAGAATCGGAAGAAATTCTGATAAAGATTCGGAGAGATATCCTGTTGAAGATTCGGCAGAGGCCTCGACCATGTCGCAGATTCGAGTGCGGAACATCGCCCCGTCCCAGAGTGTCATCTGTTCCGGCATTTCATTCTGAGGTAGCGACCGTCGGTTATAGGTCCACAAATCGTTGAAATAAACCGACCGGACTATGTCGGCTCCGATCAGGAGTGCCATACTTCTCCAGGGGCCGTCTAGCTGTTCGGCGACCGAGTCAGCGAGCGCGACACATCGGTCTGCTGAATTCTCCGAAATTGATGTTTCTGCCGCACATATTTCGAGAAGCGCCTTCAGTGCATTCAGCGGTTGCCCTTCGTTTAGAGCCTTTTCGAGAACCGGTCTGGCATTTCCGATCACTGTCTTCGGAAAATTGAAATCCGGATTTTCAAAAGATTGTTCCTGTCGGTTTTTCATCTTTGTCGATTTATTAGTTTCAGATGTCGACTTTCGGGCCATTATTTCCGGTGCAGTTCCCAGAATGAGGGCCAGGAGAAGAAGACGGGATAGTATTTTAGTCAGGTTATTCATAGTTCCGGAGGATAAATGTGTTGTGTGAGGTGTGTTGACCAAAGATTGGGTATGTGATGTTTGAGAAATAGAACTAAGGATAATATCGGTATGGAGGATCAAGAAGAGGAGCTTGATCGATGAAGTTCAATCACTTCACAATTTTGCGGTTCGCCGTTTTCGATGTCGAGGCGCACGAGAGTCCGGACCTTTTGCCATCCCTGATTGCCGGCAGCGCCGGGATTGATGTGCAGAAGATACAGTTCCTTGTCAAACATTATCTTAAGGATATGACTGTGTCCGTCGACCATCAGATCGATCCGCTCTTCTTTAAGGAGGGACTTCATTCCGCGCGACCATTTCCCCGGATAACCGCCGATGTGGGTCAGGAGCACGCGCATTCCATCACACTCGAAGATATCGATTTCCGGACAGCGTCGCCGGACCTCACCGTGATCTATGTTGCCGCTGACGGCGCGGACGACAGCTCCGGTTTCTTCGCGCAGACGTTCGATTATTGAATAATCGCCGATGTCTCCGGCATGCCAGATTTCGTCACAATCCCTGAAATAAGAGACGTAACGGTCATCCCACAAACCGTGTGTGTCACTGAGTATTCCGATTTTCTTCATGATGTCATTAATCAACAAGAGCCGATCCTGTCAGACCGTCCCCTCATTATAGCAACCTTAGACAAAGGCAGTTTGTTGTATATGAAATTGAAAATTCGTAATTTTGCACATAGATATGTTTACAGCATCGCAGAAAAAAAGAGAGAATATTGCCGAATATCTGCTTTATATGTGGCAGATTGAGGATCTTATACGTGCTTACAACCTCGATCTGGATCGCATCGAGCGCGACATAATCGACAAGCACACAAGCCTTGATGACGAGCAGAAGAAACAGATGAAGGAATGGTACGAATCCCTGATCGACATGATGCGCCGGGAGGGAGTCGAGAAGAAAGGCCACCTTCAGCTGAACCGGAATGTCATCATTGATCTCAACGATCTGAGCCGTCGCCTTCTGGCTGACAGCCGTTTTCAGGATTATGCCAACGAATACTACCGGACGCTTCCCTATATCGTCGAGCTGAGGGCGAAGGCAGGAGACGAGAAGCCTGATGAGATCGAGGCATGCTTCAATGCCCTCTACGGAGTCCTGATGCTCCGCCTTGCCGGCAAGGAGGTATCTCCGCAGACTCTCGAGGCGACACAGCAGATCTCGAAGTTTCTGGCTTTGCTGGCCCGTTATTACAGAAAAGACTATAACAACGAGCTTTTCACGGATAACGAGGTGGCCGGTTGATCAGTCTGACTGAAATTTTCCGGGAGACTACTAATTATAGTATTGATGAAGAATGTATTGGTGACCGGATCCGCCGGTCAGTTGGGAAATTCCCTGAAGGAGGTATTCGCACACAATGATGAGGTAAACCCCATCTACGTCGACATAGATGATCTGGACATAACCGATCTTCAGGCAGTGGAAAAATTCGTTGCCGAAAACAATATAGATCTGATTGTCAATTGCGCGGCCTATACCGCCGTGGACAAGGCGGAGGAGGAGACGACCCTTGCGGCGAAGATTAACACGGAGGCCGTGGGCAACATCGCCAAGACAGCCCGGAGACACAATGTGAAGGTGATTCACATTTCGACCGACTACGTGTTTGCCGGAAACAATTTCAGGCCATATAACGAAAACGACGAACCATATCCGCGTTCCATTTATGGGCGTACGAAACTGGAAGGGGAGGGCCTGCTGAATGCCTATTGCTCCGATGCTGTCATAATCCGCACGGCATGGCTCTATTCCGAGTTCGGTCATAATTTTGTCAAGACTATGCTCCGTCTGGCTTCCGAAGGCAAGGACATCAAAGTGGTCAGTGATCAGATAGGTACCCCCACATACGCCGGTGATCTCGCAATGGCCATTAACTCCGTGATCAACGCCCCCGAGTGGAAGCCGGGAATTTACCATTTCACTGACGAGGGTGTGGCCTCCTGGTATGATTTCTCGAAAGCTATCATGCGACTCTCCGGAAATGAAAATGTTACGGTGATGCCTGTCGGGACACGCGATTATCCGTCCCGCGCGGCAAGACCTAATTATTCCGTGCTCTCCAAGAACAAGATCAAGCAGACGTTCGGAATCGAAATTCCATATTGGCAGGATTCCCTTGCGAAATGTATTGAACGACTGAAAAATAACTGAACTGACCGTGTCTGAAGAACTGAATAAAGAAATTGCGCGCCGTCGCACATTCGCCATTATCTCCCACCCCGACGCAGGTAAGACAACGCTGACAGAGAAACTGCTTCTTTTCGGAGGCGCAATTCATGTCGCGGGTGCCGTCAAGAGCAACAAGATCAAGAAGACTGCGACATCCGACTGGATGGAAATAGAAAAGCAGAGAGGTATTTCGGTCGCCACCTCCGTGATGGGTTTCGAATATAACGGCTACAAGATCAATATCCTCGACACTCCCGGTCACCAGGATTTTGCTGAAGACACATTCAGAACCCTGACGGCTGTCGATTCGGTCATCATTGTTGTCGATGCCGCGAAAGGCGTGGAGGCTCAGACGCGTAAACTGATGGAAGTCTGCCGGATGAGGAAGACTCCGGTAATCATATTCGTCAACAAAATGGACCGTGAAGGACGTGACCCTTTCGACATTCTCGACGAACTTGAATCTGAACTTCATATCGGAGTGCGCCCGCTTTCGTGGCCCATCAACATGGGTGCCAAATTCAAAGGTGTCTACAATATATATGAAAAGGGCCTTGACCTCTTCACACCTTCCAAACAGACGGTCAGTGAACGTGTCGCGATTCCTGACATTACTTCTCCCTTGATCGACGAGGCAGTCGGTGAGACAGATGCGGCTAAATTACGCGAGGACATAGAACTGATTGAGGGGGTTTATCCTGAGTTTGACAAAGAGGCATATCTCGCCGGAGAGATCGCTCCGGTATTCTTCGGATCGGCTCTCAACACCTTCGGAGTCAAGGAACTTCTGGACTGTTTCGTCGAGATCGCTCCGGCGCCGCGTCCCATCATGGCCGAAGAGCGCCAGGTGCGTCCCGAAGAAGATGAATTTTCCGGATTTGTCTTCAAGATTCATGCGAACATGGATCCGAACCACAGGTCGTGCATTGCATTCGTCAAGATCTGTTCAGGCAAGTTTGAACGAAACGTTAACTACCGTCATGTCCGCCACGACAAGATGATGCGTTTTGCAGCCCCGACAGCCTTCATGGCCCAGAAAAAGAACATTGTCGATGTCGCCTATCCGGGAGACATTGTCGGTATCCCCGACACCGGCAATTTCAAGATCGGCGATACGCTGACCGGAGGTGAACTTCTTCATTTCAAGGGGCTTCCCTCGTTCTCGCCGGAGATGTTCAAATATATCGAGAATGCGGATCCGATGAAGCAGAAACAGCTTGACAAAGGAGTCCGTCAGCTGATGGACGAGGGTGTCGCCCAGCTCTTCACCAATCAGTTCAACGGCCGCAAAATCATCGGCACAGTAGGTCAGCTTCAGTTTGAGGTCATCCAGTACCGGCTCCTTCATGAATATGGAGCGCAATGCCGGTGGGAGCCGATCAGCCTTTACAAGGCATGCTGGATTGAAAGTGATGATGCCGAAGCGCTCGCGGCCTTCAAGAAACGAAAGCACCAGTTTATGGCAACGGACAAGGAAGGACGTGATGTTTTTCTTGCCGATTCCAACTATGTGCTTCAGATGGCTCAGAACGACTTCCCCAAGATCCGCTTCCACTTCTCCAGCGAATTTTAAACCCTTTTCATAAAGGATTTTAACCCTTATTATATTCAGACCCTTATTATGTAAGGATTTCAGACCCTTTTATAATGAGGTTTCAGAAGGGGTAGCCGATTGAGAAATGGAAGGCGTGGTCGCGATACCAGTCAGGATGGATCAGGGGCCACGGTTCCTCTCCACGGGCCGGATTCTTCGCTTTCATTCCGAGATCGAATCTCAAGAGGAAAAAGCTGAAGTCGAGGCGTATTCCGAGACCGTATGCTCCGGCAATCTGTTTGTAGAACTCATTGAACCTGAACCAGCCTCCCGGCTGGTTCTCGTAGTTATGTATAGTCCATATATTTCCGGCATCTATAAAGGCGCCGAGCTCGACTACCCAGAATAATTTGGCGCGGTATTCCGCGCTCAGGCAAAGCCGGATGTCGCCGCACTGATAAATGAAATCACTGACCGAATTGCGTCCGGGATAGGATCCCGGGCCCAAGGTACGGACTGACCAGCCCCTGACTCCATTCGCTCCTCCTCCATAGAAACGTTTCTCAAACGGAAGGATGCTGGAATTGCCGTATGGAATTCCGAGCCCTCCGACCGCATGGAAAGCGACGGACTGGCGCGTGTCGAACTGATGAACGAAAGCATAGTCGACCTCAGTCCTGAAATATTGTGAATAGTGGATTCCGAAGACCTTGTATGGGCTCTGATGAAAATTGGAGCGATGATTGAAAATCGAACTGAGTGCGAAGAGCAGGTTGCCTGCGATTTCGGAATTTACACGCACCGTATATATGTAGGCCTGATGTGACTTGTCCCACGGGTTTTCGCGGCGTTTGTTCGTGTGATAGAAGCTGTAGCCCATTCTCATGATGAAATGGTCCTCATAGCTGTATCGCAGGAGCGGATTGTCCGGGGCTATATTGTCAATAAAAGTATTGGTCGACTTGGGAAGATAGACATAGTTTATATCTATCGGCGTGTAGGTGTGTCGGTTGCCCGTCGTACGTTCGTTCCATTTATAGGCCCATCCGGCCGTCGAGATTATGCGGGTGTATTCAGGCCGCTCCTGATAGTTTATCGAGACACCTAACTCAGATGAGGCGTTGATACGTCGTTTGAAACTCTCCCTTAGGAACGGGGCCTTGAATTTAGGAAATGTCACACCCAATTCTGCCGAAAGTTCAAGGTACCGGTGATTCAGAAGGCCGTCAAGATGTCCGTTGAGCGCTTCGTATGCGGCACGGCCCTTCGCGCTTAGGTTTTCCGATCCTTTCCCGACATTGCGGTGTGTATATCCGAGTCCGGCCGCGACTCCGAGGTCACCTTCTGAATTGGTTCCCTCGATTGAGACAGACAGGCTCTGGCTTTTTCCCGGAGTCAGGAGAATATAGCAATCCAGAAGCCCCGGAACCCGTGTCGGGAGGAAACGGATATTGATGAAGTTCAATATCGTAAGCCTTGAAAAAGCCTGATAGGTCCTGTCGACATCACTCTGGCTGTAGATACCGCCAGGGACGATGAAACAGTTTTCTGCGATCACCGAAGGACGGAGATATGGCTTTCCGCTCGTGAATATGTCTATTCCGTGATATGATATGGAATCGAATTCAGAAAGGTTTGATATCCGGTCGGCCATGTCGGTCCTGTAATCGGTGACGACCCTGATCCGTGAGATCCGGAACTGAGTGAGGGCTGACGGCCTGTCGTTTCCGTTTTCAGCAACCTTCATCGTCAGGTCAGCGAAGCGGCTGCCGGCGATTGTGTCCGCATTAAAGGTTATCATATCTTTCACGAAGTCATAATAGCCTGCATTGCGCATCGATGATGTGATCAGTTCCCTCTGGCTTTCGAGAATATTCCGGTCGAGCGGCGAACCGGGCCGGGCCGGGAAAAGAGCCGAATCGGCCATTATCACACGCCTCACCTCACGGTCCGGAATGTCGTATGCGACCGAATCTATCATCATAGGCAAACCGGGGATCAGCCGGTATCTGACTTTCATCTTGCGCTTGCTCCTGTCAGCGAATGTGTCAGTCTTCACCTGCGCTTTCAGATAACCCTTATTGACGAGCGCACGCTGAAGCTGCTCCTCCGACAGTTCAGTCAATGCCGGGTCATAAATGACGGGCGGCTCCCCGAGTTTCCGGATCCATTTGTTCCACCATTTCGTGGAGTCCTTTCCCGACATGTTGTAGACTCCGAGGCGGAGCCGCATGCTCCACAATATCTTGTGGTTTGGCTGCTGTCTGAGATAGGGAAGAAAGGCTTCCGGATTCAGATCCGGCTGGCCGGCAGTGGAGTCGAGCTCAATTGAAACGCGGTCAAGAAGATACGATCCCTGAGCCACATGACGGCTTGCGCTGCACCCGGTGATGAGGGCGAGCACAATGAGAGATATGACTTTCAGAATCGTTTTCTTCACTTCAGGCTGATCCGGAAATGTTATCGCTTTTCGAGATGCACCCTTCCGAACATGACGGGCGTCCCCGAGGCGCTGTCACAAAGCAGGAATACATTGACCCCGTCGGGTTCTTCCCTGCGCTTGATCTGAACAGGTACCCCATATTTCCCTTCGTGCATAAAGGAGAGCTCAAGCCGGCGGACGCGGTTGGCATCCATTGTTGAGAGAGAGAAGCTGTTGAGCATCAGACGCACGTATGAGACTGTGTTGACGTGCCTGTAAAAGTCTATGTCGCAATACCGGAAAGTGTAGGTTCTTTCGGGTTCTGCGGAACTGATGTCCGAACGATGCCGTGCCTGGCGTGCGATAGGGTTCACAAGACCTGTTCCGAGACATCCTTCGGGCAGTTCAAGATGAGATAGGCCGTAGTTCTCATGGGTGTCTGTTGTCATCACCATCCATATTGAACGGGCAAAACCCAGAATGTACCCCTCAGTATCCGAGATCCTGAAAGAACGCTCCGAAAAATGGCGGTTCCACGCCTCGACCCAAGTTTCGATTCTGCATTCCTGATTGGCCCGGGGATAGCGTTCCATCTCAATCGAAAGGCGCGATAGAACCCATCCGGCGTTGATGCCTGCCTGTACCATTGTCGGGTTACCGATTCCGAGAGAATTGGCGTGGCGCGTCGCAATGTCAATCAGCGCTGACGTCAGCTGCGGCAGTCCGAGTTCTCCCTCTGCGTTGACATCTCCGGCAGAGATGAAGAAAGAGGAGCTGTAAATGGGTTCCATTGTCTGAGTTATTTCTATCGTTTAGATTGCAAAGTTAAGAAAAGTTCGCCCAAAATGACTAATTTTGCTGAGTCACTTCCGGAGAAATTGAAACTCACGTCGGGTGATATTGAAAGAAGATGACATAAAAGAAGATGACAAGTACTGATGTTAAGGAACAGGCTACGGCATTTAGGAAATCGCCTTGGCTCTGGATTCCGACACTATATATTGCCGAGGGATTGCCCTATTTCGCCGTCAACACCCTCACAGTGCTGATGTTTTTCCGGATGGGAATAGGCAAGGCAGAGCTCGCATTCTACACAGGCTGGCTCTACCTCCCTTGGGTGATCAAGCCCTTCTGGAGCCCTTTTGTCGACATATTCCGCACCAAGAGATGGTGGACTGTCACAATGGAGTTCCTTATCGGTCTGACCATGGCCTCCGTTGCCTTCGTCCTCCCGTTCAGTTTCTTCTTCGCGGCCTCTCTCGCGGCCCTTTGGCTAATGGCTTTTTTCTCGGCTACACATGATATTGCGGCGGATGGCTACTACATGCTTGAACTCGACCGCTCGGCACAGGCCGCTTATGTCGGAGTCCGATCGACATTCTATAGGCTCGCCTCAATTCTCGGTCAAGGGGTGATTGTCATGGTCGCAGGCTGGCTGGAAGAAAGGACCGGAGATATTCCAAAGGCATGGAGTATCACTTTCATGATACTCACTGTCGTGATGCTCGCCATCGCGCTCTACCATACCCGGATGATGCCCAAGGCGGCTGACGACCATCCTGTCGCCGGAAGAGGAGCAGGGGATATAGCTAAGGAATTCGCCGACACATTCGTCACATTTTTCAGAAAGCCTCATATATGGACGGCTTTAAGTTTCATTCTGCTCTATCGGCTTCCGGAGGCAATGTGCCTGAAGCTTGTTCAGCCGTTTCTCGTCGAGGCGAGAACAGGTGGCGGACTCGGGCTTTCAACAGCCAATGTCGGATTCGTGAACGGAACGGTGGGAGTCGCGGCGCTCCTTGCCGGTGGAATTGTCGGTGGCATCGCAATCGCACGCGGAGGCCTCAGACGATGGTTGTGGCCGATGGCTCTTGCGCTCGGTCTGCCATGTGTGCTTTATTGTTGGCTTGCCCTCGAACAGCCCGAATCGTTTGTGTCGGTCTGTCTGGCGATCGGAATAGAGCAGTTCGGCTACGGATTCGGATTTACAGCTTTCATGATGTACATGATGTACTATTGTGACGGACCTCAGAGGACATCACATTATGCCTTCTGCACGGCCTTCATGGCTCTCGGAATGATGCTCCCCGGAATGGCTTCGGGCTGGTTGTTCGAAATAGTAGACAAGGCCCTGACGCCGACCGATCCCTGTTATTCCGGTATCCCTTTGGGATATGTCGGTTTCTTCGGAATCGTGATGGTCGCTTGTATCGCAACTTTCGCGGTGACCGGAATCGTCCGCAGAACACTCCCGAAACAAAAAGCAGGCTCTGAAAATTAATTATTTAGAACTAAAATTATTATGTCAGATATTGAAACACTTGAAAAAGGAGCTGATCCGAAACCCCCGACGAAAAAAGGTCTTGTGATCTTCGATCTTGACGGAACGTTGCTCAACACAATTGCAGATCTTGGTGAGGCATGCAACTATGCGTTGAGGACGATGGGATATGCCGAGCATCCCATTGCAGCCTACAATTATATGGTCGGAAACGGAGTCCGGAAGTTGCTCGAAAGGGCAAATCCCGATGTCGATTCCGAAGGCGTGGATCATCTTCTTCATCATTTCCGGGAGTATTATGATGAACATTGCACAGACCACACTGTCCCATATCCCGGAATTCCGGAATTGCTGAAGGAGCTCGCGGACAATGGAGTGGCCATTGCCGTCGCGACAAACAAATATCAGTCTGCTGCCGAAAAGATAATGCGCCATTTCTTTCCCCACACCGAGTTCGTTGCGATTCTCGGACAGACGGATGACAGACCGGCAAAACCGGATCCTTCGATTGATTTTCAGATCCTCCTCGAACATCCGACACCGAAAGCGCGCGTGCTGCATGTCGGTGACTCCGCTGTTGACATCGAGACAGCACGCCGTGCATGTGTTGAATCTGTCGGAGTCAGCTGGGGCTTCCGCCCCGTCAGCGAACTCCGCCGTGCATTTGCCGATCATGTCGTATCTTCTCCCTCTGAAATATTGAAATACGTGCTTTGAAATCAAACGAAATGTCAGAAAGATATCAGGAATGTTCACCGGGTTTCAGCCTTACATATATATGGCATGATTGCTTCATTTTCAGGAGACCCGGAAATGGAGCGGTAATTTTTGATTTCTGGAAAGATCCGCGCGAACCGGACTGGAAGTGTCCATCGTGGATAAAGGAGCTGAAGGCAACTGGCGAACCGGTGTTGATTCTTGTCAGCCATCATCACAAAGATCATTTCGTCAGGGAGATTTTCGAGTGGGCTGCGGATTGGCCTCAGGTGCATTACATACTCAGCAATGACACGGCCCGGGCCGTGCGTCACCAGCTGAGCCCCGGTTCGTTGTGGCGCGGAACACGCCTCAGAGAGGATCAATATACCGTCCTCAAACGCGGTGAAAGCACCGATATTGCCGGATTCACGGTCCATGCTTTCGGCTCGACCGACATCGGGAACTCATACGTTGTCGAGGTCGGCGGATTGAAGGTTTTCCACGCGGGAGATTTGAATGCCTGGATCTGGAAAGATGAATCAACTGAAGCAGAAGTAAGAAAGGCATTGGGTGATTACAGGGCAATATTGAAAGATATCTCTTCCGCTTATCCTGAACTTGACATCGCGATGATGCCGGTAGATTCAAGAATAGGAACTGACTATTGGACAGGTGCCTACGAGCTCGTCAGAGCAATTGATATCCGTTATTTCTTCCCGATGCATTTCGGACTCGGCGAGCCGGAGGAGCAACGACGGCGTGAAGCGGATGCGATCCGTTTCAACCTCTTTTCCAATCCTGAACGTGGCGACTACATAGCCTTGACAACTCCCGGCGCATCCTTCATCCACAATTGTGAAAAAATTGTAAAATTTGGTTGAGGATTCGGTCGGGGAGCCCATTTTCAGTATTTTTGCAATCCAACCGAAAAAGAGCTCATGAACCGAAAGACCGTCATCATAATCCTCCTCTCCTTCATAATCGGAATCTGTGCCGACCTCGCCGGTGTGCCGGAGATGGCTGCCATGGCCGGCGTTGAATATGCCGAAGCAGCGGCCAAAAAGTCCCGCAAAAAGAAATCCGGGACCTCTGCCGGAAAGTCTTCGTCCCGCAAAAAGAAAGGGAGCACCCGGAGAAAGAAAGGTTCGGGAAAGAAAAAATCCACAAACCGGAAAAAGAAAAAGAAGGCTGTGGTCAGAAAGGCTCCGGCACCTCAGCCGGAACAGCCTCAGAATGATTCGCTGACCCTGCGGGTGAATGCACATGTCCTCTCCACAATTCCCGAAAAACTCAATCCGGGAGGTCTGCGTGTGAACAGCGTGCGCCCGGACACCAAAAACCGCACAGCCCGGATCGGATTGAACGAGAACTTCACATATCTCCCCGTGACCCGCGAACTGATCAGTGAGCTAACGAAGGAGGTCAAGAACGCGTTGCCGGATTCTCTTGACGGATATGGAATAGATCTGAGAGTCGGCAGCAAGAATCTGGCATATTACATTACCAAGGTTGACAAACTTCCGGCTGAGAGAAGAAAGAATCCGGCTTTCGTCACCGAGAGGGCAGCCCCATGGATACCAAAGAAGGGCATGGCGGGTGATGTCGTAGCTCTCTGGCACAGCCACGGACGATATTATAAGAACGGAGCATGGTATTGGCAGCGACCTTTACTGTTTACGACAGCAGAAGATCTGTTCCCGACATCCTTCATCTTGAATTATGCCGTCCCAATGATGGAGAATGCGGGAGCGTATGTCATGCTTCCGCGCGAAAGAGATTTGAACTCATCCGAGGTCATCGTCGATAACGACACAAACCCGGATGGCGCGATTTATTCCCAGACCACCTACAGGGAGCAGAACGGAACTCAGAAATGGGTGACCGGCGAGCTCGAAGGTTTTATTTATGATCTTCCCGATTTCCGCGATACTGAGAATCCGTTTGAAAACGGCACATACCGCCAGACTCGGACTGTCGCCGGTGGCTCGCCAAGTGTTGCGGCATGGTATGCCGACATTCCGAAAGATGGCGAATATGCCGTCTATGTCAGCTATAAATCGCTCCCCGAGTCAACTAAAGATGCCCGTTATACAGTCAATTATTCCGGCGGCTCAAGAGAATTCAGCGTCAACCAGACTATGGGTGGCGGAACATGGATCTATCTCGGTACGTTCCCTCTCGAAGCTGGTTACAGCGACTCGGAGCCTGTCGTCACGCTGACCAATGTCTCTTCCGACTCCGGAAAGGTTGTGACTGCCGATGCAGTGAAGATAGGCGGAGGAATGGGTAACATCGCCCGCTCCCCGAAGCGGTCAGACATCCTGTATGACCCATCTACCCCCGAGGCAACAACTTCTTCCGTTTCAAAAGGTTCAAAGACAAAAATTCAGTCTGAAAATGACGAAGAGGAAGAGGAAGACGAAGAGGGAGATGATGAGGAAGACGATGATGATGAAGGTGACGACGAGGATGATGAATCCGGGGATGAGGAAACCGACGCTGAAACTGCCGTACCTCAGCCTGTGGCTAAAGGACCGGCCCCGACCTTCAAGGTATCCGGTATGCCCCGGTTTGCAGAGGGTGCGAGATACTGGCTCCACTGGGCCGGATTCCCCGAAAGGGTTTACTCTCCCTATCACGGAAGTGATGACTATAAGGATGACTACACCTCGCGAGGACATTGGGTGAATTATCTCGCAGGCGGCTCCGCTGTGCTCCCTGATTACCGCGGCCTCCGGATTCCGGTTGATGCCGCGATGGCCCTGCATACCGATGCGGGAAAACGTGCGGACGATTCTATCGTCGGGACACTCGGTATTTATTATACCAATGGCGGAGACAGCTATGAGGACGGCACCCCGAGAATCAATTCGCGTATGCTGACCGACATGCTGATGCGTCAGATCACAGGCGACATCCGCCAGACGTGGGAACCTCAATGGACGCGCCGTTCGATGTGGGACAAATCATACGTTGAGGCCAGGGTTCCCGAAGTGCCGACCGCTCTCATCGAACTCATGAGTCATCAGAACTTCGGTGACATGATGTATGGTCTTGACCCTGCTTTTCAGTTTACTGTCGGGCGCTCGGTCTATAAGGCCATGGCACGTTTCATTTCCGAGCGTAAAGATCGCGAAGTCGTGATACAGCCTTTGCCGGTGAAGGATTTCGCAATTTCGCGGACGAAAAAGAACCATTTCCGGTTGACATGGAAGCCGGTCGAGGATCCTCTTGAACCGACAGCGGCACCTTCCCATTATCTGATTTATGAACGGAGTGGCGATGAGCTGGGATTCCATTTCCTCGGACAGACAAAGAAAGAGCATTATGACATTGTCGTTCCCGATGATGAGGTTCATTCCTTCCGTGTGGTTGCCGTCAATGAAGGCGGAGTATCCTTTCCCTCCGAGACTCTCGCTTTGCGCGAAGTTCCCGGAAATGAAAAGCCTGTACTCATTGTGAACGGATTCGACAGAGTCTCGGGTCCCGAGGCTTTCAAAGATGGAGACAGAGCCGGATTCAGTTCGCAGACCGATTTCGGCGTGCCATATATCAAGGATGTACTTTTCACCGGCTATCAGAACGAGTTCCGCAGATCTTCGGGCGATTCTTTCGGTAAGAGCGGTGACAGCTATGCTCCGAAAATCATTGCCGGCAATACGTTCGACTACCCGTATGTCCACGGAACAGCGATTGCAGCGGCCGGCAAAGGTTTTGTTTCCGCGTCGCTCGGAGCTGTCGAATCGGGACATGTGGATTTTTCGGACTATAAAACCGTCGACCTGATTCTCGGCAAGCAGAAAGCGACCGTCACGGGACGCGGAACAAGCGGGGTACGCTCGGTCTTGTATCCCGAAAAATTAAGGAAGGAACTCAAAAGCTTCCTTAAGGGGGGAGGACGTCTGATTGTCAGCGGTCAGTATGTCACAGGTGAGGCTGATAGCGTCCTGAACCGCGAAGCCTCAGGATTTGCAAGAGAGATTCTTGGAATCGAAAGAGCACCTGAAGCCGTACGTCCTTCAAACGGAAAGATCGAAACAGATCTGAAGGCCATCGGCATAGGTTTCGGAAACCGTACATACAAATATTCTAATAATCTCAACGATCGGCAATATATTGTCGAAAACCCCGATCCGCTGGTCCCTGTTGAAAATGGGAAAATTATTCTTAACTTTACGGACTCAAATGGAGCGGCAGGCATCCTGACCGAATATGGGCGTGGTCGAAGTGCCGTGCTCAGTGTCCCGTTCGAGAGCCTGAGCGATCCGGATCAGAGGTCCCGGCTCATGAAAGATATTCTCGGGAGTCTCGGCTCACTCTGACCCTGTAAACCAAGAGAAAAATCCATAACAGAACAATCTGATGTCACTTTATCATTTCTCGACAGTCAATGACCTCCGCGACGAGATTTTCCGCCGTGGTCTCGAACAATATATTCTCGTTGCCGTCGGCAATCGTACCCCCTCATTCTATAAGTACGGGAAGGACAGGTTGCTGCAAATCTCGGAAGAGAGTGACGCGACAATGGTCTACAGCTACTATCGCGATGAGCTCGAAGACGGTTCCGAAAGAGATCATCCACTGATCGATTATCAGCCGGGTTCGTTGCGCGATGACTTCGATTTCGGAGGCGTTGTGGCTCTCAACTGTTCCGACGTACTGAGTGCGACGGAAGACTTCGAGGATGAGGACTCCGAATCGCCCGACGGCGGATGGTATGCGCTCAGATTGCGCCTCTCTTTAGGGCGCGGAATAATATGTGTTCCGGAGTTCCTTTATTCCATGCCGCTTCAGGACACGCGCCACAGTGGAGAACGCCAGCACGATTATGTGAACCCGCGAAGCCGGATATATCAGAAAGCGATGGAGCAGATATGTTCCGACCATCTTTATGAGATCGGGGCTTTGCTTGAGGAGGAACCCTCAGAGGGACCGGTTGATGATGGTGAGTTTCCTGTTGTCGCGTCAGTTGTCATACCGGTAAGGAACCGGGTGGCTACTGTCGGTGAGGCTGTGAAGAGTGCGCTGAGCCAGTATGCTGAGTTCGATTTCAATGTGATTGTCGTCGATAACGGTTCGACAGACGGAACCCGCGAACTTCTCGAGGCGATCGATGACCCCCGGCTGGTACTCGTCAGACTGTCCGGGAAGGAAGGTCTCGGAATCGGCGGCTGCTGGAACGAAGCCGCATTCCATGAAAAATGCGGCCGCTTTATGGTTCAGCTCGACTCTGACGATGTCTATTCCTCACCCCTGACACTTCAGAAGATCGTTGATACATTCTATGAAGATATGTGCGGAATGGTTGTCGGAAGCTATATGCTGACCGGTCCGGATCTGACTCCTGTAGAAGGGGGCCTGATCGATCATGCTGAATGGACCGATGATAACGGCCGGAACAATGCTCTCAGAATAAACGGTTTCGGCGCGCCGAGAGCTTTTCTGACCTCTCTTGTACGTGAAATACGTTTCCCGAATACGAGCTATGGCGAGGATTACGCGATGGCATTGCGGATCAGCCGTGAATGGCGGGTCGGCAGAATATACGAATGTCTGTATTATTGCCGGCGCTGGGACGGGAATTCTGACGCGCATCTCTCTGTCGAGAAGGAGAATGCACATAATAAGTATAAAGACTATATCCGGAGTCTCGAGCTTTTCGCACGGCTGCAGGAGAATGACCCGGCCCGCGAGACAGCGTCGGGAGAGGGTGATCTATCGGGAGAAGAGGAATGATGACAGCTTCAGATTTCCACGAACAGGCGAAGGATTTCATCGAGACCCAGCTTGCCGTCTGGCCGGAAGCCAAAGCCCGTTTTGATGATCTCGGAAAAACTGAGCGTAAGCCGTTCCGTAGCGGACGCTTGAACGGAGCGATCCAGTTCAATCCGGCACGAAGCCGATCCACAACGGCAGACGTGTCCGGCGAGGCAATCCGGAAGAGGCCCTGTTTCCTCTGTTCAGCCAACCGACCTGAGGAACAGATCGCAGTTCCGATTGCCGAAGGGTGGACGATGCTTCTAAATCCCTTTCCGATCCTTCCGGTTCATTTCACGATAGTTTCAGACAGTCATCGCGACCAGATGCCCGATTTGCCTCAGATGATTGCTTTTGCGGAGAAAATGCCCGGAATGGCTGTCTTCTTCAACGGGGCAAAAGCCGGCGCCAGTGCTCCCGATCATCTTCATTTCCAGGCCGTCGTTGCCGACGAGCTCCCACTGCTCAGGGAAATAGAATCTGCCTTCCCATCCAATAAACCATGCTTTGTAAACGTTGAAAAAGGGGAAGCTGAATCCGATACGGATGCATGGCCGTTCATATTCTCCACTGCGGTTGTTCTCCCCGGTAAGGAGGGAATGAAGGCGCTTTCCTCAATTATGGACGAAACGGAAAGAGGAGACAAGGAACTCGTCAATCTGTATGCCTGGATAGGGAAGGGGGGCGAGCTCAGGATTCTGAGAATCCCGAGGAGAGCTCACCGGCCATCATGCTATTCGTCCGGCGAAAAGAGATTGCTCGTGAGCCCTGGGGCTATAGATATGGCGGGACTCATCATAACCGTCAGACCGGAAGATTTCGAGAGTGCCGGAAACCGGATTCAGGAAATTTATTCCGAAGTCGCATTTACTGACAATAATAACTGACATCTATATATGACACGAAATTTACTTCTTGCGTTATTCATGGGCGGAGGACTCCTGACAGCAGGTGCCAACGACTATGGATTCACGGACAATATTCAGGAGGCCAACATCCTTCACTGTTTTGACTGGAAGTTCAAAGATATCCGAGAAGAACTTCCACGTATCGCAGAGGCCGGATTCGGCGCGGTGCAGGTTTCTCCCGTTCAGGGTAATGCCGCACAGGGTGCGGAATGGTTCTATGCCTATCTACCATACGACTTCGCTTTCACCGACAATAAGGCTAATGGCAATGGCACGCGCCAGGATCTGAAGGCATTGTGTGACGAAGCCTCACGATATGGAATCAAGATTATCGTCGACGTGGTAGCCAATCATATCAATAAGAGTGCGGCATATCGAAATGGCTGGTGGAAAAATACGGATTATCTGCGCGATCTCGGCGGCATCAACTATGGAAGCCGGACTTCGATCACACATAATAATCTGGGCGACTATAAGGATGTAGTTTCAGAGAATGCAGATGTTCAGCAGCGCGCCCTTGAATTTGTGCAGGATCTTAAGAGCCTTGGAGTCAAGGGAATCCGTTGGGATGCTGCGAAGCATATCGGCCTTCCTTCCGAGAACTGTGCTTTCTGGAGCGTTGTCTGCGGCGAAGAAGGTATCTGGCACTATGGCGAGATTCTCGATAATCCCGGCGGAACAGGCGACAGCAATTGGAAGGTGCTCAAGGAATATGCCCAGTACATGAGCGTGACGGATAATGTTGTTGCCCGGACTATACTGAACCTGTATAAGGGAAAGAATGCACCGACGAAATATGCGAACCACTGTGCTGAAAAATCCGGTCACGGAGTTGATCCCTCGCGTGTCATATATTGGGCTGAGAGCCATGACACATACTCCAATGATGGGGGAGAGACAAAGAATGTTGACCAGGATTTAATTGACCGCGCCTACTGCTTCCAGGCTTGCCGTGAAAAAGAGGCGGCCCTTTATCTCTCGCGTCCCTTCGAGAAGGAAAGGACAAGAATCAGAATGGGCGTCAAAGGCTCGGTCAACGCACTTGAGAATCCTGCAATCGGGGCCGTAAACCGATTCAGAGTAGCGATGAACGGCAAGCCCGAGACCGTTAGTCTGGTAGCGGGAAAACAGGGACATTCACTCTTCGCCCGCAAAGATGGCGGTTTCGTCCTGATCCTTCCTTCTGCAATTGAAAAGGATATTGAGATAGAGAATCCCTCCGGTTATGTCGTTCCCGGAACTTATAAAGATGAGATTGACGGAACATCATTTACCGTCACACAGTCCACGATCAAAGGCCATGTCGGTCCATCAGGCTATGCCGTTGTGATTGCCGGTGAGACAGCTGTCGGTGAGGTAGAAAGTGATAATACAGTATATGACCCCGTCTATTACACACTTCAGGGTGTGCGTGTGGAGAATCCCTCAAAAGGACTGTATATCAAGGTTGAAGGTCCGAAATCAACAAAGGTTTACGTGAAATAAAACCGACCGAACAAGGAGATAAAAAATGATGTGCGGAATTCCGCACATCATTTTTTTTTGTCAAATTTTTGTCAAAATTTTTTGAGATTGTCAAAAAAATCTTAATTTTGCACCCAAATAGGGTTTCTCTCGCTCTATATCACAAGGTAACAGACACTAAACATATACCTAAACTTAAAAACATGAAGAAATTTTTACTTCTTTCAGCAGTAGCAGCTACTGCACTCTGTGGCTATTCACAGGACTACCTGAATGCCACATACTATGTGATCGGTTCAAACGTAAACGGACACTCTTGGGAATGTGGCGTTGAATCTTGCAAAATGGAGAACAAAGGCGGTGGCATTCACGAGTGGACAGGTGAATATATCGAGAACGGCTTCAAGTTCAATGACGGATCTTGGAGTGATATCGATCTCGGTGGTTCTAATGATCCGTTAGTACTCGGAGAGAACTACTCAATCTACTCAAGCGGTGCAAATATCAAATTCGCTGAGGCTGACGGAGTAGCTTTCAGCGGACTCAAAAATCCGAAGATCGTTCTCAATGTTGCCGATCCCGATAATATGTACATCACTGTAACAGGTGAAAAGGACGGTATCATCAAATGGTATTTCGCTGGAACATTTAACACATACCAGAATGGTGAAAACACCGATTGGTGTATCACTGACGAGCAGGGTGCATACGCATTCACTGAACTCGGTGACAAAAAATATGAGCTCAAAAACATCCACATCTTCCCTGACGAGTCTACTGGCTATGCAGAGTTTAAAGTAGCTTCTACTGGCTGGGGTACTCAGTACGGTGCAGGTGATTCTGATATCGTATTCGGTGCTGGCGTAGACGAAGGCCTGCTCGAAGAGGTAGGAGCTTTCGGTGGTGGCGCAATCTGCTACTATGATGGCTACTATGACATCAATTGGGATGGCAACACTCACATCATCAGCTTCAAAGAGGTTGGTGGCGAAGACGATCCCGGTGCTGTAAACGAGATCAACGCTGCTAACGGCGAGGCTACTTACTACAACCTCCAGGGCGTTCGCGTTGCTAACCCTGAGAACGGCCTCTTCATCCAGGCTCTCAACGGCAAGGCTACTAAGGTCCTCATCCGCAAGTAATCTCTGAATTCTATCCTATAGGATAAGAAATAAAGATCAAACGTCAGGTGTCCCCTACGGGAGGCACCTGATTCTATTTTCCAGGGGTTTATATTGGCATTTATAGGTGCCCGCTCGTCCGATTTTGCCGACTCGCGAATTTGTGTTAATTTTGTGTTTCTGAAACAGAAGAATATCGATGAAGAATATACGCAATTTTTGCATCATAGCCCATATTGACCATGGCAAGTCTACTCTTGCCGACCGACTTCTTGAGCGGACCGGAACAGTTGCCGGAAAAGATATGGAGGCGCAGGTGCTCGATGATATGGATCTCGAACGTGAAAGAGGAATCACGATCAAGAGCCATGCGATCCAGATGAACCATCGCGAAAATGGCGAGGATTATATTCTGAATCTGATCGACACTCCGGGACACGTCGATTTTTCATACGAAGTGTCGCGTTCAATAGCCGCCTGTGAAGGCGCTCTGCTGATTGTCGATGCCTCACAAGGAATCCAGGCCCAGACAATCTCGAACCTCTATATGGCCATTGACAATGATCTGGAGATCATTCCGGTGATTAACAAATGTGATCTTGAATCGGCCAACCCCGATGAAGTCGAGGATCAGATTGTCGATCTTCTCGGTTGCAAAAGGGAAGAGATCATCCGGGCCTCCGGAAAGACCGGTATGGGCGTGGATGACATTCTTAAGGCTATTGTCGACAGGGTTCCGGCGCCGAAAGGTGACCCGGATGCTCCTCTCCAGGCGCTGATATTTGATTCCGTATTCAATCCTTTCCGCGGTATCATCGCCTATTTCAAGGTCCTCAACGGTACTCTGAAGACGAACGACTTCGTCAAATTTGTGTCGACCGGAAAGGAATATCATGCCGATGAGATCGGTGTCCTTAAACTCGACATGCAACCCGGGAAGGAGATATCCGCCGGAAACGTGGGATATATTATTTCCGGAATCAAGACTTCGCGTGAAGTCAAGGTCGGCGACACCATCACCCATGTTGCCCGTCCCTGTGAGAAAGCGATCGAGGGTTTCGAGGAGGTGAAGCCGATGGTCTTCGCCGGCGTCTATCCCATCGATGCTGAGGATTTTGAAAATCTGCGTGCTTCGCTCGAAAAACTTCAGCTGAATGATGCCTCGCTTACCTTCCAGCCCGAATCTTCGGCCGCTCTCGGTTTCGGTTTCCGATGCGGTTTCCTCGGACTGCTTCACATGGAGATCATTCAGGAACGTCTCGGACGCGAGTTCAATATGGATGTCATCACGACCGTGCCCAACGTTTCGTATAAGGTCGTGGACAAGAAAGGAAATGTAACCGAGGTCCACAATCCTTCCGGTCTCCCGGAACCTACCCTGATTGACTATATCGAGGAGCCATATATCCGTGCTACGGTGATCACGGCGGCCGAATACATAGGACCGATCATGACCCTGTGTCTCAGCAAGCGCGGCGAACTCGTCAAGCAGGAGTATATCTCGGGCAACAGAATGGAGCTGACATTCGACATGCCGCTCGGCGAGATCGTGATCGATTTCTATGACAAGCTGAAGTCGATCTCGAAAGGATATGCTTCGTTTGACTATCATATCAGCGAATTCCGGGAGTCAAAGCTTGTGAAGCTCGACATTCTGCTCAATGGCGAGAGTGTCGATGCACTCTCGACGCTGACCCATGCGGACAACGCTGTCAAATTCGGGCGCAGAATGTGCGAGAAGCTGAAGGAACTGATTCCGAGACAGCAGTTCGACATCGCGATCCAGGCCGCTATCGGTGCTAAAATCATCGCACGCGAAACGGTGAAAGCCGTGCGAAAGGATGTGACTGCGAAATGTTATGGCGGTGACATTTCCCGAAAGCGAAAGCTCCTTGAAAAACAGAAGGAGGGAAAGAAGCGCATGAAGCAGATCGGACGTGTCGAAGTGCCCCAGAAAGCCTTCCTTGCCGTGCTCAAGCTCGATTAAGGCTCCATTTTATAAAATGGACTATAGCACACAGCTGAAAATATAGCAGACAAGACATTCACCCGCCGCATTTTCCCCCGGAATTTGTGGCGGATGTTTTCTTGCACATAGTAGTCCGGCATAAACCGAAATGCACATAACGTTGTTGAAGGTTTAAAGGTCCGCATCAAGTAACAATTGAGATGTGGTCTAAATACGATTTCACAGATGTCAAAAGTTTTCTTCACACTTAGAAAAACACTGAAGAACTATGCCAACGGTGGCAATGTCCTGATTTTCGCCACAATACTCGCGTTGCTCGTAGTCAATCTTCCGTTTACCCACGATTTCTACAATGGATTGTGGACACATCCGATGGCCCTCCAGATCGGATCGTTCAATCTTTTCAGCCACAACGGTCATGCGATGTCGGTGATGGATTTCATCAACGATGCGCTGATGGCTGTATTCTTCTTTTCAGTCGGTCTCGAGATCAAGCGCGAAGTGCTTGTCGGTGAGCTCTCTTCATTCCGTCAGGCCCTTCTCCCGATCATAGCGGCGATCGGTGGCATGGGAATCCCTGTGCTGATCTTCTTCATCATGGGCCATGGTTCCGATTATATCGGTGGAGCAGCCATCCCGATGGCTACTGATATTGCATTCTCTCTCGGAGTTCTTGCGATGCTCGGCAACAGAGTGCCTATTTCCCTGAAGATCTTCCTGACAACCTTGGCGGTCGTCGATGATATAGGGGGCATTCTGGTGATCGCGATATTCTATTCGTCCCACATCAATTACTGGATGCTGCTGGCCGCAGCCGGAATCCTTGTCGTCCTCTTCCTCGGAGACCGTCTCGGAATCAAGACAAAGATATTCTATATAGTTCTCGGAACAGTGGTCTGGTTCCTCTTCCTTAATGCCGGAATACATCCCACAATCGCCGGTGTTCTGGTTGCTTTCTGTGTGCCTGCTACTCCGGTCAACGCTCCCCGTTGTTTCGTGCAGACAATCAGGCGCAACATTGCCCATTTCGCACAGGAGGATGACCACAAGCTCAATTCCCGCACCATTCTTGACCACGATCAGATGAACTGGCTGAAAGAGATCGAGACGGCTTCGGACAAGGTCATCTCGCCCCTTCAGGATCTCGAAGATACCCTCCATCCTGTCGTCAATTATTTCATAGTTCCTCTGTTTGCATTCGCCAATGCCGGAATATATTTCGGCGACATGCAGGCTTCGGCTATTGTGAGCGGTGTCAGTCTCGCGATCATTCTCGGACTCGTTTTGGGAAAATTCCTCGGAATCTTCACGTTCAGCTGGCTCTGTGTCAAACTCGGCTGGGCTCCGATGCCCGAAGGGTGCAACTGGAAGCAGATGGCATCCGTAGCCGTTCTCGGCGGTATCGGATTCACAGTCTCGCTGTTCATCGCCAACCTCTCGTTCGGAACCGGAGACCCCTATATGTCCGAACTGCTGAATGATTCCAAACTCGGAATCCTCGTCGGCTCCCTTCTTGCCGGAGTTCTCGGCTGGGCTTTCCTTCACGCAACACTTCCGAAGACAGTCGCTGATCAGGGAGATGACGAAGAATAAGGAAAACGCAAATATCCCTGTCGGCCGCTTCGCTCCGTCTCCGACGGGCCGGATGCATACCGGCAACATATACGCCGCCCTGATGTCCTGGCTATCTGTCAGGAAACGGGGCGGCCGTTGGATTCTCCGGATCGAGGATCTGGATCCTCAGCGGTCGAAACGCTCTTATGCCGAGATGATCGAGGATGATCTGAACTGGCTTGGCCTCGACTGGGACGAAGGGGGTCTTGAAAACAAAGGCCCGAACGGACCGTATGTCCAGAGTGAGAGGGGAGAGGTATATGAGAAGTATCTCCGTATTCTTGAAGAAAAAGGCCTCACATATCCTTGCTACTGCACACGGCAGGAACTGATGATCTCGTCCGCTCCTCATCAAAGCGACGGCCGCGTGGTCTATCCCGGGACATGCCGTCCTGCAAATGTCGGCTCCGGAAGCAGATCCGATGTATCGGTTCCACAGCATGAGGGACGGAAGCCGAAAACACGTCTTATAGTTCCGGATCAGATTATCGAATTCCGGGACCGGACTGCCGGGCCCCAGGCTTTCAATCTCGCGAAGGAGTGTGGTGATTTTATTCTCCGCCGGGCTGATGGTGCATGGTCATATCAGCTCGCTGTGGTGGTCGATGATGCACTGATGGGGGTCAATGAGGTTGTCCGCGGAAACGATCTTCTTCTCTCAGCCGCACAGCAGATTTATCTCTATCGGCTTTTCGGTTTCCCGGTTCCTGAATTCGACCATCTGCCGTTGCTGAAAAACGGCAGCGGTCAACGGCTCTCGAAACGCGACAGTTCGGAGAGCATGGAGGAATTGCGCAAAAAATACACGCCCGGGCAATTGCTCGGACGTGTGGCATATCTCGCGGGTCTCATGGAAGCTCCCTGTTCGGTTTCTCTCCGTGAGCTTCTCGAGTCCTTGAATTCAGAGGATGTGCGAACTTGATTGTTGATGAAACAGCCTTTCAGTCAATCTCCGCATCGGGACGCAGTGTGGAAAGAGATTTCTTCCAGCGAATGAAAAGCAGACCGAAAGAGAAGGCTGTGATCAGGCCGATTCCCACGGACAGAAGGTAGGCATTCTCAAGACCGAGAGCATCCTGCATCAGTATTCCGAATCCCTCCGGTGCGAAGAAAATGTAAGTTACGGTCACGGCTGTCATGAACATCGCGGGCAAAGCTGTGATCCAGCTTGTTCTGTTATGCCGTGCGAGGTAGACGCTCAGTGTCCAGAGAGTGAAGACGCTCAGCACCTGGTTGCACCATGCGAAGTAACGCCACAAAGCATCATAAGGAAGAAGCATGATGACAAAACAGCAGACGAAAAGGGGGACGGAGACAAGAAGGCGTTTCGCCAGTTTCTTTTGCTGGATTCCCATGAAGTCGGCGGCTATCAGTCGGGCCGACCTGAGGGCTGTGTCGCCGGAGGTGATCGGAGCGGCGATCACGCCGAGGATTGCGAGTATTCCGCCGAAAGTTCCCAGCCAGCTTTTAGAGACATCATTGACAAGCACGGCCGGAGACGAACCGCCGAGGTATTCCTGAAGCGCGTCGTAACCCCCGGTGAAGGCGACAGCCGCGGCCGCCCAGATCAGTGCGACGATTCCTTCAGTCACCATAGCTCCGTAAAATATCGGACGTGCATGAGCTTCATTCTTCAGACAGCGTGCCATCATCGGTGACTGAGTCGCGTGAAAGCCCGAGATTGCTCCGCAGGCGATTGACACGAACATCATCGGGAAAATCGGGTTGGCGTCAGGATCGGCCTTGTGGTTATAAAAACCGTCCCAGACTTCGGGAATGGCATCGTGATGAACGAACAGCATGACCATGATACCGACAGCCATGAAGAGGAGAGCGATTCCGAAGAGAGGATATATCTTGCCGATCAGCTTGTCGATCGGAAGGAGAGTGGCAAGCATATAATAGGCGAAGATGACAACAATCCAGAAAATACGGTCGAGACTTTCTGGTGTCAGCATCGCGAGCAGGTCGGCCGGGTTGTAGACGAATACGGCTCCGACCAATACCATCAGGACGAGTGCGAAGATCCGCATCACGAGTTTGATTTTCGATCCGAGTTCCTGACCGACAAGTTCCGGCAGTGAGGCTCCGCCACGTCTCAGGGAGAGCATGCCGGAGAGATAATCATGGACGGCACCTCCGAATATCGTTCCGAAGACGATCCAGAGAAATGCTGCCGGGCCGTACATGACACCCATGATCGCACCGAAGATAGGACCGAGTCCGGCGATGTTGAGGAACTGGATCAGGAAAACTTTCCATGACGGAAGTTCGACATAGTCGACACCGTCGGCCATGGTTTTCACAGGAGTCGGGCGGGAGGGGTCAATCCCGAATACTCCGGCCGCAAACCTTCCGTATGTGAAATATCCCGCGACAAGTATGACGAGGGCAATGATGAAAGAGATCATTTTTCTGAAATATTGTTTTTTGAATTATGTCATGGTGCGGACGTCGATTGGACAAACAGTGTCCGGTTATTTACGTCCTTCTGCTGAATAGATCCTGTTGCGCATTTCGGCGAGTGCCTTCATTGACGCTTCGTTCTTCTTCTCGAGATCAAGGATTTCGCGCGAAAGAGCATTCCGGCCGCCCGAACCGACGGCGTCGTGATATTTACGGCGGAGCTCCGAGAGTCTTGCGTCATCCCTGTTGAAGTCATTGAGCATTCCGAGATATTGTTTCATCAGGGAGCGTCCTTCGTTTGAACGGAGATCCGAATAGCTCGTGAGTTCACCGCGTCCGGGCATCATGAAATGAAAATCCACAGGTTTCGGGGGCCGCTTGGGAGTGATTCCGGCTATTGTCCGGAGCAAAGGTCTGTAGTCCGTTTCGTCATCTCTCGTCAGGGATATGTCATCGAGCCGGGCGAGTTCGATCAGCTTCGGATTGTCAGGATCAATGTTGGTCCTGGAATCGGCAAGACGATAGACATAGAGCGTCAGTTTGTCGCCCAAACGGTTACGGTCAGTTACCCACCAGCCGACACCGTTCTCCTCATCTATGGCCATCATGAAGTCATCAAACGGAGAATTAAAGGGCATTCCGATGTTGCGCGGACGCAGATACTCCCCGTCATCGGCCGTGCGTGTGGCGACAAAAATGTCGAATCCTCCGATTGACTCATCACCGTCTGCGGCATAATAGAGAGTTGTGCCGTCGGCACACATGAACGGATAGTCTGTGTCTCCTCCCTGATTGAGGATTTCAGGAGCAGGAATCGGTTCAGACCACGATCCGTCAACAAGTCGTGAGGATTCGGTGATCCGGTAGACACCTGTCGAGTCCGGCTCGGCCCATAAGGCAAAATTCCCGAGTTCATTGAAGAAAACCGATGAGGAAATATCTTCCCTTCCCTTCACAGGGATGCGGTCGGGACCGGCAAGCGTTCCGGCGCTCGACGGGAGCCTTATGGCCGAGAGAAAATCGGTCGCCGGCACGGCAATCGAATCAATCACCTCAATCTCCGCGACGCTTTCGAGAGCCTGGGAGGCCAAAGAAAGCTGTCGTGAGAACAACTCGGCTTCCGGAACGGGCGCGGACTTGCCCCTTGCCTTGGCATATTGACCGTAAAGACGGGTAGCCTGGGGAAAATCATAGTTGAGGAATGCCAGCCGTCCCTGCCATAGATGCCGGGCCGGATCTTTTGAAGTCTCCAGCAACGGTTCCGCTTCTGTGAATCTCCCGGATTCAATCAGGGCTACAGCATCCTCAAGAGGCTGGTCAGCCCATAGGGAATGGGAGAAAAGAAGAAATGCGGCAGAGGCGGCAACAGTTCGTTTCGTCATGATGAAGGTTATAATGGGTATTACAAAATTAGCAATAATTTACTCTATCTCAAATATTTTTAGTACCTTTGCTTTCCGTAAGTGCCATTCCGGTGCTGACCGGATATTCCCACAAGGATAACAAGTTCCTGACGCATAAAATGTTGGGACGCAGGTTATCCATCTAATTTGCATTTTAAATCTAATATAAAATACGACATCATGAGTTTGAATATCATAGTGCTTGCAAAGCAGGTGCCTGATACCAGAAACGTCGGAAAAGATGCCATGAAGGCCGACGGCACCGTGAACCGTGCCGCTCTTCCCGCGATTTTCAACCCCGAGGACCTGAATGCCCTCGAGCAGGCTCTGCGTCTCAAAGAGCAGTATCCCGGAAGCACCGTCACAGTGCTCACAATGGGACCGGCCCGGGCAGCTGAAGTTGTCCGTGAAGCTCTTTATCGCGGAGCTGACAAGGGTATCGTGCTTTCAGACCGTGCTTTCGCCGGCGCTGACACTCTCGCTACTTCCTATGCCCTTTCTGCCGCTATCCGCAAGATCGGCGATTTCGATATCATTCTCGGTGGCCGCCAGGCAATCGACGGTGATACGGCCCAGGTCGGCCCTCAGGTTGCTGAAAAGCTCGACCTCCCCCAGATCACTTATGCCGAGGAAATCCTCAGTGCCGAAAACGGCAAAATCCGCGTGAAACGCAGAATCGAAAGCGGTGTCGAGACTGTCGAAGGTCCGATGCCGATCGTCGTAACCGTCAACGGTACCGCCGCTGACTGCCGTCCGCGAAACGCCAAGGCCCTCCAGAAATACAAATATGCAGCCGTTCCTTCCGAGGTGTCCGCAGACGAAGCCAAGAAGGCCTTCATCGAAAAGCGCCCCTATCTTGAGATCGGAGAATGGAACACCCAGACTGTCGATGCCGACTTGAACCAGTGTGGCCTTTCCGGCTCCCCGACAAAGGTGAAGGGTATCGAGTCTGTTGTCTTCACAGCCAAGGAGGCAAGAACCGTCGAAAATACAGACGAGGCTCTTGAAGGTCTGGTAAAGGAACTTATCGCAAATCACACAATCGGCTGAGGCCGCTCAAAACAGGAATAAATCATGTCAGACAAGAATAACCTTATCGTCTATTGCGAATACGAAGACGGCAAAGTGGCCGACGTGAGCCTTGAGCTCCTCACAAAAGGTCGCCAGCTCGCCGATCAGCTCGGTATCAAGCTCGAAGCTGTCGTGGCAGGCGACAACCTGAAGGATATCGAGAAGCAGGTGATGCCTTACGGCGTCGACCGCCTCTATAAAGTCGAGGGTAAGCGCCTCTATCCCTATACATCGCTTCCTCACGCCTCTATCCTGATCAACCTCTTCAAGGAAATCGAGCCCAGAATCGCTTTCATGGGTGCGACTTCAATCGGCCGCGACCTCGGTCCCCGCGTCTCTTCCGCGCTCCACAGCGGACTGACAGCCGACTGCACATCGCTCGAGATCGGTGACTATACCGATGCCCGCACCGGTCAGGAATACAAGGATCTTCTCTATCAGATCCGTCCCGCTTTCGGTGGTAACATTGTCGCAACGATCGTGAACCCGGATCACCGTCCCCAGATGGCAACTGTCCGCGAGGGGGTGATGAAGAAGGAAGTCCGCGACTCGAACTATCACGGCGAGGTGGTTGATCTCGACGTTGAGAAATACACCAAGCCCGAAGATTTCGTAATCGATATCATCGACCGCCATGTCGAGAAGTCCAAAGTCAATCTGAAGGGCTCTCCGATCATCGTCTGCGGCGGATACGGAGTCGGAAGCAAGGAGAACTTCGACCTGCTTCAGCAGCTCGCCGATACGCTCGGTGCTGAGGTCGGCGCAAGCCGTGCAGCTGTTGACGCCGGATGGGTTGACCATGACCGCCAGATCGGTCAGACAGGCGTGACGGTACGTCCGAAACTCTACATCGCATGCGGCGTTTCAGGTCAGATCCAGCACATCGCCGGAATGCAGGATTCGTCCCTGATCATCTCGATCAACACCGATCCGAACGCACCGATCAACAATATAGCCGACATCGTCATCACAGGCAAAATGGAAGACGTTGTTCCGAAACTCATCAAGTATTATAAAAAGAACTCGAAATAATGGCTAACTTCTATACAGACAACCCGTCTCTCAAGGCTCACCTGACCCATCCCATGATGGAGAAGATCGTTGAGCTCAAGGAAAGAAATTTCGCCGACGCCGATAAATATGACTATGCTCCCCAGAACTTCGACGATGCCATGGACAGCTATGACAAGGTGCTCGAAGTTGTCGGAGAAATATGCGGTGACATCGTAGCCGAGAATGCCGAAGATGTCGATCATCAGGGCCCCCGCGTCGAGAACAACCGCGTGATCTATGCCGACGGAACGAAGAAGAATCTGGATGCTTGCCGGAAAGCCGGCCTGATGGGTATGGCTATGCCCCGTCGCCTCGGCGGTCTCAACTTCCCGATTACCCCATATATCATGGCTGCCGACATCGTCAGCCGTGCCGATGCCGGATTTGAGAATCTCTGGGGTCTTCAGGACTGTGCCGAGACCATTTATGAGTTTGCCGACGAGGATCAGAAGAACAAATACATTCCGCGTGTCTGCGAAGGCGAGACCATGTCAATGGACCTCACCGAGCCCGACGCCGGCTCTGACCTCCAGTCAGTGATGCTCAAGGCCACTCAGAAAGAGGATGGCTCTTGGGTTCTCAACGGTGTGAAGCGCTTCATTACAAACGGTGACGCCGACATTCACCTTGTCCTCGCCCGTTCTGAAGAGGGTTCGAAGGATGGCCGTGGTCTCTCGATGTTCATTTATGACAAGCGCAACGGTGGCGTCAACGTCCGTCGTATCGAGAATAAGATGGGTATCAAGGGTTCGCCGACATGCGAGCTCGTCTATAAGGATGCCCCTGCTGAACTCGTCGGCTCACGCCGTCTCGGTCTGATCAAGTATGTGATGGCCCTGATGAACGGTGCGCGTCTCGGAATCGCAGCTCAGTCTGTCGGTCTGAGCGAAGCCGCATACCGCGAGGCTCTCGAGTATGCCAAGGAGCGTCAGCAGTTCGGCAAGCCCATCATCGAATTCCCCGCTGTTTCGGAGATCCTCTCCGTGATGAAGGCGAAACTCGATGCTTCACGCGCACTTCTCTATGCATGTTCTCGCTATGTCGACATGTATAAGATCTATGATGACATCGCCAAAGAGCGCAGCCTGACGATCGAAGAGAAGAAAGAGCAGAAGGCCTACAGCAAGCTCGCCGACGCCTTCACGCCCCTCGCAAAAGGAATGACTTCGGAATTCTGTAATCAGAACACATACGACTGTATCCAGATTCATGGTGGCTCAGGCTTCATGAAAGACTACCGCTGTGAGCGCCTCTACCGTGATGCCCGAATCACAAGCATCTATGAAGGTACGACACAGCTGCAGGTCGTAGCGGCAATCCGCCACGTGACAACCGGAACTTATCTCAACTGGATCAAGGAAGAAGAGGCTAAGACAGTCGCTCCCGAAGACGAAGATGTAAAGAATACGCTCGTCTTCATGACCCAGCAGTATGCAAACGCAGTTCAGGCCGTGCTCGGAGTCAAGGATTCTGAATTCACCGACTTCATGGCACGCCGTATGGTAGAGATGGCCGGACACATCGTAATGGGCTATCTGCTTCTGGACGACACCCAGAGAGACGAGACCTTCCGCAAGTCTCTCCACGTCTATGTGAAATACGGACAGGCTGAGGTTGCGAAGCATGCCGACTTCATCGACAACTTCCGTCCCGACCAGCTCGCCGACTACCTCTACAAGGCCTGATCGCCGACTGTAATCCATAATGAAGGCTCTGAAGACCCCGTCTTCAGAGCCTTTGTTTCCAATCCAGCGGACACAAGACTTTAAGGATCCTAAGGACCCTAAGGACCCTAAGGACCCTAAGGACCCTAAGGACCCTAAGGATCCTAAGGACCCTAAGGACCTTAAGGACCTTAAGGACCTTAAAGTCCTTAAAGACCCTGAAGACCTTAAGAATTCGCCAATCATGAAGTCAAAAAGCTTCCAAAAGCAATCCGTTTCTTGCAGGATTCGATTTTTTTGCGTAATTTTGCGG
Organism: uncultured Sangeribacter sp.; assembly: GCA_964393395.1. Taxonomy (GTDB): domain Bacteria; phylum Bacteroidota; class Bacteroidia; order Bacteroidales; family Muribaculaceae; genus Lepagella. Next base: position 67,681 of record CAYMTQ010000003.1, read on the forward strand.
AGTTTTTGGGCCGATTGCGGTCTATAAAACAAAAAACAAAAAAATTTAACTGTAACACAAACGTATGAATCGTTACGAAACCGTTTTCATTTTGACTCCCGTTTTGTCTGAT
>CAYMTQ010000004.1:0-57342 GCA_964393395.1 uncultured Sangeribacter sp.
TTTGGTATTTTAATTCCATTACTCCCTCGGGGAGCTGAATATTAAAATCTTCCTCAACTTGGTCTCCAAAGACTTCAATAAGCACCTTTATATAAATTTCATAAGGCGTCGGTTGATAGTCGCTCAGATAAGTGCTTCCAATCGGTTTCTTTATTTCGTCAATCGTGAGAGGTACTGCCTCGTTCCACAAACTCTCAAATTCCTGGTGGCAGTAATGAACGTCATCGAAATCCTTCATTGCCACGTTAAGCTCATATCGAAGGGCTTTACTGGTGCCAAGTCCTGAATCTGAGATATTCGATGAACCCATAATCACCCAACCATCGGAATGTTCCGAATGATTCTCAGGTAGGCATAAATAGAATTTTGCGTGCAGATTTTTAGACGGGTGTAAACGAAGTTGTAAGCGCCCATCAGCTAAATCTTTGCATAGCTGCAAAATCCCTTCTTCAACTTCTTTAGTGTAGTTGGAGTCAAGAATATCCTGAATGAATTGTTCATTGTATAACTCTTTGGCTCTCTCCGGGGCCTCAAGCATTTCCCAACCCAGATTATGCTTTCTAAAAATGTCGTTTGCATTTATGCCAATGAGGATGCGGATATCCGAAATGTCACCAAGTTCTTTACGAAGTTTAAAATAGCCTGAAGAACGGAAATAGCCGACTACGGCAAGGAATCGATTGAATCCATGCATGTTGTCGGCTATCCCTTTTAGTTTTTCAAAAAGGGTATTGGAGGGAGTATTATTGAAGAACTTGGTACTCATTCGGATAAAAAGACCCATGAATCTCCGAATGAGTCGAATAAATTAAAAAGTCCAGACCATATTACAAAAACGTGGAGCCTCAATCGTTGCTCGCTCCACTGTGTAAGGCTCTGGAAAATGCCCGTCAATCGAAACGAGCAACGCCAGCCCCACGCTGTGCATATATAAATCGCCATGGCACACCTCCGGCAATACACCTGAGATATACAGATGGGATATAATACACACCCATAGGGCGTAACGTTGCTTCTTTTCTCCTGACAGACTTGTTGAATTTTCCAGATTCTACCCAGTCAGAACAAAAGCGCAAATTACGCCTTGTAATATGTCTACCCTCCCTATAAAAGTGTCAACGGACCCTCTACGTGGGCTGGCGAAGCAAAATTATAAAAAAATATAGACATTGGCAAGATTTAATGCAGTGAGGAGGTGGGGGTGGGGGCGTCGAGGATGATGAAGGGGGCCCAGTAGTAGGGGTCGGGGTATTCGGAGCGGACGCGGATGACGGCGTTGCGCCATGACTTGTAGCGCGATTCACCGGAGCGCAGATTCCTGTAGAACTCGGACATAAAGAGGGCGGTCGAGCGGTCGTTCACACTCCAGAGGCTGACGAGAAGCGATTGTACGCCTGCCTGTTTGAATCCGCGTTGAAGTCCATAGACTCCTTCAAATGAGAAGTCACCCAATGCCGTCTCGCAAGCTGAAAGCGCAACGAGTCCTGTATTCTTCAGGTCAAGATTCGCTACCTCGGCTGCTGTCAGGATTCCGTCTTCCTCATCGGGCAACGAACTTTGTCCGGTCCATGTTTTCTCTGCTCCGGCCAATGCAATACCGGACCGCTGCATATTACCGTCGCCCTTGGCCATAAGGAATGGATAGACGGAAAATGGTCTGTCCGGTGAAATGTAATAGCCATGTGTGGCAAGATGTAGGATGTCGGGAGCAGAGGCAGTCATCTGTCTCAACTTGGTTTCTGTCGCGTCGAGACGGCTCGAGGTGCTGACGTCAGCCATATTGAATTCGCCTGAAATCTGTTCCAGTTCGAGAGCCGTGAAGGGGAGATGGCGGAAATGCGTCCGCTTCAATCCTCGTTCTTCGTCCTGACTGAAATCGAAGTCGTCATCTATGTCACGGCTACCCGGAGCGTCCGCCTCAACAGGAACCTGCTTTTCATCATACAGAATATCTCCCATCATCGCAATTGTTTCCGGAGTTTTTTCCTCACGGTCAATAACAAGCTGTGCTGTTGTAGTCAGCTGTACAAACTCATGCAGATCAAAAAGATTTCTGCCGTCGGGAGTTGAAATGGCATTGAACGATATATTACTTAAAATTCCCGGAAGTGTAATATAGATAACCTTTGTATTGCGGAAATCCTTTTCCATCGGTGCCCAGAGCAAAGTGTACAGGTCGGTGTTCCCGTTACTGTAAAGCTTCTTTGCTCTTGAAGATGAATTCTTCGCATCGGCTGAGGTCAGACATGCAAGCAGATCATCACAGGAACATATCCTGACAACAGCAGGAGATTCGACACCGGGCGTAATGACAAGAGCCATCACTTCATTTCCCGAATAAACATATTCAACCGCGGCTTCGCCGTCGCTCAATCTGTCACGGATCTGAGTCCAATGGACATCCTGAAAGTCATCCTTTCTTAATTTCTCAACTTCGGTCAGAAGTTTCTGTTCCATCCGGTTGATCTTGTGCTGAATATGAGAAATTTGGATCAAGCGTTCCGTGCCCTCCTCGGTTGTTTTCGCATTATTTGTCATCTTCATGCTGTTGATGGCAGCCTTCAGATTATTTATCGAATCGAGCTGAAGTCTCAACGACGGATCTTCGGCATTCCTGATGACATCAAGTGTCGAACGCTGGGAACGCAATTGCAGTCCTGTCCTGTATATTACAGCATCATACGACTCTCCGGCAATCTCTTCAGGCATATATTGCAACAATGAAAGAATCGGAGCGGAGGGGTCACCTTCGGTGCTCATGTAATTCTCTTGTTCGAGTGTGCTCAAGAGCTTGAAATTATTGTCAAGAAAAGCCTTGCGCCTGTTGAAGATTTCATGGGCATAAACCAACGCCTTGTCATATTCCTTTTTATCGACAAAGTCGCTTAATTTATAGAAGGCAACAAGATCACGGTGCCCGGGCTCGACAACCTTGAATGTCGGAAGTGCCTGTTCAATCTTGTCCATCACTCTTCCCGCCTCATCGGAATCGTTGTTATTCAGGGCCAGATAAACATAATTTACATAGTCGTTTATGTTGTTTTCCGTTATCTTTTCATCCAACAGAATCGATTGCAACTGAGCTGACTTTGCATAATCTTTCGTGACATTCATGTAATAAGTCGCGAGCGTCGATATCAAGTTCCTGTAGTCATAATTCTTCAGATGGTTTTTATCGGAAGTTTCCAAGTCTTCTTTCCAGACTTCGAGAGCATCCTTCAATGAAGATACCTGGTCGAGTGCTGAACCCGATGCCTGCATTTGTTCTTCTGTGGGATTGAAGTTTTCAAACTGATCCCAATTTATGCAGAGAATATATAAACCCTCGACCGAGACACGGAGCATGTATGAGTTCAGTATTTCAGGATCATTTCCGGAGGATTGGTAAAGGCTCTGTGTCAGACCACTGATATGATTCAGCTTAGGCATCAGTGTCACCATATCCGCAGTATTCTTCTCTCTTGTTTTGTAATACTCCAGCCAGAGAGCATCTAGCAGCATAGGATTAGAAGTGAGACCGAAAGTGGAAGTCATCAGATCTATATCTTCACCATATATGATGTCAGCCTCGCTTTGACGTCCCATTTTTTCCAGACATGAAGCCAGATCCCGTCTCAGCTGAAGGTATTCATTTGAAAAGTTGTTTCCACCATAGATCTCGTTATATCTCTTCAATGAATAATCCGTCCATTTATAGGCCTCATTGAACAGACCCTCGCTGTAATAGTAGTTGCTCAGCAGATTGCTTGTAATCGGTTCGACACAGACCTTTTCATCAGCCAATATATTTTCAGCTTTTCTGATAAATGGAACCGACTGTTCGAACTCCGCGCCTGCGAGCTGACGGTAAAGTGCTGTCTGGACGAGGGAGTGAATCAGAGGATTAGGATTTGTTGAGTCAAACAGTGTTGAACACTCCTCATATAATTCTGCCGCTTTCGTGTAGTCATACAATGAATTTCCAAGATAGTCAGCGTATGATTTGAGCAGATAATAATATATATAATCGTGAGCAGGGAAATCAACTGATCTGAGGGACTCAAAGTTATTTTCAAAAAAAACTTTGATATAATCTTCCTCCCCTTTGAAGCTTTCGGCCATTGAGATAACCGTATCCCAATAGAGCGGGTTTTGAAAAGCCGTCAGAGTATCAAGAAACAGGGTATCCGCAAAAACTGCATTGTAGGCTATCCTACCCTTTAGTTTATCAAAAACGGTACCCATATAGAAATCACCGATCAACTTGCCGGTCATCCTCGACACAATAGATTTTGAGTGATTCTCAACATAGTCTTCATAAAGGATGTCCATTATCCGTAGACCTTCCTCCTGATTGACATGATACATTGCTATGGCAAGGACTGTCATGAAATAGGCGGATTCGTCAGAATTCTCGTCAAATCCCGATTCAGCGAATGCATCCATCATGCGGTCATACCAATAATCCATGCCCTGGCCCGACATCATCATTGCCGCTGCGATCTGAAAAAGATACTGATGGAATATAGGGTTAGTCTTGGAGAGAATAGCCTCCATATCATCAACAGAACTTTTCAGAAAGATCTCCTCAGGATTCGGTAGCCCGTTCTGAATTGCGATTATGCTCCAGAGGATACGGGCGGTCGCTACTTCAGGTGAATTCAGCGGGTAATAGAGTTTGAAATAATCAAAGTCCTTTTTCAGTGCATTCCAATGTTCTTCCGAAGGGTAGAAATTATTGTCGACAAATGAATCGCGCGATCTCTGAATCTCAATCAGATAGGGATGACCGGGATTGAGATTCTTTCTCAATATATCCAGGGCTTTGTCGTAGTAATAAAGCGAATTGCACGGATATGTGTTATTTTTGCCAATCAGAATGAAGGTCATGTCTTTGTCAAAAGAAGACAAAGCGTTCTCCAATCCCGCCAGAAAGTCATTGCTCATCAGGCTCTTCAGTTCAGCAAGCCAGTAATAGAGCTCTCCCTTGATCATATCGTCAGATTCTTCAGACGAAGGATATGAAACAAGAGCTTCCCTCTCAAGCTCAAAATATTCCGCATATTCCTCCGGATTATCATAATTGCGACGCACTGTTCTCTGAACACATTCGATAATCTTCATCATCGTCCTGAGAGCGGCCAACTTCCTGTCATACTGTTTACTCAATGCGGAGGAGCAATCAGTAACAAGCTGTTTCCATTCGTCACTGCAATTCTGAACGTTTCCTTTGAGAATCAGATAGTTTGTCCGGGCACGAAAAGTCTCGAAAGAATCCGGTGCAATCGTATCTCCATAGTCAGCCAATGCTTTCAATGCACCGAGAGATTTGCTATAGAGCCTGTCCGGTTCAGTCCCGGCTTTCCATGATATATATTCATCCAGTCCGGGAACAGACTTTGAAAGATGTTTAAGCAGGCCGACAGCTTTCTCTTCCTGAAGATTGGAGCCGACGATATTGACAGCCTCATTCAGTATTTCTGTTGGAGAGAGAGATTCCGGCGAGGAATATCTATCGCTGACCCAGTTCTGATGGGTCATTATCAAGTCAAGCTGAGCGAAAGCAGAAACCGACGCAACCAGCGTCAGAAATAATGTAAAGACGACACGTTTCATTTTCCCGGTACAGCTCCTATTTTTGTCATGAATTTGCCCGAAGCGGCATTGACAAGCTTGCCCTCTTCAGACATGAGCAATGTGACTGCGGGTTCGGCAATGGTCGTGATCCAGCTGTCTCCGGCAAACTGCGGGAAGACGATGTCTGTAATAGATGTTCTTGCGGACTGATGCGGACGTTTCTTCATCAGTTTCCATTCAGGTTTCCAACGTTCCTTCAGCCATTTGCGTTTGCCGTTTTCATCGGCAGTATAGAAATCTTCGTTGATCTTGCAGGATTCCGAAATGTCCATCTCAACCTTATATTGGCCTGTTCCCCAGCTTGCACCGGGAGCCGACATGTCCGTAGAGCCGACAAAGGAGCGGGGAACGATGAAAGAATCTCCCGTGACGGTCACAACTTTTCCGTCATTGCTGTCGGACCCTCTTGAATAACGGAAGACACCGTCATCATCGAGTTTTTCAGGGTCGATCTTGGCAACAATAGTGAATTTTCCTAACTCCACATCCTTGGCGACCTGAATCGCCTCATTGATCCATGACGATTTGACTGTCGCATCTATCCGGAATGTCAGATCCTTCCTTCTGTCAAAGCTGAATCCGATCCGTGTAGAAGGATCAACCGACAAAGAATCGTTCGGAAGATTACATAGATAAGGATTGAACCTCAGTTCATCGACAACAATCTCAAACTTAGAATGATTCAACATCCTCGCCATGCCATGTTCATCGTCCCTCAGGGAACAGGAGACATAAAAGACCTCTTCATCGAAAGGATTCCCGTTCTCGTCAGTGAGCGTTATGTATTGTCTGCATCCGAAACCGGAGAATTTCATATCTGTCGGATCGAGAGCCCCGATTGACGAAGGTGCTGCATAGAAGTCGAGCACTTCGGTATACATCGGCAGCCGCTTCACGAAGACGCTTTCACCGTTTACAGCCTTCTCCCAATCAGGACGCTTGTCCCGGAGTGCTTCCTTTGCAAATCCGAGTCCGGCACCTAAAAGATTCTGAGTGGCAGAGATAACGGACGAAGTACCGAGCGACATATAACTTGCGGCGAGATCCGTCAGAATTCCGCGGTTATTGAGTTTTGCGCTGTTGCCTCTCAGAGAGCGAAGCCCACGGTTGAAGGTCAGCGTGTCGTTGCTCTGGTTTACAATTACGTCATAACGTCTTTGGCCAGAAAGAGCGCCAGCGGGCACCTGAGCATGAAGATTGGGACAGATGCCGATTATTATTGCGAACAGGGTTGATATGATCAGTTTTTTCATTATGAAATTATTATTACGGGTGAGAAGTGCGCTTGCTTGCAAGCTTCTATATAAGATTGACGATTTAGTTTATCATCAGGGATCGATCATGATGAAAGGAGCCCAATACCATGGATACTTATATGGATGTTTAGAGATATGGGTTACTTCTTTTCCTGAGAGCGATGCCGGATCAAATCTCCGGACCGGGACATTTGCGGAATATGACGCAACGTGATCCCTTGCGGCGCGGAAAGCCTCATCCCGCGGAAGTCCGGCGTTCAGAAGCTTGTGGAAAGATGTCATGAAAAGGGTAGTGGCGTTGTCATCCACTTCCCACAGGGAGGCTACGATCGTCTTGACGCCGGCAATCTTCAGAGCCCTTATCAATCCGGATGCGCTTTCATCGGTAATGAACCCTTTGGCAGTCTGACAGGCGGAGAGAACAACAAGATCAACATTACTCAGGTCCAGATCGCATATCTCGCGTGCCGACAGTATGCCATCTTCCTTAAAGCCCATTGTTCCGAGGACATTTGCTCCTGAAAGAGCAATTCCCGACCTGAGCAGCGAAATATCGATCGCAAGACTGTCAGCCGGAAGATAATGTGCCGTTCCGAGACCGCTGTCCATCGAATAACCGTGAGTGGCTATGTGAAGCATTACGTTCTCGGGTGCCTTCCCTTTAAAATCATCCTCACTGAGTTCAGTTTCCGCTTGTCCGGAACCGATAACACCGGCAATTCCTGAAATCTCACGGGCTGTTCCCGGCAGATAACTGAACACCGGCTCCCCATTGCGGAGACCGAGACTTCGGGAGAGCTCGGAATATGCGGAGTGGTCGGATTCCGATTCAGTCGTTCCGGACTCTTCTTCTGGAACCGAATTGTAGTCCAGACCTCCGGCGAGCAGAGATTTTCCCGATACCATCTTTTCCGGAGTCCGTATCTCGAGAAGGGAAAAGTGCCTGATTATTTTGTAATCTTCCGATTTTTCAAACGGCATATTCTCGATTCCCCACAAATGGAAAATACCCTCCGGAGCGAAATGCAGTGTCTTTATTCCGGTTGGTAACGCATCGATTATCGGGCGCCAGACCATTTCTCCGAGAAGAGAGTCAGTGTATAGTTTATTTTTAGCTGCGGGATCCTCAGTTATCAGCGCCTCCTCAACCGACATGTTTCCAACTTTCCCTTCCGTCCTGAAATAACTTGCTTTTGAGAGGGGTACGAAACGTGTCTTTCCTTTGTGGGGAAGAATGACAGCCGAATATTCATCTTCACCGTCAAGTGCAGGATGAAGTACGATCGCCACGGCTGCCTCGCCATCTTTCAGAAGCTTTCGGACATCATCATGGGTGGCCGAAATGCGCGGTCCCCCGTTTCCCTTGATATCCGGAAGAGATGTCTCGCGTCTCATCACAGCTATGTCCATCATCAGCTCCGGATCATCTTGTCCCAAGAAAAACACCTCAGACAGATATGGCTTTTCCTGCACCCAATAATCAAGGCGCATCTGAGGATTCAATCCCGCAAGAGTCTTCCGGAGCCGATCTCTTTCTCCGGAGAAGAAAGACCTCATCATTGACCGAGCTTCCGCTTCCCTTCCTCCCCTCAGATATATCTCAGCCTTCTTACGGAGAATTGTCAGATAATCCTTGCTTTCCTTTCCGTCTGAAGATTCCATTTCTTCAAGAGCGCTGTTAATGAGAGATATGGATTCATCAGCATTTCCGTTTTTGGAAAGGGCCGTCGCCAGATTGCTCTTGACTATTGATTTGTCTTTCGGTGACTGACTGAGTTCAAGAGCCTTTCGAAAATCTGAAACTGCCTCGTCATGCCGCCCCTCTTCAGACAGAATGTATCCTCTGTTCTGCAGAAGCACAGCTAAAGTGGGGGAGCCCGTGGCTCCTTCAATTGCTTTATCGAGTATCTTCAATGCTTTCGCGCTGTCCCCTTTGCGGTAATATAGCGATGCATAGGTTCCGGAACGTCTGAGCTCACCTTCGCTGCCCTTCAGAAAATGAGCCTTTTCAAGACTTCTTTCGCACTCATCAAAACGTCCGGCCGAAAGTTCAAATTGAGCCCGGTTAAGGAGCAGGTTTGCGTAATTCAATCCATCCGGCGTTGCCGGATCAAAATAATCTGAGAGCACATCAGAAGTCTTGAAAATCTTCTGTGCATCATCGTATGCTTTTTCGGTGAGGTCAAATTTTCCGAGATTCCTGTTGATGTCAGCAAGAAGGACAAGAGCCTCAATTTGTGTCAGAGGACTGGAGGCCAGACTGCGGACACTATCAGCCTTTACCCGTGCAGCTTCCAATCTGCCCGCTTCCATATCCTCACGTGCACTTTTCAAAAGTGCACCGGGACGGATCACGGCAAATGAAATTCCGGACAACAAAAGAAGAAGACAAAATATTCCTCTTTTCATTGCTGCGCTGGCTCTCTCGTTCAGTGTTGCTGAGGCTGACTTCATCCCGGGGTTCATTGAATGGCGATGACAAAACTGACAGGCTCGGAAAAGGTATTCTTCAAGCATACCTGAAATGATTCAGATTCAGCCGGAACAGACAGGCCCGCGCTTTGGGAATATCCGTTTTTGTCCAAGGTTGCCGGAAACTCCTTCCCTGAATTTCTCAAGTCCATTTTCAGCACTCCGGGTTTGGAGGCCACACAAAGAATGTTGATATCATCCGATCCTTCGAATGTAAAAACAGCTTCCGCGCCGGGTGCTATCGTTCTGGTCACAGTCGAAACCTGACCTCCGATATATCTGAGGCTATCCAGAGGATCGAGAGGTACGAGAGTAAAATCAGTCATGCGGATCTTGTCTGCGAAGCCCGGAGTGAATAAAATCATCGGATCACCAAGAGCGCCTGTTTCCGATTCCTCGAACGTAAAGTCGGCTATTTCCTCAGCGTCTGCTCCGGCAAGAAGTTCCGAAGCATCCGTAAGCATGGTTTTGTCAGAAGTATCTATACCCTCGACGAGCAGGAGCGCCCCTTCCTTGAAAATGTCAAGTTGTGACTGCGCCAATAAGTTTCCTGTCCCGGCGGTTGCTAAGATAGTGATAGATAGAAGAATTGATTTCATCAAAGCAAAGATACGAAAAACTTTGCTAAAATGGAACTAAGATCAGCGTGAAAACGATCGGACACTTCGGTAAACGAAAAATCCACCGTGTACATGAGCACACGATGGATCGGGAAGTATGTAAAGATGGAGTATTATCTTGAAGTGAAGGGAGGGGGAGTCCCCGCATCATCGCTGTCATCATCCGTGATTCCGGCAGCAGGCTTCTCCGCTGAATCAGAAGCCGGCTTGGGCTCTATGTCGTATGGAGTTGAGAAACCGGGTTTATCCTGAGATTTGCCTTTATCAGCAGGGTTAGTCTTTCTGCGCTTCTCCTCATCCTTCTTATTGAGCTCAATGATTTCGTCGGTGCGCGACTTCCATTTGCGCTTGCCGAGTATTTCCTGAACATCATCGTGATAGATTACCTCACGTTCGATCAGGAGATCCCTGATCTTGTTGTGCTGTTCGGCATATTCACGCAGGATGCTCTTTGCACGTTCATATTGCTCATTGACAATCCTCATTACCTCCTCGTCAATGATTCTTGCAGTCTCCTCGGAATAGGGTTTCGTGAAGCCGTAATCCTGGCCTGTGGAATCATTGAAGTTGAGATTCGGAAGCTTGTCGCTCATGCCGTAGACGAGAACAAGAGATCTTGCGAGTTTCGTGCATTTCTCGAGGTCATCCGAGGCACCTGTACCAACCTGACCGGTAAATACTTCCTCGGCAGCGCGGCCTCCGAGCATTCCGCACATTGTGTCGAGAAGGGCCTGAGTGGGGATGATCTGTCGTGCTTCGGGAGCATACCAGGCTGCACCCAGAGCCCTTCCGCGGGGAACGATGGTCACCTTCACCAGCGGATTGCCATATTCCGTCAGCCAGCTGATTGTCGCGTGTCCCGCCTCGTGGGTTGCGATAGATCTCTTCTCCTCGTCGGTGATGATGCGCGATCTCTTTTCGAGACCACCGACTATTCTGTCGATCGCCGCCATGAAGTCAGACCATTCCACTGCCTGCTTATTGTTTCGGGCAGCGATCAGAGCCGCTTCGTTACATACGTTGGCGATGTCAGCGCCGGAAAAGCCTTGTGTCTGACGGGCGAGTTGCTCGACATCCAGCTTGGCATTGGCCTTGATATTGCGGAGATGCACATTGAAAATCTCGACACGGTCTGTCAGTTCCGGCAGGTCTACATAAATCTGCCTGTCGAAACGACCCGGACGCAGAAGAGCCTTGTCGAGCATGTCGGCACGGTTGGTGGCGGCGAGAATGATGACGCCGTTATTGGTTCCGAAGCCGTCCATCTCGGTCAGCATCTGGTTGAGGGTGTTTTCACGTTCATCATTTCCACCCATCGACGGGTTCTTTCCGCGGGCACGGCCGACAGCATCGATCTCATCGATGAAGACGATGCACGGAGCCTTTTCCTTGGCCTGCTTGAAAAGATCCCTTACGCGCGCTGCACCCACGCCGACAAACATCTCGACGAAGTCAGAACCGGACATGGAGAGGAACGGAACATTAGCTTCACCGGCAACAGCCTTTGCCAAGAGTGTCTTACCGGTTCCCGGAGGGCCGACAAGGAGAGCGCCCTTTGGAATTTTCGCACCTAACTCCGTATATCTCTGTGGATTCTTGAGGAATTCGACAATCTCTTCGATTTCCTGCTTTGCCTCAGCCTGACCGGCGACATCCTTGAAAGTGACAGCAGGGCCGTTGTTCTTGTCGAAAACTTTTGCCTTGGATTTTCCGACATTGAAAATTCCGCCTCCGGCACCGCCTCCTCCGCTCATTCTCCTGCTCATGAAATACATGAAAAGGAAAATCAGGAGAATCGGGCCGAAATACCAGAAGAGTTTCATCAGGTCCGAACCTTTTTCATAGTTGACCTTGATCAGAGGCTTTCCCTCGCTCTTCAGGACGTTGTTCCACTGGTCGATCTTATCCTGTATCTTGTCCGTTGACGGGATGTTGGTTTTCAGATGAAGTTCATCGGTTGCGAACGCAGAATTGGGAGCTACCTCCATCTTCTGGTTTTTGACACCCTGAGGATTCAAGGTTCCCTCAGCTATGTTCGATTCTGCGATCACATCGATCTTTTCAAAATCTCCGGCAAGGGCCGCCTGTTCAAAGTCAGTCCAGTCCACTACTTTGGTCTGGGTTCCGTCCTGGAAATAGTATAGGGCAAGCAATGAAAGAATTATCAATGCGTACATCCAGTACATGTTGAACAGCGGTCTCCGGTTGTTCCTGTTAGGTCCCTGTGTAGGTTTTTTGTTTGGAAAAATTGCCATGTTTCAGGTTTTATCACTCAAAGGGAGCATCGGTTCTTTTGAAGTATGCAAGCTTTAAGTGTGTATGGGTGTATTTGGGAAGTGTTGAAAGAATAGGGGGTTCTCGAAGGATCAGTCAATATCGGGAATGTGTGTGGTCTCGGCGTCATTCCATAATTCCTCGAGACGGTAATATTCGCGTATGTCAGGAAGAAAGATATGGACCATCACGTGGCCGTAGTCAATCACAATCCACTGGGAGTTTCTATATCCGTCATAATTAACGGGTTTCTCTCCTGTCTTCTTCTGGACAAACTCACGGACACTGTCAGCCAGAGCGCTTACCTGAGATGTGGATCGGCCGGTCGCGATGATGAAAGCTGAAGTAGAGGCTCCGTCAACATCATTGAGGTCCAGAACTGTAATGTCCGTTCCCTTCTTGTCCTGCAAGGCCTCGATTATATCATCGGTTAAAGTCTTTATGTCAGAATTCTGCATTCTTAGGGCTTTGAATTTTGCGTGTATGTTATGCGTGTAAAAAGTCGGGAGACCGGCTCTCCGGACTCTCGACTTATTAAATAACAATTATTAGACCAAATGTTTTATCGTAATCGGCCAAATTAACAATTTTTTGAGTTGAGAAGATTAAATTTCTTCCTTACGCAGGGTTTATGACTCCGCATATCGGCTATCGATTTCCCTCCAGTCAACGATATCCCAGAACTTCTTGAGATATTCCGCCCTGCGGTTCTGATAGTCGAGATAATAGGCATGCTCCCACACATCGGCTACCAGAATGGGTGTCAGTCCTTCGCACATCGGATTACCGGCATTTGAAGTAGTTATGATCACCGGTTTGCCATTGGCATCCATACATAGCCAGACCCATCCGGATCCAAAAACTGACGCACCCTCGCTCTCAAATTTTGCCTTGAACTCGTCGAAACCGCCGAATTCGTTTGAAAGGGCTTCCATCAGCTCGACCGATGGAACATGTTTCGGTCTCGTTGAGAACTGGAAGAAATAGAACAGGTGGTTCCAGCTTTGTGACGCATTGTTGAACAAAGGTCCTGCCGGTGCAGTGCGGATAATGTCTTCAAGAGGCATCTCCTCATATTCCGTATCCTTTATGAGACGGTTAAGGTTGTCAATATATGCCCGCGTATGCTTTCCGTAATGATAGTCTACGGTTCTTGCGGAGATGACAGGCTCAAGCTGATCATCAAGATAGGGGAGACGTGGAAGTGTATGTATCATAGTATCTATTCTTTGTTTACATTTTCAACGTTTTCCCCTGCCCTGAAGTTCATGAAATATGACCACCTTTTCGGGAGACGCGCTTCTTTGGAGACGCGCTCTTAATTTTAAGTAATTTTAAGACCAACTCTTAATTTCGATATGGGTTCTTTGACCGGAAGTCATGACTTCAGTCAAATATTGCATCCCAGTCTTTCCATATAGGCTCGTAACCTTGCCGGCGAATGGCTTCGGCAACTTCCTCCGGAGTCCTGTCATCGCAGACTTCAAATTGCTCGAGGCTCTCGGGACTGACGGCGTAACCGCCCGGTTCCGTTTTCGAACCTGCACTCATCGAATTGACCCCGAGGGTGAGCATCGCGTCGCGATATTCCGGAGCTTCGCGGGTGGAATAGGAGATTTCGACATCGTGGTCGAAAATCCTGAAGGCAAATGTGAGGAGGGCCAGATGACGGTCATCGATAATACTCTTCGGCTGGAACCCGCTTTCTGACGGTCTCATTCTTGGGAAGGCCACTGAATATCTGCTCCGCCAATATTTCTTCTGAAGATAGCGGAGATGTCTTGCCAGCATCACCGCATCTCCTCTCCAGTCTTCCAGACCGAGTAGGGCGCCGAGTCCTATCTTGTGCAGTCCGGCCTCTCCCATCCTGTCATATCCGTTAAGGCGCCAGTCGAAATGACTCTTCATCCCGCGCGGATGATATTTCTTGTACGCCTCGCGATGATAGGTTTCCTGAAAACATATCACTCCATTCAGCCCCGATTGGGATAGCCTGTAATAATCGGCCGAACGCATCGGCTGGACTTCGAGTGTCATATTGTGGAAATAGGGACGGCAGACACCGAGAACTTTCTCCAGATAGTTCACTCCGGTGAGAGTCGGATATTCTCCTGAGACAATCAGGATGTTCTCGAACGGACCCAATTCTCTGATTGCCTCACATTCAGTCTTGATTTCATCGAGAGACAGAGTCTTGCGTTCAAAAGGATTGTCATGATTGAAACCACAGTAGACACACTTGTTTGTGCAGTGGTTCGATATATACATCGGTATGTACATCGAGACGGTCCTGCCATATCTCTCGGCAGTGAAAACTCTGCTCATCGCCGCCATCTCCTCCATATATGGCAGAGCGGCATCAGAAATAAGGATTGCGAATTCCTCGGGAGTCAACGGCTTGGCATTGCGCCGTGCCTTTGCGAGAACACGGCGGACGTCGGCATCCGTAGCCTCAGCCACGAGCGCGACCGTATCGTCCCAGTTCCATTGGTCAATTGTGTCGGCAAATCCTTTACCGAATATTGCCCCGGGAGCAGGATCCGTCTTAAAGACTCTCTGCTCCCGGGTATTTTCATTTGTCATCTTTTCCTTCTTATCGGTTTTGATAACTCATTCCGGTTAATCTGATCACTTGCTGCTTTCGCATGTGCTGGCAATGTCCTGCGAGATTCTCATCGCGCAGAAATTCGGGCCGCACATCGAGCAGAATTTGTCATCGGCATCCGGAGCGTCGCGGCGTGCCTCAAGCCAGTATCTTTTAGCCTTTTCGGGATCGAGCGAGAGATTGAACTGATCCTTCCATCTGAACTCGTAACGTGCTTTCGAGAGAGCGTCGTCTCTCACCTGAGCTCCCGGGAAACCCTTGGCGAGGTCAGCGGCATGTGCAGCTATCTTATAAGTGATCACACCTTCTCGGACATCATTCAGGTTAGGCAAGGAGAGATGCTCCTTAGGTGTGACATAACAGATCATGGCCGTTCCGAGATTTCCGATAATCGCAGCTCCGATTGCTGATGTGATATGGTCATATCCAGGAGCTATATCGGTTGTCAACGGGCCTAAGGTATAGAAAGGTGCCTCTTTGCAGACCTCGATCTGTTTCTTCATGTTCTCCGGTATCTTGTGCATCGGAACATGTCCCGGACCCTCTATAATAACCTGGACATCATGTTCCCAGGCCTTCGAAGTGAGTTCTCCGAGAACCTCGAGCTCAAGGAATTGAGCGCGGTCGTTGGCATCGTGGGTTGAACCGGGTCGCATTCCGTCGCCGAGGGATACGGCGACATCATATTTGTTGAGGATCTCGCAGATTTCATCAAAGTGAGTGTAGAGGAACGACTCTTCATTGTGTTCTACACACCATTGGGTCATAATCGATCCTCCACGGGAAACACAACCTGTCAAACGGTCTTTCACAAGCTCGGCATGTTCGCGCAGGACACCGGCGTGGATTGTGAAATAATCCACGCCCTGCTCACACTGTTCGATCAAAGTGTCACGATATATTTCCCATGTCAGTTTCCTGACGTCGCCGTTGACTTTCTCGAGTGCCTGATAGATGGGAACGGTTCCGACCGGGACGGGACAGTTGCGGATGATCCATTCGCGGGTCTCGTGGATATTGTTGCCGGTAGAGAGGTCCATCAGGGTGTCTCCGCCCCAATAGCAGCTCCATACCGCTTTCGCAACTTCCTCTTCGATTCCGGAAGAAAGTGCTGAGTTACCGATGTTAGTATTGAGTTTCACGCTGAAAGCCTTGCCGATGATCATGGGCTCAGCCTCAGGGTGATTGATATTGGAGGCGATAATAGCTCTTCCGGCGGCTATCTCATCGCGGACGAATTCAGGAGTTATGTAGCTCTTGATACCTCTCGCTTCGTTGTCAAGATTCTCACGGATGGCGACATACTCCATTTCCGGTGTGATGATTCCCTTACGGGCATAGTGCATCTGCGTAACCCGCTTGCCCTCTTTCGCACGTCTGGGTTTGTGCTCGACCGGGAAACGGATGGCATCCAGCTCTTTCATTGAGCGGCGCTCGCGACCGTAAGCTGAAGTAATATCATCGAGAACCTCAGTGTCTCCACGCTGTTCAACCCATTCCGAACGGTGTCTCGGAAGACCGGCATTGATGTCGATCTTTATTGCGGGATCGGTATACGGTCCGCTTGTGTCGTAAACCGTGATGTCTTCGTTGGGTGTCTCGATGCGGGAATTGTTCTCATATCTTACTGTCGGGAGCTGATGAATCCGGCGCATTGCTACCTTGATCGGGAACAGTTTCCCGTCGACGTAGATCTTTTCAGAATTGGGATATTCTGAAACATTTATGTTGTCTATTTTCATGATGGGCTATAATAGTATCAGGAATTCAGGAATGATGTGAGGGGAGATGTTGCCTGGGCTGAAGAAGAAATGGTTCCGAGTCCGGCATAGAATGCCTCGCGTCCGGCGATAACCGCCCGGCGGAAGGCATCGGCCATAAGAACGGGATCGCCTGCGACAGCAATCGCAGTATTGACGAGAACAGCATCGGCTCCCATCTCCATAGCCTCCGCGGCATGGGATGGTGCGCCGAGTCCGGCATCGATGATCACCGGTACACCGGCCTGGGAGATGATGATCTCGATCATATCGCGGCAGATAATCCCCTTGTTGGTGCCGATCGGAGCGGCAAGAGGCATGACGGCACTCGCCCCGGCTTCCTCGAGACGCTTGCACAAGACAGGATCAGCCTGCACATAGGGGAGGACCACAAATCCGTCTTTGGCCAGTTCTTCGCATGCTTTCAGTGTCTCGACTGGATCCGGAAGCAGATATTTCGGATCGGGGTGTATCTCGAGCTTTATGAAATCGGTGTGAAAAATCTCACGGCTCATCTGCGCCGCCAAAACAGCCTCGCGGGCATCCCTGACTCCGGACGTGTTCGGAAGAAACTGGACATGATCGCGGTTGATGTGGGTCAGCATGTCGTCAGTCGCCTCATTAAGCAGATTGACGCGCTTCATCGCGACCGTGATCATCTCGGACTTTGAAGCAAGAATCGCTTCAAGCATTACATCCGGTGAGGAGAATTTGCCGGTTCCGACAAACAGCCTCGATGTGAATTCCCTCCCTCCGATTATTAAGGTATCTTTCTCGTCCAATTTTATATATGTTTGAAAGGGCTCTTGATAAGGGCTCTAATATACTTTAATCGTTCAGTTTTTCGAGTTCTCTTTTCTCGTAACGGGCGAGCAGCTCGACGAAACGGCGGGTTTCTTCACTGATATCCTTCGCCCTTGCAATCGCTCCGCTGACTGCCACACCGTTGACTCCGGCATCCATGAGCGCGGGCACATCCTCATATTTGACATCGCCGACGGCAACTTTCGGGATCAGGATTTCTTCCGCCTGCATTCTGTCGCAAATAGATTTGATGCCTTCAATACCCAGCACCGGCGCAAGATTCTTCTTTGTCTCGGTGAAGCGATAAGGACCGATGCCGATGTAATCCACATCAAGCGAACGCACTGCGAGGACATCATCGAAGGTATTGGCTGTGACTCCGATGACGGCAGCCGCGCCGAGTATCACACGCGCCTGAGAGGGGAGCATGTCGTGACGTCCGAGATGCACGCCGCCGACATTGAGCTCCTTAGCGAGCTCGACTCTGTCGTTGAGGATCAGGAAGGCCTCTGTCTTAAGACACATCGGCATGATTTCATTGATTACTTTGGAGATCTCTTCGTCGGACGCATCTTTCATCCGAACCTGAATCCATCGTCCGCCCCCGTCGAGAACGGCTTTCACCTGATCCTTGACGGGAACACCGCAGTCAGTATTGGTTATGTATTGGAGCATATTGTTGTGTGTTTTTTGTATCAAACATCCGGTACTTCTCGAAGTTCGGTCATGAGGACACCAAATTTTCTCTTCAGATCACTTTCAGTGTCGTTTTCGCTGAACTGTTGCCATACCCATCCGAGGAATGCGGCGCCGGCAAAACCGAGCTTCTTCAGGGAACCGATCCTGTCCGGCGTGACACCACCCAAGGCTATCGTCCGGGGGGGGACTTGCGCCAGATCTTCTTCGGTGAATTTACTTCTGTATCCTTTTTTGGATATGGAATCAAATATCGGAGACAGAGTCTGGTAGCTTACGGCAGGATCTTCGGAGCAAGAGACTGCTTCAGAAAGCGAATGGCAAGATACTGATTTCGGGCCTTCGCAATCGGGGAAATGAGGAAATCTCCCGTTAATCTGAAATCCGAGCTGCCGACCTCCCTGCAGCCTTGAGATGACCTCGGGAGTCTGATGCAGGGTCAGACGCGGATATAATTCCCCGGGAATCCGGCGAAGCAATGACTCAACCTGTTCTGAGGTCCAATCCGGTTTGCGTATATGCACACGGTCAAAGCCATTCCGGAGAAGAAGGGAAATCTTCCGGTCTTCCTGTTCACAGAAATCCGGAAGAGTTATGGCTATGAGTGAGAACGAACCGGACATTGATTTTTTTATGAGACTTGCTCTTATCAGCCCCCGAAGGCTGCGGTGATGACGACCACATCGTCGTCGGGTGCAAGATAGGAATTATCCCATCTGTCGCGGCTGACGAGCTTATTGTTTACGGCAACAGCCATTCCCCGGAGGGAATCGTAGTTTTCTGCGAGAAGTTGAGAGAGAGTGATAGGATCCTTTTGAGTTTCTATCGGCTTGTTATTGAGGAGAAGACGCATGATATTATTTTTAAGGTTAATTTTTAGGTATTGTGAAACAGGGCACGGGGCAACACCGTTAGGGTACTTTTCATTTACCCGGGCTGACGAAAAAGTCGAGGGGACCGGTTCCGTGACCGAGCCTGATCTGCCGTCCGGATTCGAGTGCCTTGGAGATAAATTCTTTAGCTATCTTCACAGACTCCTCCAGGCTCTTTCCTTCTGCCAGCCCGCAGGCAATCGCAGTGGACAGAGTGCATCCGGTTCCGTGAGTATTTCTTGTGTCAATTCTTGGTGCTGTGAATTCTTCGGATCTGAGGCCCTCCTGTGTGTTCATGATCAGGTAGTCGCGGCACTCTTCCTTCACTCCGTGGCCACCTTTGACGAGAACGGCACGGGCGTGTGAGGCGGCGAGAAGACGGACAGCCATCATCCGCGGATCTTCAAATTCGTCCGGTATTCCGAGAAGAGTTCTTGCCTCCGGAATATTCGGAGTGATCAGGTCCGCTAAAGGAAACAGTTCAGAATAGAATGCTTCAGTCGTCTCGATCAGCTCTCCGCTCAGTGACGAACCGGAAGAGGCGACGAGTACCGGATCGACAACGATATTCTTCAGTCCGGTCTCTTTCAGGACCTCAGCAATGGTCCGAACTGCCCCGGCATTGCCGACCATTCCGATCTTGACAGCGTCAGGCCGATGGTCCTCAACGACGGCCATGATCTGTTTCCGTATCATTTCCGGTGTGATCAGCTGTATGCCTGTGACTCCGGTAGTATTCTGTGCGGTTACTGCCGTAAGTGCTGTCATCGCGTATATCCTGAAGGCACAGCATGTCTTGATATCAGCCTGAATGCCGGCGCCTCCGATCGAATCACTCCCTGCGATGGAGAGGACGCTTCTAATTTCGTTTGACATATCTTCAGATTGTCATATCTTTAGATCCGTGTTGACATTCCCTTGTCTTCAGGAGGCAGGGAACTTTCGATCTCATCACGACACTGAGCCATCAGCTGCTTCGTGTTGAAGCCCTTTTCTCCCGGATATATGGGTTTGTGAATTGTCAGTGTGATTGTTGTCGGAGTCACGTTATAGGTTGTTCTCGGCATGGCCTTGAACGATCCGTCGATGGTGATGGGGACAACAGGGAGACGGAACTCCGCGGCAAGCATGAAGGCTCCACGCTTGAATGGGATCATCTTGCCGTCCCAGGTCCGGCTGCCCTCCGGGAAGATCACGAGAGACATTCCGTCTTTCAGCTTATCTTCTGATTCGGTTATCGTCTCGCGGATCGAGCTGAGCTTTGAGTCGTCAACGAAGACATGGCCGGAGATTTTGCAGGCATAGCCGACGAGGAATATCTTCTCCAGCTCTTTTTTCATCAGCCATTTGAAGGTGTGGTTCAGATAGCCGAAGATGGCCCAGATATCGAATGCTCCCTGATGGTTCGCAACGAAAACATAACTCGTGTTCTTGTCGATATTTTCGCGTCCTTCGACCTTAACCCTGACAAACCAGAGCACACAGACGCAACGCGACCAGATATGAGCCGGCCAGTAACCGAAATATTTACCCCCTCCAAGCGCACATCCGACGATCGTCAGTAGCGCTGTCAAGATCGTCAGCACCAGCAGAACCGGTCCCGCAATCAAATACTGGTAAATACGGAAAAGATATATCATATTCAATCTTTGAGCCGCACTCTGACTTAGAATCGGTTTCTGACTGTTTTGAGATTGGTTCTAACTTTTGGAGCCGGACTCTAATTGCAAAAATACAAAAATCCCGTTAGCTCCGCAAAAAAGGCGCGAAAAAATAGCCGGCGCCTCCCGCAGTTTGCGGTCAGGCGCCGGATTTATCTGATTTATGAAGGAGTGTCGGACTCTGTTATATCGAATACTGTTTATTCGGGTGCGATCAGTTTATAGCCCTTTCCGTGGATGTTGATTATCTCGACATTCGGATCTGCCTTAAGCAGTTTTCTGAGCTTGGTGATATACACATCCATGCTTCGTGCGTTGAAGTAGTTGTCATCGACCCATATCGATTTCAGCGCAAAGTTTCGTTCGAGAATCTCGTTTATATGGCTTGCGAGAAGCGAAAGAAGCTCCGATTCTTTTGTAGTCAGCTTGGACACCTTCCCGTCATCGAGAGTGAGTGTCTGTTTCTGTGAATCGAAGACAAAGCGGCCGATCTTGTAGACCGTGGTCTCACGGTCTTTCTTTCCGCGGACGCGTCTGAGAATAGCATTGATGCGCAGAACCAGCTCCTCCATCGAGAAGGGTTTGGTCAGGTAGTCGTCCGCACCGATCTTGAACCCCTCGAGCACATCCTCCTTCAGATTCTTTGCCGTCAGGAATATGATCGGGACCTCGCTGTTCATTGTCTTGATTTCCTGCGCAAGGGTGAAGCCATCTTTCTTCGGCATCATGACGTCGAGTACGCAAAGATCAAACTGCCCTTTGACAAAGGCCTTGTATCCTTTCTCTCCATCCGTGCACAGCTCGGGATTGAACCCTTTTGCCTGAAGATACTCCCGGAGCAACATTCCGAGATTTTCATCGTCTTCGCAAAGCAGAATCTTCAGTTTATCTTCCATAGTGTTTATTTTGTTCAGATTTATACTCTTGATAGAAAAGTGCTTTATTGACTCACAAGGAACAAATTCTCAGCCGGGACGGTCAGCGGTTGTTTCCTGTCGGAACCGGCTGATTTTGAACTTCTCTTTGTCTATATAACAATCTAAAATTAACATTTCCTTAGGGACTGTTAATTTTTTTTGTGATTTCCTATCTTTAGAGTTCTGAATCAGTGCTTTACGATTGTAAAATATATTGACGGATGTGATGGGTCCTATTCATTTTCGACCAGCGGAAGGACAATTATGAATACCGAGCCCTTTCCGATCTCGCTCTCGACAGTGATAGATCCGCCGAAGAGAGTGACCATTTTCTTCACGTAGGCAAGGCCGAGTCCGAAGCCTTTCACGTCGTGACGGTTTCCGGTCGAAACCCTGTAGAATTTTTCGAAGATCCGTTTCTGGTCATCTTTCCTGATACCGATTCCGTTATCGGAAATCCTGATCTCAAGACGATGATGTGAAAGGTCCGACGTTATTACCTTCAGCTCGGGAGCTATATCTTCCTGGCGGTATTTGATGGCATTGTCGAGAAGGGAAAAAATCACGTTGGTGAACTGCATCTCATCGACTCTGACGTATGCTTCCGAAGCATTCAGCTGGCATTTGGTCCAACCGCCAAATTTCTCAGCTTTAATCTTGAATGTGTTGACGACATTCTCAATGATCTTGTTCGCGTCGACGACCGAGAAGTTGAGTGCTATTGATGAATTCTCAAATACCGAAAGCTGGAGCACCTTGTCGACCTGGAATCTCAGGCGCTTCGATTCATCCATTATCACTTCGCTCAGATGATGGAGCGATGATGGCGATTTACGCACAGAATCGTCGCTGAGCATCTGGGCGGCAAGTGAAATTGTGCTGATCGGTGTCTTCAGCTCGTGGGTCATGTTGTTGATGAAATCGCTCTTCATCTCGCTCAGACGTTTCTGGCGGAAAATCAAGATGATCGTCAGCAGGAAGACAACTATCAGGACAACGGTCAGCGCAAGCGTCGGTATGATGAATTTGACCGAGGAGAAAATATAGGAGCTCTTGTCGGGGAATATCACACGGAGAGAATACCTGTCGTCTGTATGCGGAAAGAGAGGAGAGCCGTATACTTCATAATCTCCGTTATCGTCATAACCGTCAGTAGCGTAGATGATCTCGTCATTCTTGTCTGTTACCGCAAATACAAAAGGTATCTTCACGCCGTTTGCCTCGAGCTCGGCCTGAAGATAGTGGCGGATTGCCGTTGAATCGGCTCTTTCGATAACAGGGCGTTGTGAGGCATCCTGTAGAATCTCCATTATTACCTCATCAAGCAGCCCTCTCTGATAAAGATATTGATTGCGGACAGCTTCCTGAAGATGTCTGTAAGAATTCCCGACTTTCTGGGGTGCGTCAGGATAGGAGAGTGTGAAGTTCTTCTTCTGTCCCGGAATCTTCTCGATGGAATAGGTCGGAGCTGTAGTTGATCCGAATTGAGGGGTTTCATCGAAGAAATGGGATTCAATCACGTTGACATCCTCCTCGAGATAGTGAAGCGTTTCGGACTTCTCAAGGAACCCGGCAGTCGACGAAATTGACCGCATGACACCTTCGGAAAACTGCCCGTCTCTCATCTTGACCATATTTTCAAGATACATGATCTGGAAATAAAGCAGCGCACCGAAAGTTATGGCCATTACGATAGTGAGAAGCCAGATGAGGGATTTCTTCATGTAGAAAATGAAAAAGGGAAATTATCAGTTCTGCAGAGCTTTCTGAGTTTCCTCCGGAACAAGATGAACGTCCATCTGAGGGAAGGGGAATGAGAATCCGCGGGCCGGGAGTTCTTTGAAGAGCCTTGCGTTCATTTCATAGAACAGTGACCAGTAATCTTTCTTATGACACCACGCACGGACGGTCAGATTGATGGAGCTGTCTGCCATTTCGTTAAGCCCGACGAACGGCGGACAATCGATTTTCTGAGGTTCAACCGAGGGACGGAAGCGGCGGCTCCTTGAGCCTTCATCGCTTGCGGTCTGGAGTGCATCCTCTTTGACATATTCTGTAACGACCCTCGGGTCTTCGAGAAGGAGCTCCTTGATCGTCTTTTCAGCTTCAGCATAGTCTGTGTCGTATGACAGAGATACGGTCCAGTCAACCCTCCGGTAGTCCTCGCCGGTGAAATTGTTGATTGAACCGGTAGAAAGCTGTCCGTTCGGAATCAGGATCGTCTTGTTGTCAGGTGTGTTCAGGACGGTGTGGAAGATCTGAATTGCCTTTACGGTACCTGCGTATGAACCCGTGTCGATATAGTCGCCGACCTTATATGGCTTCAGAAGCAAGATCAGGACACCACCTGCAAAATTCTGGAGCGTTCCGCTGAGCGCCATGCCGACTGCGACACCTGCCGATGCAAACAGTGCGAGGAATGACGAGGTCTCGACTCCGAGGATTCCGACTATCGTTACAATCAGAATGAAATAGAGGGTGATGTTGACCAGCGACAGGACAAATGTCTTCAGCGACATATCGGTTTCGCGGGCTGTCATCAGCGAATTCAGAAGCTTGTAAAGCTTCCTGATGACGAATCTGCCGACATAGAACACGAGTATCGCGATCAGCAGCTTGAAACTGAAATCGACGATGCTGTTTGCGATTTTCGAAAGGGCGTCATCGAGTGTCAGCCCTTTGAGAAGAGACCATGATTCTTCTCCGCCTTCCGGTATTGACGGAAGCGGAACGATGTCATTTGAGTTTTCTGTCTGGAACATTTTATTATGACTGGCTATTTGATTCTGTGATTATGGAAGGCTATCGGATTCCGGATATATTGGATATGGGAGAGGTTCCTTTAATCTGACTCCGCATTTTCTGACAATAATTCTTCTCCCGACTCCTGGGTCCTGTCAGTAGTCAGCCGGCTTGTGACGACAGAGCCCCAGCGCGTTGACCGATAGAATTGTTCTGCTTTATCCTCCGGATCGGCATTCGCATCGGGCCAGTGTACTGTCATCCCGGAACATCTTTCGGGATACCAGATGGAGCCGGAGAAACTCTTCGTGTAACAATCCGAATACCGGACGACGCTGTCCAAAGCTTTTGAAAACTGTTCGCCCAACTCTATCTGTTCTTCAACTGATTCATCAAGCACGTTACGGACAAGATCACCGATGTCATAAAATGGTCCGTAAGGTTTCCGATGATACGTCTGGACCTGACTCAGGTCCGGATCACCCGCCACGTTCACGATGTCTCCGAAAATTTTCGGAAGATTGTCGAGTTCAGGGCTTCTGAGATCATAAAGGGCAACGGAATAGGCACTGCTCTTGGCTTTGAAATAGTCCGCAAGTTTATTGGCACCTTCTTCGATGTTCAGGTCTTTGCCGGCAATATAGGGGAGGATAATATCGTACGGTATTCCCTCTGCCCATACTTCGGAAAGATATGCCACCATATTCGGCACTTTCGGGGCGAGTTCGTATGCAACTTCTGAAGCACCCATATAGCAACAGTCGAACCAGACGAAGTCGAACATATTCTCCGGTATTGCATCGGCGAGATCTGTTATATCACATTCATCCGACACTCCCTTGTATTCATCTCTGCCGTACGCTTTCGAGACTTGTTTGGGAGAGGGTGTCCAGCCTGTGGCATGGCTCCAGAAGACGAGGCCGTAATTGTCAGACGGCATCATCTCACGGACATCTCCGATCACCTCGCTGATACGTTTGGGATCTGTCGAGAAAATCTCTCTGTCATATTTCCTGACTATCGTCAGTTGCCATTGACCGTCCTCCTTGCTGATCAGTGATAGGGTAGCCTGGTCGACATGGGGAGTGACGCAATAGACAGCTATGCGGAAGTCGGTTTCGCGGTGTTCCAGAATCTGTGCCGCCGTCAGCATTTCCTTGACGTCGCTTTCCCAGAATGATGAAAGGTTATTTGAAGCAACTGCATAGATGAGCAAGGTCCGTTCATTCTTTTCCAAGGGAAATGCAATGGGTTCAGCGGGTTCAACGGGGACAACGGAAGTTATCGGTTTTGTCGTCGGTACGTCAGGAAGATCCGGATCATCCTCTTTTGAACACGCCGAAAGCACGCATAAAATCAGCCCCGCAATCACAGCCGGAGCTAAATTCCTGAAAATCTTTCTCTTTATGTTATAATTGAAAACAGAAATCAATGTCATTCTTTTAAATCAGTGTCGATCGATTAAATAAAAGTTACTCTATTTAACCGGTGTCATTCTTTTTAGAACGAAAAATGGAGCCCAAAACGTATACCCCAGTGGTCAATTCCGGGTCGTTTGCGGTATGTCAACCTGTAAACATAGTCGACTCTGAACAATCTCAGGATATTGTCTATTCCAGCCGAGAACTCCATATATGGCGTTCCGGGGTCGAGTGTCCCCGTATCGGCATCTTCGGGGAAAGGGAACAGCTTCTTGTTGAATGCAGGATTGTTTTTGCGTGACAGTGAGCCGAAAAGCCCCTTGAATCCGATGATTTCCCTCAGCCTGAGTTTCTTGATCAGGGGTATACGGTTGAAGAGTATTCCATTTCCGCAATAGCTGAGATCCCAGGCGGCATATTGGTCAACAGCGAATTCCATCGGATTCATGAGCGAGTAGGCATTCTCCTTGATCGTATAACTCAGGTTGGCTGCCGGCCAGGGCAGTGAGGGATAATCGACTGAGTCCCAACATTTGGCTCCGGTCAGGGTCACGTCAGCATATCCGAACGACGAGAACCAGAAGCGGTAACGTGCGCTCAAAGTCGTTATGTTCAGATCATATCGGCTTCCTAAAAATTTCTTCGGGCCATATTCATGCTTGATCCAAATGATCGGAGCATCGAGATTCACATGGGTTCTGTTCGTCGCTCCTTGAATGAAAGTCTCTCCCGGAGCAAATCTTATTTTCGCTGAAAGATAAGCCTGCGAATAACGGGAAATGGCTCCGCCGTCCTGAAGCAGGAAGGGGAGATAACGGGTTGCCTCCTGAATTTCATGATTCAGTGACAGCTCGACCGATAGATGATTTGTCCATTCCTTGACCCATGAAAATGAGGTCAGCCTCCTGTATGTGACCTTATAGTTCTTCTTTCGGGTAATTGAGAGCAGGAGGTTCTGTGCGTTACCGTCGTATTGCTGGCCCATCTGGAAAAGATCATATTGGTGTCTGAGTCGCAGCGCACTCATCGGGAACTCTCGGGAATGGCGCTTTTTCCTGTTGAAGGAGTATTCGCCCTCAATCTCATATTTCCATTTGTGGTCTTTGAAGCCGTAGGCAACGTATCCCCGGCCGAACCAGTGTTGTGAAAGGTCGGCCGTTGTCATTCCTCCGACTTTCAGCCGCAGTCCTTCGGCCGTGTTATATGCGATGAAGGAAAGGATATATCCGATATCGAATTTTGAGTTCTTCTTGGCCGTGGATATATATCCGTCGGCAAACCATTTGACAAGACGTTCAAAAACTGCATACCATGTTTTAGTCCTCATCTGCTCCGAAAGCCTGTCAAGATTGGCTTCGGCGTGAGTCAGCGGAATCCTTCTTCTGGTTTCCCAATATTCGTCACTGCGTCTGTCAGCCTCAAAATCTTCATGCTCACTTCCCGGAGCACGATAAATCTTGTCCAGTTCATCTCTCCGCTGATATGAGAAGTTGGAGTATTCGGATTCTTTCTGGGCATAAAGAGCCTGCGTTCCGGACAAGATATGGAAATTGGCGCCTGAGAATTCGTAGGTCTTGTTTCGGTTTCCAAGCGAGTCGAGATCAAAATCCTGTTCGACATATAGATCCCTGACGAAGTTAAGGTTAATCTCGTGAGGAACCCTCATTTCAAGATGACGTATAGTCATTGTCGAATCATTGACAGGTATCAGGAGACGTCCCTTGAAGCTCATTGATTCGGGTGAGTGAGGAAGGAACGAAAGCTGATAATGTCTTTCATCCTTGTAGTCAATAGTGTCGAGATAAAACTTATAGTAATCAGCCGCAATGGGAGATAGAGGAGAGACGAACTTGTTCTGAATCAGAGTTATGTCAGGCTGGTAAATGTCAATATTCCTGATCAAGTCGTTCATGAATACTGTCACGTTCCCGGCCGGGATGGCATTGTCAAGGCCTGCGTTTCTCGTGGCTGTCACATAGTTTTTATGTGTTTTCCCATTGTCTGAGAAAAGTTCTGTGGCATGTCTTTCATGAAGAATAACCTTCAGGACCGGTTTTGTCTGGTTCGGAACCGTATCGATATATTCGTTGACAAATTCCATCCCTGAGCCGGGATTGCCATTGTCGGAGGTTTTAGGATTGAAATCTGACATTCCTAAAACCATTTTCTCCTGTCTGTCGAAACTGAAATAGGGTTCTTTCGAAGGGTCGCCGCTCTTTGAAGCGGATTTCAATCTGTTCAGGAATTCAACTGCCGGATTGTTTTTCTTCGAGTATTTTTCTTTCTTCGGCTTAACTACGATTTCAGATAGCTCGAAGTTCTCCGGAGCGAGTTTGATTTTGAGCTTTCGGGCATTTTTTGGAGAGACGGGAATTACTTTTGTGACATATCCAAGACATGTCACTCTGATGTTTTCGACACTCTTGGAAGATCTGAACTTGAAATTACCCTTTTCGTCAGTGACGGTTCCTCCGTCGGTGCTGTTCACGAATACGTTGACAAAATCGAGTGGTTCATTCGTCAGAGAATCTGTCACAATTCCTTCAAGAACTGTTCCTGCAGGTACGGCGCTCATTGCTCCCGGTGCGTAAATCAGGAGAGTGAAGAGAAATGTAAGAAGCAGGAATAGTTTTCGCACTGTTGAAAGGTTATATGATTGCAGTAGTAATTTCTGTTTTAATAAGACTGGATTCTTGATTCGATGGGACCAGGGTCTTGTGAAATGTCGGGGCTGAAAGTTACTTGAATATAAACTCCTTTCTCCCCTTCTTTATTGTGTATCGCCATATTGGAGTATAATTACCGTCGGTCGGAAAACCTGCACATTCTTCTTGCATGCATCAGTGCCTTTGAGAAAGATATTGTTTCGATGAAATGATTGATATAATTTTGTAAGTGAATAGAACTAAGAAACAGACATGAATCGCTACAGAAGAAATGAAATGGTAGTCGGCCGGGAAGGGCAGGAAAAATTGCGCAACGGGTCCGTCCTGATAATCGGATGCGGAGCTCTCGGGAGTCCGGCGGCGATGTACCTCGCCGGTGCCGGCGTCGGTCACATAGGTCTTGTGGACTTTGATACGATTGATATTTCTAATCTTCAGCGGCAACTGTTTTATAGGGAATCCGAGACAGGAAAGAAAAAGGCTGAGACTCTTTCGACCCGGATGAAGGATCTCAACTCTGAAGTAAATGTAACTGTCTTTCCCGAGCTTTTGAACTCCAGAAATGGCGCTGAAATTCTGAACGGATTTGATTTCATCATTGAGGCAACCGATAATCCCTCTTCAAAATATATGATCGACAGGCTTTGTTATGAGCTCGGGAAGCCGGTTGTCATAGCCGGCGTCGAGAATATGAGGGGACAGGTTACGACCTTCGTGCCGGGCCACTCCCGTTTCTCTGATTTCTTCCCGGAGCCTCCGGAACATGCAGGAATGTTACCGTGTGAGATTGCTGGTGTACTGGGGCCGGCAGCAGGATTGATTTCGGCAATCGAAGCCTCAGAAGCCATAAAATACATATCAGGAACCGGAAAACTTCTGACTGATCAATTGCTGACCGTAGATCTGTTCTCCGATTCCTTTATGTTACTTTCCTCCTACTAATATATTCAGCTCAGGCCCCGACTCCCATTTTTTATGAAATGGGCTCTAAATTAGTTGGGTAATTGATCTCCGTTTATCGGATCATGGTTTTGGTGGTCTTTCCGTTGGCGCGGACGATGTAGAGACCGGATGTGAGGCCGTCGGTTGAATCGGCGACTCTCTGGCCGTGCATGTTGTAGACACCGTCGGGGATTGACTGAATGTGGCCTTGGTTGTCCACTTCAGGGTCTTCTTCTGCTATTACTTCATCGACTCCCGCGGGGTAATTTACTGTCACTTTCGAGACGGCGGTATATTCGTTGCCATCAGTGTCCTTGAGAGTGAAGACGATGTCAGTTTTGCCGGCTGTGTATGCAGTCAGGCGTCCATTCTGGTCGACAATGGCGACTTTGGGGTTGAGCGATGACCATACGCCGGTTTCTTCGGGTACTGCATTTCCCAACGGCATCACATCCCACAGATACTTGTGAGTGTCGCCCATCTCCAATGTCAGTTCCGGCTCACTGATCAACGGAATCAGCATGTCCCGGATCGGCTCGACATTATAAAATCCCCCCCAATACCTGTCTGCCTTATACGCTTCTACTGCATACTCCGGAACATATAGGTTCCAAAGTCTTTTTGACGGTAAGAAGAATGAACCATTCGAACGTTCGGGTATTTCTGAAGTACAAATACAGACGTGCAAGGGTATCGAAGGGTCAACGGTTTGCCAGGATCTTTCAAGAACAATTTTAGTGTTTTTTTCAAGACCATGTCCGAGTTTGATCGCTTGAGCTTTTCCCAAACCCTTCTCCTTAATTAATGTAACATTAGGAAGATCAAAATACATTATTCCGACCTTTCCTTGGTTCGATGGAACATCAGAATAATAAGGATCAACATGTCTAAAAACGTCTTCTTCTATTATTTTCAACCCTTCAGGTAGTCTTACTTTCACCAATTGGGCTGCTCTTCTTAAAAAGTTGGTTGGAAGGGTATCTCCACTTTTCAAGTCGAATTGTCTTAAAGACCTTATATTATCGAATGCTTTCTCTGATATATATGGTGAACCCTCCACAATCAAATATGGAGTATTGATACTCAGCGCATAATCTCCAATATATGATATTTGGGAAGGGATGGTGAAAGAAGAAAGATAATTTGAGCGAATGGAGGAATGGTCTTCAAATTTAACAAGTTTACCCTCGATCTCTCCTTCAAACTTTCCTATTCCCTTAGTTTGAGGAAGAAAACGAAAATTCTCATCAATTTCAGTTCCGTAATTGGCAAGCCATCCGTATCTTTCTCCGTCATATTTTATATACAGGGAACCATCACATGAAGAAAAATACGGATTTTCTGAAGGTACAAAGAAGTAGGCATTACTTATGTTGGGAAAACTAATTTCTCTAATATTTTTATTTAAAGTAACGGTTATTGGGCCTTTGCACCATCTAAATCCTGGACTACCAATTCTAAGAACATCGAATACCTGGTCTGATTTTTGAGATTTATATGTTTCAGGGATTACAAAATGCGGTCCATTTTTGGGGTTTATAAATATAACTGAGCTA
This sequence comes from uncultured Sangeribacter sp., assembly GCA_964393395.1. GTDB lineage: Bacteria > Bacteroidota > Bacteroidia > Bacteroidales > Muribaculaceae > Lepagella. The sequence goes on from CAYMTQ010000004.1 coordinate 30,881, forward strand.
ATACGTTCACCTTCATGAAATGAAGCAGCATATTCAAAATCTTCTCCATAAACACCGAAATAAATATCACCATCTTCGCCTTCAATGCTATATTTCCAGCATCCCGGACTCTTCCCCGGAACTATTTCCTCATTGTACTTAGGATCTACCCAAGCATTAGCTGCGACACAGACTGCAGAAATCACTACTGAAATAATTAATTTCAGCACTCTGTTGTCCATTTTTAACTTTTGCATAATAGTAGTTTTTTATTAATGATTCTATAGCGAAGCTTGCCCAGTCTCCTCTTGTGACGGTGAGGGTCCTGAATGGATTAGAAGCATTATCTGATGATGGTTTTCGTGGTCTTTCCGTTGGCGCGGACGATGTAGAGACCGGATGTGAGGCCCTCGGTTGAATCGGCGACTCTCTGGCCGTGCATGTTGTAGACACCATCGGGGATTGACTGAATGTTGACTTGGTTGTCCACTTCCGGGTCTTCATCTGCTCTTACATCATCGACTCCCGCGGGGTAATTTACTGTCACTTTCGAGACGGCGGTGTATTCGTTTCCATCAGTGTCCTTGAGAGTGAAGACAATGTCTGTTTTGCCGGCTGTGTATGCAGTCAGGCGTCCATTCTGGTCGACAATGGCGACTTTGGGGTTGAGCGATGACCATACGCCGGTTTCTTCGGGTACTGCATTTCCCAACGGCATCACATCCCACAGATACTTGTGAGTGTCGCCCATCTCCAATGTCAGTTCCGGCTCACTGACCAACGGAATCAGCATGTCACGGATCGGCTCGACATTATATCTCGTTCCCCAATAAGCATCATCTTTATATGCCTTAACTACTTCTTCCGGCACATAAAGAATCCATTGTTTTTGGGGAGAAGCCAATATAGAACCCTCAGGTCGCTCAAGTACTTCGGTCGAATTAAAACAAACATGAAGCGTCTTCTCTTGCTTCGCACTATGCCACAAGCGACCCAATTTAATATTATTTGTACCTTCAGAACCATGACCAAGTTTAATAGCTTGAGGTGAACCTAAAGCACACTCTCCAATACTTTCTACGTTAGGAAGATTGAAGAACATCACACCTTCATTTTGTCTTTCTTTAGAATAATCATTTATCCAGTATGATATTCCATAAAACGCGTAGTCACCAATAGATGTAAGGCTTTCCGGCAAAAAAACCTTAACTAATTTCGGACTGTAATACATTAGCTGTTTCGGTAAATGCCTATACTCAGCGTCCATTGAGAGTGTTGTCAAATAGGGCAAATTAAGTGCTTCTCCTTCAAATTCGGCTATCGAGTTAATCGTGAGATGCTCAACCCCGTCAATTCTAAAAGATTCTTTACTGAAATATTCTATTGAAGCAGGAAGGGTATAAGAGGAGTCAAACTTATCTTTTGAAATGGCAGTTGTCAACCCTTCAAAACTAACCTTGACGCCGTCAATAAAGTTATCATAATTACCCATTCCGATAGTTTCGGGAAGAGGAGAGAAATTTACATCAAAATAGGGTTGATGAGCAAGCCACCCATATTTCCGGCCATCGTGGTTGATATATAGGGAACCGTCCAAACTGCTGAAATAGGGATTCTGCGGATCTACTTCAAAGTGATAATTGCACTCCTCCATAGAATAGTATTTTTTGAATTCCAACGATCTTATTGTCTTTGGAATTTTCACAGAGATTGCACCTTTGCACCACAGGAAACCGGGATTCTTTACACCTATTACAGTAAAGCCATCATGAGTCTCTGGAATTTCGACATGGGGCCCGATATTTGGATTTACAAACACAACCTCGCATGTTTTGTTTTCATAATTGTAATAATCAAATTCGAAGTCCTCACCGTGTAATCCAAAATATCGTCCATCAAGATAACCACCCCAACTATAAACATATTCCCAATAAAAACCGGGACCTGCAGTTGCCACTATCGAGAATATAGATAGCAGAGAAGATAGAATAATTCTTTTTGATATTCTGCTCATTTGATATGCGTTTTTGTTGTTAATTAGAGGTGCAACAATGCGTTTTCAGTCTATAGCGAAGATCGCCCAGTCTCCACTTGTGACGGTGAGGGTTCAGAATGGATTAGAAGCATTATCTGATGATGGTTTTGGTGGTCTTTCCGTTGGCTCGGACGATGTAGAGACCGGACATGAGGCCCTCGGTTGAATCGGCAACTCTCTGACCGTGCATGTTGTAGACACCGTCGGGGATTGACTGAATGTTGACTTGGTTGTCCAATTCAGGGTCTTCATCTGCTATTACATCATCTACTCCCGCGGGAAAGTTTACTGTCACTTTCGAGATGGCGGTGTATTCGTTTCCATCAGTGTCTTTGAGAGTGAAGACAATGTCAGTTTTGCCGGCCGTGTATGCAGTCAGGCGTCCGTTCTGGTCGACAATGGCGACTTTGGGGTTGAGCGATGACCATACGCCGGTTTCTTCGGGTACTGCATTTCCCAACGGCATCACATCCCACAGATACTTGTGAGTGTCGCCCATCTCCAATGTCAGTTCCGGCTCACTGACCAACGGAATAAGCATGTCCCGGATCGGCTCGACAATATATCTCGTTCCCCAATATTTTGTTGATTTATATAAGTCCACAGACTCTTCAGGAACGTAGAGCGTCCAGTTTGCCTTTTGCCAAACGATTCCTTGCTTCCACGAAGGAGGTGTTTTTGCCGCAAGACAAACATGAAGAGGTTTCTCTTTATCTACCGAATGCCATCCCGGATCGAGATAGATGTCTGAAGGATCATCAAGACCGAATCCAAGTTTAATAGCCTGAGGCTTTCCCAATGCGTTTTGCTCAATTCTCGTTACATTTGGCAAGTTAAAGTACATCACGCCATCGCTTTGTACATTATTCCAACGGTATTGTGAATAACCGGAAGGCGAATAGAAGGCATGGTCTTCAATCGTTTTTATACTCTCCGGTAATTTGACTTTAACAAGAATATCATTTTTACTCATCAAATTCTTGGGAATCGTCTCTCCTCCTTCTAATGTAAACTCTTCGAATTTTGAGTATTGAAACGCAGATGAATCCATTGACGGTGCACCTTTAACATTAAGTACATCGGTTCTAATGAAGAGGGCATTGCTCCCAATCACAGATATATGGGATGGAATTGTGAATGACGATAAGTGTTTTTTGGCATAAAAAGAAGGATAATTATGAAATATAACTTTCTTCCCATCTATTTCACCTTCAAAGTTCCCTATTCCCTTTGTTTGAGGCAAGAAACGATAATGTTCATCTATTTCTGTTGATTGAGTTGCGAGCCATCCGAATCTTTCACCGTTATATTTAATATACAGAGAACCGTCATAACTAGAAAAATAGGGATTATCAGAATGCACGAAGAAGTATGCATTCCCGCCACCGGAATACTTAAACTCTCTGATGTTTTTGGACAAGGTAATGGTTATCTGACCATGGCACCATGAAAATCCCGGATCTTCGACACCGATAACGTCATATATCTTTTCGTCCGAACTTGAATATGTCTCAGGTATAACAAAATGAGGACCGTATTTCGGATTTATAAATTCTACCTTGCAGTTTTTTTCTTTTGAGTCAAAATAGCCATATTCAAAGTCTTCTCCGTGTGCTCCATAATAGATGTAACCATCAACTCCACCAACACTATACTTATATTCCCAGCACAGATTTGGATTTTCCTGTTCTCCCTGCATAGTTACGGCTCTCTGTCGTTCCGCAAAGACAGGAATTAGTCTTAAGAATATAATAGCGTGAAATATTAAAATTTTCTTCAGATTATTCATTACCATTACCTTTGTTTTGTTTAATGCATTATTTCTCTGAATGCTCAGCCTATTGCGAAGATTGCCCAGTCTCCACTCCTGACTTTGAGAGTATAATAGGTGTCTTTTGTGATTGACACTTCCGAGCCGTACAAACCGAGACGTCTCATATTACGGTTAAACTTCACCTTTACTGTCTGATCCGGATGTTTGATGTCTACGTTTACAAAAACTATATAGGTACGGTTTCTGTTCTTCACAAGCGACATGAGGAAACCGGAATTCCGATCTTTAGTCGCTGAATCCCAATATATATCACCTGACACCGAAGTCAGCGAACCAAAAGGCTTATTTTCTTTTACACCGATTTCGAAATGTTTGTGAATTGTTCTCTCATGAGTGAACCGACATTCCATCACCGTGCAATTGAGGAAAATCTCCTGTGTCTTCTTTATCTGCTCATTGACTTCCTTGACCTTATCAAACAGGACTGTGACATTGTCATTTTCGTCTATTGGGGCCCAAGTACCTTTATCAGCCCTCATTTTCCACCATCCTATTCCTTGAGCTCCAAAAGCAAGTAAACTAAATGCTTCAAGACGATAAAGAGAAGCGATTTTATCCTTGTAATTATTCAGAGATTGATTTTCCGCGACATCGTGAATAGCTCTTGGATATCCCCAGAAAGGTCTTGCCGTCATATAAGAAAGACGGCGATATAATTCGAGTGTCTGGAAAAATCCATATTGAATGGACATAGCATCCCAGCTTGTTAGAGCATAGGCGGTAGTATTCCAAACGGCAGGACCGTAAACATCCCTGTATGTTTTAAGATAGTTCCGATAAACGTCCGATAATTCAAAATCAGTAACTAAGGGATCATCTATAATAGCTCCTTCAAGAAAATTTTTGAAAGAATGCAAGGAGGTAAATACGATATGCCCCCACTTATCATAAGTCATGATTTGATTCTTAACTTCTGCAAGACGTTTTATCTGGTTAACTACCGGCTCATCAAGAAGCATCCAGCAACCTAATGCTTCATTATTATAGTATTTTTCTGCTATCTTTTTCCACTCCTGAAGCCACTTAGTATATTCAGCCAATTTTTCGGATGATGAATCCGGATACTCTTCAGGATCTGTTACGATATCCTTCCTAACCCTAAGAACTACCCGTACACCCGCCGCATTAGCATTAGACATAAGTTCATCGATCATTTTATAGAAACTTGGAGTGAATGTTGTTTCTACATTAGAATTTAGAGAATTAGGATCACTAAATCTATTTTGAACTAAATTAATTCCTATTTCTTTATAAAGCTTAAGGGTAGAAAATGAAAAATTGTCTTTGTCTTTGTTGGGAGAGCCAATTGCAATTATTGGAATTTCTCCGGGTGTCGGAGAGACATATCTCTGCAACTTTGTCTGAGTCGCTTTCTCTTCTATTCCTGTTGAGATGGCTTTTCCTTTTTTTTCCATTACATTTGATATTTGATAGTTGTCAATTTTGTTTTGATTTTTGATTTGCTCCTCTTATAGGGTGACATCTTTGAAGAGTTTGTTTCGGTAAATTCGCCATTCGCCCGAGGTGAGGGTAAAGGTTTCAGTCTTAAGTGGAACTGCTGAGCCGGCACTTTCGCTCAGTGGAATTTTATCAACACTATTCCCAAAGGTAACTGTCGCACTTTGTGTTAAAGTTGGATCGACATTCATTACTATGTAATACTCGCATCCATGATTTAGAATTCGTGACAGAAGAAACCCTTTACCACCTGTTGTATTGTTTTTGAAACCGATCAAATTATTCATCGCGCTTCCTATACCTATGGTGAATCCGTTTGTCAGCGTTCCACTCTGAGTAAAACGACATTCACGAACCGATCCTCCGAGAAAAACCTCAGATAGAAAGTTAATCTCAGTGTTTATCTTAGTCGCGAAGTCATATAGATCTTGATTTGTAGAAATAGAATTGTTTAGAGGGGCCCAACAATATGGAAATTCTGTATTCTTTTCAGAATAGTACCTCTTCCAACCTATACCTTGAGCTCCAAAGGTGAGCATGGAGTGTATTTCGAATTGAATTCTGTTCTTAACTATTATCAGATATTTCTGATATTCGTTCTGATCAGAAATTGCTTTGCTAAAATATGTTCCATCTATTATTCCCCACCAGGGTCGGTTGGTGGAATAGGCAAGTCTCCGGAACATTTCAAGATTCTGGAAATACCCGGATCGGATTGAGGAATCATTCAGATCAGAGTGAAAGGCACCGAACCTATTAGACCATACCGCAGTCTTGAATTTAGACGCTACGTTTTGAATGAATGTGCATATTCTCCTTTCCATACAAAGGGAGTCGCGGTTGATGTGGAATCAGTAAATGATTTTGAAGTCGTCATCTGGGCGTATACGCATCGATTCCAAATATCATTGATTCCGATATGTTGTAAATCATTGGAAACTATACCGAATTTGATATTTGATAAGGAGATAACATCATCTGGAGAAAGATCTTTGTTGAGCATCCATGCACCTGCTGTTGCATTACCAAAAAAATATGTTGATACGGAGTAAAGTAACTCTGCTGCTTCTATCACATCTTCCTGAGTAAATGAGCCACTAAAGTTTTTCCCCCTAATTATCATTCGCAGTCCATTATTCGTATTTAAATTTAGGCAAGTTTTAACTATTTCTACAAAACTAATTGAAGGTGTTGCAGTATAAATCTGAGGAGCTGTTATATTAATAAGAGAGTTTGAGACTAATCTCACTGTGCTTTCTCTTAATCCTGTTGATGAATCAGTCGGATTGCCGAAAGCAATCACCGGAATATATCCAGGAGTGGGAGACACATAAGGGGAAAGTGCACGTACGGTTGATAACGGAATGCTAACTGGACAGTTCGACACTGCAGTCGAAACATCAGCTGATACAGGGTTAAATGAGTCTGTTGCCATAAATTTTAATGTTATTGATTAAACAATATGATTGAATATCTCTTTTCTTATGCCGTAGATTCAGAGAAGAAATCCTAAGATGTCTTTCAATCTATTCGGTTACAAATATAGATTGTATTTTTTTGTAATACAAGTCAAAATGAAAATATTATGTTAATCTATGTTAAAAATTAGTCATGTTTGAAATTATTTGTCCGAAAAACTAAATTTGTTCGCAAAATAACATGTGTTCTTTAAGCTACATGATGTTTTGGTATATCTCACAATTTCCAATTCGTGTTGCCTACGTGTTTACATGAAGCATGTCAGATATTTCATTGTGTAAGCTTTATAGGGTTCCATTTGGGCACTGTTCATTTGTTCATCGGTCGCGTCAGACCTGACAACGAAGTATTGAGACAGCCCCACATTGTAGACCATGATAAGGCAGTCCGTAAAGCCATGCATTGTATACATCACCGCCCTCAAATCTCGCCAAGAAGTTGTGCAACACAAATATTGTACTATTGGGCGCGTAATAGTATTTGCTTTAATAATAAAAAATTATTACTTTTGCTTAAACGCTTAATATCTGAATTGATTGCATTAATTTTGAACACAAACTTATGACAAAAGAAAAAGGCTTAAGAAAGCTAATGAAGGCCGTCGGGATAATAAGCATTATAATTTTTTGCGTAATTTGTTGTCTGGGTCTTTATGTTTACATCGACACAAAGAATGCAGTCTTTTATGACATTATTCCTTGGGAGCCTCAGAAAGTTGACAGCTTATATTCAAACTATACAGAAGGATGGGGCAGGGATACAAAAAGAAGCGATTGGCAAGCAACAGATAAGTTAAATTATGAAGATTTCCTAAATCAATATTATGATTCTCTGATACAACTTAATTCGGATAGCTCAGATTATTCGATCAACAAGAAAATTTTACTGAGCTATAACACACAGTCAGGCAGTAAATACAATATTTACGAATATGAGTTTTGTCCGAAGGACTATAAGTACACAGTATTGTTGTCGTCAGGAATGAACGCTGATGAAACTCAGGGTATTTGGAGCTTGGCTACTTTTATGCGTTGTGTGTTCAACAGAGAAGAACCAATGCTGTCTATTGCTAAAGATAAAGTCAGATTCAAGGTTATTCCGATAATAAATGCAGACGGGTTTGATAAGGATACTTTAAATTATTACATTGAAGATGGTGTGAACCCTAATTTTAATTTTGACAACAATGGTTCTTGGTATTCTCATTCGTCTACTATAAAAGGGAGTGCGCCAGACAGTGAGCCTATCATCCGAATGTTGAAAAAATGGGTAACATCCCATAAAGATAATGCTGATCTATGGATCGATCTTCATACCGGAAGGTGGAAAGACAACAAGAATACTCACAAAATCTTGGATCTCAGATATGGCACGACCTCTGCCTATTTTGCTAAATTCAATATTATTGACAGGCAATTGATTCAATTCTACTACATGAAAAAGGGAACGGTCAAGTGGTATCATAATATCGGAAGAGCAATGAGCATTAGATCTAATCCTGATTATCAGAAGCATGTATATTCTGTTGATTACTGCAATATCCCTTCTGTGATGCCAGAAATGCATCTTGAATCGACTGCTTATGGAGAGGATGGTCATACTAACAATTCTGCAAACGGAATCAAGTGTTATGTTCTCCAGATAAGACAGATGATGATGTATTCTCTTAATAAGATAAAAAAGTAGGAGGATTCAGACTAATGGGCGATAAATAGTGTCTCCGGATAACTCGGCTTGCGCACGATATTTATCCGGGGACACTATTTTATGAGGGTATGACAAAATGTCTGAATTGTCAAGACATTGTTTTCGGATTCTGGGCAGAAAGGTTATCAGCCGCAGTGCCAGGACTTGCGTACGACTTTCATCATCTCTGTCGGTGAGCCTTCGACTTTCTTGCGAAGGTCGGCGTCGTTGTTCTTGCGGAGTTTTGCCATCACTCCGTCAATCATCTCGGGGGAGAAGACTCCGTCTTTCTCAAATACCGCTCTCTTGGCCTCAAGTGCATCGGCAGAAGCAACGCAGCTGTCGGGAAGTGATTTCAGAGATTCGAGCTTTTCTTTGTTAGCGTCGTTGTGGATGTTGACATTCACATACATCTGTTCGGCGCGCTCGAGAGCATTCGCGATCTCAAAGCCTGTGCGTGCTGCGACGACCATACCGGCGATGAGCTGGTAAACGTCGGCTGAGCAGTCGGCCGAACGAAGTTCTGCAGTCTGTTTCTGAGGAGCCGAGATAAGATCAGATGCTTCAAGAGGATTGGCCTGTGAACACATGTCGACTTCTCCGGTCCAGCCCAGAGGTACGCGGACAAGTACGGAGCGGTTGCGGTCGCCCCAGCAGATCGATGTCGGAGCCTCCTGGTGGGGAACAAGACGGAAGTATGAAGTCGGTACCTTGTTGCCGAAGGCGGTGATAGCATCTGCATTGTCGAGAATACCGGCGATTGCTTTCTTGGCTACATCGCTCAGCTTGCCATTCTCAGTCATCATGTTGCGGTCACCATCCATGATCTTGAAGTGGATATGAAGACCTGAACCGGCTTTACCGGCAGTGATCTTAGGAGCGAATGTCACGTCATAGCCATGCTTCATGGCGGCGGTGCGGATCACCCATTTTGCTACCATCAGATGATCTGCTGCCTCCATTGCGGGAACGGGGAGGAACTCAATCTCATTCTGCTCGTAGATCTTGCCGTCGAGAGTGAAGTTCCCGACTTCATTGTGGCCATATTTGATCTGGCCGCCTGCCTGTGCGATAAGGTTCATGCACTCCGTGCGGAAGTCGTTGAACTTTGCATAGGGAGACGATTCATGATAGCCTTTCTGGTCACGGGCCTCGAACATGCCGTTATCGTCAGCGATGACATAATATTCCAATTCGCCCATTGCATAGAAGTCCATGCCGGTTGTCTTGCGGAACGATTCACATGCTTTGCGCAGAGTATATTCCGGCGATGATTCGAGAGGACGACCCTCCTTGTTGAAGAAAGAGGCGAGCATCGTGAGAGTAGGGATCTCCGCGAAAGGATCGACAAAGGCGGTCGCAAAGCGCGGGATCACATAGAGGTCGCTGTTTCCGGCCTCGATGAAGGGGAAAAGGCTCGAACCGTCTACACGTTCGCCGTATGTCAGGATTGAGTCAAGATATTCCTCTGAGTTGATCACGAAGTTAAGGGTCTTCAGGCGATTGTCGTCTGCCGGATACATGAAGTTGACCATCCGGATGTCGTTCTCACGGATGAAGCGGATGATGTCGGCTTTTCTGATCTCAGAGGGTGCTTTCTGAAGATACGCAACCACTCTGTTGGGACACATAGTCACGTTTGACATGTTCAGTAATCGGTATTAGATTTTAGTTCCCGTCTGAAAAGAAAGACAGGGTTTTAATTTGAAAATGACCGGGGAAATATCCGGCAGATGTCAGGTAGGTGAGGAGAAGGAGAGGAGGAGTAGAGGAGTGGAGAAGAGGGGAAGAGGACAGCTTTCCGGGGAGGGAGGATGGAGAAGAGGAAGAGTCATCTTGTGGAGAAAGGAAGAGTCATTTTTCAGCGTCACAAAGTTAACATGAAAAGAATCACCTGCAAAATGTTTAAAAACATAGCCTAATAACGCCTGGTTCCCCATGAACTCAATAAGACCACATCTTGAACTCAATAAGACCTCATCTTGAACTCAATAAGGCATCATCCTCATGATCGTTGAATCTATCGATAAATTCCCGTAGGGTGAGAATACATAAAGCCCGCACTGATATCCGGATTGAACCGAATTTCAGCGCGGGAAAAGTTGTCTTGTTTACTTTCGGGAATCAGCCGTTGATATAGGCTTCGAGGAGGCGTTTCAGGTCTTCAGCTGAGTGGAGACCGGCACCACGCCATTCAAGCTTGTTATTCTTGAAGATCATGAGCGTCGGAACACTTCTGACCATATATTTCTGTGCCAAAGCCTCATTCTTGTCGATGTCGATTGTCAGGATGCGTACCTGATCACCCATCATCTCATGAAGCTTCTCGAGCTGCGGATGCTGCATTTTGCACGGTCCGCACCATGTTGCGTAAAAGTCAACCAGAACAGGAGTCGGCGACTGAATGATTTCATCAAATTTTTCCATAGTATTTTCTTTTTCAGTTCTTTACTTTAAGTCACCGAAAACGTTTTTACGCTTCCGGTTCTTCTGTGCTTTCGCTGTTAAAACATCTATGGACTAATGATGGTTCAGTCCATGTCGTTTCTGATGAAGATGATTCATTCAGCGTAGTGGCTTCAATCGGCGTGCAAATCGATTTCGAAAGAATCGGCGTCGCGATATGCCGGGAATTTTTCTCTGAATCTGTCGAGAGCTTCGCGCTGGAGGGTTGCGTATAGCAAACCGGATTCCGTGCGGACCGTTATATCCTTTCCTTTGAAATCGACAGCCATCGAGCTACCGTCATATTCGAATCCGTTAGGGTCCGTTCCCTTGCAGTCGACCGCACAGACGTATGCCTCATTTTCGATTGCACGGGCCGGAATCAGCTTATTCCATGCGTCTACCCGGACCTTCGGCCAGTTTGCAACGGCAAGCAGGACATCATATTCATTGTTGCGGTTACGGCACCATACAGGAAAACGGATGTCATAGCAAACGATCATCGCAATCTCCCAGCCGCGGAAACGTACCCGCAACCTGTCATAACCTCTCGAGAAGCGCTCGTGCTCGCGGGCCATCGTAAACAGATGGCGCTTGTCGGCAAACGTTTCCTCACCTCCGGGCTCAATGAAAAAGGCCCGGTTGTAGAGCGAACCGCCTGAGTCGGCAATGAAGCTGCCCGCGATTCCGACATTATGTTTGCGGGCAAGCCGTTTTAAAGTTTCCACCGTCTTTCCGGTGTTTCGTTCCGCCATAGTCCGGATCTCTTCCTTATCATTCATCGGGAAGCCGGTCGAAAAGGTCTCCGGAAGAACCACAAGGTCAGTTTCGGGATGAACTCGGTCAAGTATCTCTTCGAGGTTATTCATATTGGTGTCTTTGTCTCCCCAGACAATCTCCATCGGGACAAGACACACATTCAGGTCTTTTTTCACTGAGTTTTTTGGTTTTTTATTTCAATAATACGCTATACATCCGGAGTATAGTCTCAGGTGATAATCAGCTGACGATGAACTTATCGGGATATCGAGCTGCCGATTTGAAGCCGGAATAATATGACCGGATGGCTTTCATGTCGATATCGACATCACCGGTCGGGGTATATTTCCTGTCAATGGTGATAAGTTTCCGGCTGTAATCGATAACAGCAAGTAGAATCGGAACATCAGCTCCGTAAGCTATATAAAGAAATCCCGTTCTCCATTTTTCGGTGGCCGATCTTGTGCCTTCCGGAGTCACGGCGAGATTGAGGTAATCGCTTTCTCTGAACTTCTCCACAACACTCTCCGTCAGAGATGAATGTTTACCTTTTCTCTTCACGGGTATTCCGCCCAATGACTTGAGAATAGGGCCGAGAGGGAAGAAGAACCAGAACCTCTTCATCAGAAAGTTCGCCTTTCTTCCGAGCGCACGGTACGCACACAGGCCGAGGAAGAAATCCATGTTTGAAGTGTGGGGAGCGACACAGATCACACATTTCTGCGGCAACTCCACGTCAACGCTGAATTTCCATCCTGACATTTCCAATATCTTCTTCCAGAGGTTCATATCAATTATTCCTTATAGTAAGTATGAGAGCGAAAGTTTGCGCCCCCTGATAACTCGGCACATTCGCTCGATAATCATCTGGGGGCACTGTATTCAGGATTGTGGGACGGGGTCTTAACACATCCTCCTCTTTGTTGATTGAAAAACCGAGGTCAAACAAGGGCTTTCTTGACATCCTCTTTCTTGTCCTCGGGGATTGCGTCGTTGAATTCCTTCAGCGCGGCATTGATCTCGTCAGAAAAATCCTTGTTGATCTTCTGGAAAAGCGTGCGGAAGAAATTTCTTTTCGCTTCCGAATATTGCTTCATGTCGTTGAATGCACGGTGGCCTTTGTCGAAGAAGATGTTGGAGTGGCTCTTAGCTGCGCCAACAGCTCCGAGCACCTTACCGATAGCTGCGGTGATAGCCTCCTTGTTGACACCGTCAACGTTATAATATACCACCATCATATCGTCACACACGTTGGCACCGATTGCGTCAACGGTTTTCTTGAAATCACGTTTGTTTTTTCCCATGGTTATTTTTTGTTTAAGATTCTTTCTGGTTATATAACGCCTGAGAACCCTGTTTTTGTTGCGGAAAACGTCAAAAAATGAACATTACGCGACTTATCTCCAATTAACGGTATTCGCTTTATCACCGATTGATGTACTTGATAAAAACGGGCTCTATTTAAGGCCCCGATTCATAAAAAATGGGACCTAAATCTTTTCTCAGTTGCTTCGTTCGCGCCGCGAGGCATCGAGCTTCAGCATAATGAAGATAAGGATGGTGAAGCCCCAGAGCGCCGAACCTCCATAGCTGAAGAAGGGGAGCGGTATCCCGATCACGGGACACAATCCGATGACCATGCCGACATTGATGCACAGGTGGAAGATCAGATATGAGACAACACAATAGCTATAGACTCGTCCGAAGGGATTTTTCTGTCTTTCCGCAAGATAGATCAACCTGAGAATAAGTGCAAGAAAAGCAATGAGAACGGCGGCCGACCCGGCGAATCCCTCTTCCTCTCCGATGGTGCAGAAGATAAAGTCGGTATGTTGTTCCGGAACAAACTTCAGTTTGGTCTGAGTGCCGTTGAGAAATCCTTTTCCTGTCAGACCGCCTGAACCGATTGCGATCTTGGACTGATTCACGTTATAGCCCACTCCGCGCGGATCATCGACGATACCCAGTGCGACCTTGATCCTCATCTGCTGATGAGGCTGCAGCACGTTGGAAAAGACATAATTGACCGAAAAAAGAAAAAGCAGTGAGGAGGCCACGAAAGTGACGGTCACAAGATAGCGCGAAATCCTGTGGCGCATCATTGCGATCAGGATATAGACCAGCGTGATGCCGAACATCGAGAAGAAATAAATCTCGCCGTTGACCTTCACTCCCGTCGCCGAGAGGATGGCGACTAATACCCCTGTGGCCACCCACCCGATCAGAACATTGCGCGACATGGTCAGATCCCGGCAATAGAACAGGAGAAGCAGGACGGTCATCAGAGCAATCAGCAACATGACCGTAAATTCACCGCAAGGCATTCCCAGAATCAGCGGATCTGCAAACTTCACGGCGACGACGAAGAAAGTAATGGCACACAAAGCGGCGAAAAGGACGATTCCCGACATTCCCTCTCGGTAAAGGACGAACACGAGCGAAAGGTAAACAAGAGCCGAACCTGTCTCATGTTGAAGGATAATCAGGGCTACAGGGACAAGGATGATCGACATGGCCCTGAAGTAATTGCTGATCTTGGCGTTCAGGTCGAAATTGTAGCCGTCGAATAGTTTCGCGAGCGCAAGCGCTGTCGCAAATTTTCCGAATTCCGCAGGCTGGAGGCTTACAGGACCAAGTACAAGCCATGACCTGGAGCCCTTGATGTCCGGGGCGATGAAGATTGTGACTATCAGAAGCAACACCACAGCGCCATAAATCGGATAGGCGTAAGCCTCATAAAGCCTTCGGTCAAGCAACAGGATGACCGCTCCGATGATCAGCGAAAGTCCGATCCAAAGAAACTGTTTACCCGAGAATTCTGCAAACGAAAACATGCTGGCCTTGTCGAAGTCATAGCTTGCGGCATAAATGCTGATCGCTCCCGAGATCACGAGTATCAGATAGAGAACGATCGTCACCCAGTCGAGCGACTTGAAGACCGATATTCCTGTTTCAGTGTTTCTTGACGCCACTGTATATTATCGTGTTTGAGTTCAACATCTGTTCCTCCATTCCCTTTCTTTCTGCCGAGATTTCACCCTTGAGGTATTTTTCCATGATAAGCGATCCGATCGGGACGCCATAGGCTGCTCCGAATCCTGCGTTCTCGACGTAGACGCAGACTGCAATCTTGGGATCCTTATATGGGGCGAAGCCCATGAAGGCTGAATGGTCCTTGCCATGAGGATTCTGGGCTGTTCCGGTCTTTCCGCAGACCTCGACATTTCCGAACGCGGCCTTGCGGCATGTTCCTCCGAGCACCGCCATCCTCATTCCCTCGGCAACAGCTTCATAATGCTTACGGTCGATTTTCGGCTTATGCTTCTCGCGGAATTTCTCATCGAGCACCGTGTCCTGCACGGCCTTGACGACATGAGGAGTGAAGTACCAGCCACGGTTCGCGATCGTCGCACACAGGTTCGCGATCTGAAGGGGAGTAGCCAGGACCTCTCCCTGACCGATTGCTATTGAAATGATCGAGTTGGCATGCCAGTTGGCGCCGCGGAAGGACTTGGAGTAAAAATTAGGATTGGGAATGAATCCACGGCTTTCCGAGGGCAGATCGACACCGAGACGGTAACCGTAACCCATCTGGACCATATAATCCTTCCACTTCTCGAGCTGAGCAGTCGGTGTTGTTCCCTTTTTGTCGATGAAGTTCTTCAGTCCCCAGCAGAAATAGGCATTGCAGGATGTCTGGAGAGCAGGCTTCAGCGCAATTGGGGAGGCATGGCCGTGACATCCTACGCGCAAACCGTTGACATATCCGTGATAACAGGGATACTGAGTTCCGAGCGAGACTGTTCCTTCCTGAAGGAAAATCAGTCCCTGGGTTGGTTTGAATGTCGATCCCGGAGGATAGGCACCCTGAAGCGCGCGGTCATAAAGAGGCTTGTAGGGATCGCGGACAAGAGAAGCATAGTTCTTTCCACGTTCCTTTCCGACGAGCATCGAAGGATTGTAGGTCGGTGAGGAGACAAGACAAAGAATCTCCCCGGTCTCCGGCTCGATAGCTACGATAGCCCCGATCTTGTTCGCCATCAGCTTCTCGCCATATTCCTGAAGTTCCATGTCGATGGAAAGTGTCAGGTTACGTCCGGAAACAGGCGAGACATCCATGCGTCCGTCCTCATACCGGCCTTTGATTCGGCCGAGAGCATCCTTCATCAGTATCTCGACTCCTTTTTCGCCACGCAGCTGTTCCTCGTAGCTCTTTTCAATACCGAGGTCTCCGGTATAGTCTCCTGCGCGGTAATAGGCATCGCGCTCAATATCAGAAGCTGATACTTCTCTGATATTACCGAGAATGTTTGCTCCGGCATTATAGCCATATTCGCGAACGGTTCTCTTCTGAATAAAGAAACCGGGGAAAAGATACAGTTTTTCCGCCAGACGGCCATAGTCCTCCTGTGTCAGGTGTGTCAGTAATTTCTGGGGAGTATAAGCCGAATATCCGGGATTGAGGCGCGGATTCTTCATGTCCGCCCATCTTCTCTCGAGCTCCTCTTTCGGAATGTCGAGTACCTTGCAGAGAGCGACGGTATCGAATTCCTTTCCGAGATCCTTCGGAATCAGCATCACATCGTAGGCCGGACGATTGAAGACAACGAGATTGTCATTTCTGTCATAAATGACACCGCGTGCGGGATATATCACCTTCCGGAGGAAAGCGTTGCTCTCGGCATTGTCCTTATACTTGTCGCTGGTGACCTGAAGTGAGAACAGCCTGAAGATATATATCGCCACTATGGCTATTATAAAGCCCGAGATGATGTATTTACGTTTCTCGAGCTCCGGTCTTATATTATTCAATTTAAAATCAATATATTAGCTGTCAGATATTATTGCCCGTCTCAAACTCAGCCTGCAGTTGACTCCCAATGGCCGATCCGGAATACGTTCAGCGATATGAGAGACGTGTAAAGAAGAGGCTGTCAATGCCGAGCATGAGCGGGAATGACAAAGCAGTGCTCGCAAGACTCATGTAGACAATACTGCGTATTGCTCCGAAGCTGAAGAATTCGATTGCAAAGGCAAGGAAGCAATAAATTCCTGTCATCGTCAGAAGGAACTTGGAATAGGTCGACACGCCGAGCGTTGTCATCGAAGGTTCTTCAACTTTCGTCTTGTCATCGTTCGGAACATAAAGGAAATATATGCCCCTTTTGAGCGAGGCAAGCAAAACACATGCCAGAGCATTCACTCCCAGAGTGTCGGAGAAAATGTCCACAGTGAAGCCGAGCAGAAATGAAAGCGTTAACAGCCAGTTTGTCTTCAATTCCATCGGCAGGCGGATAATGAAGTAGATGAACACAATCGGCACAGCTATGTTGAACAGGACTATATGGTTGAATATAAGGACCTGAGCGAGCACAAGAACTATGAACAGAATGAAGTAGACAATTGCTGATCGGTTCATCTTTCGGTCGGTTGCTTATTCGCTTTGTTGATTGTTCTTCTATTTAACATCGATGTCCAGCGTAGCCAGGGAGTCGAGTTCCGGTTTCCAGGCATCCTTTATCACGCGGACCGTGCTGAGATTCCTGAAATTGGAAGAGAGGTGCAGTTTCAGGATGTAGAAATTGTCATCCGTTCCCTTGACGCGGTTCATCACTGTTCCGACCGCGATCCCTTCAGGGAAGGTTGTCGAGTAGCCCGAAGTCACGACAGTGTCACCGACATTGAAGCGTGCATGGCGGGGGACTTCCTCCATGAAGGCGACTGTCGGATCTCCGCCGCGCCAGCTGAGTGTCCCGACAAACTGTGTCCCTTTGAGTTTAACGGAGAAGTGTTGGGTCTCATTGAGCAGCGAAATGACCCGAGCCGTGTTTCGGCCGGCGACATTGACAATTCCGACAATGCCGTTCTGGTCGACAACGCCCATTCCTGTATTAACTCCCTGATCCGTGCCGCGGTTGATCGTGAAGTAGTTCCGGGGATGCCGGATGGAATTATTTATCACTGTCGCCGTTTCATAATCAAAACGGGGGACGGAGGGCAGATCAACTGAATCGCCCGCGAGTGCCATATATTCGGAAAGGCGGCTCCTAAGGTTCAGCACCTCGTTTTCAAGTCTCGCGTTGCTTTGCTGAAGTTCCTGATTGATAGTCCGCAGATTGAAATATCCGGTGACGTCAGCAACCTGGCCATAAATTCCGGAAACGGCACTGTTTGCCGACGTCAGGATGATGGCCTGCTGATAGGACTGCCCCATAGCCAGAAGAATACATGAAATCAGCACATAGAAAGTAAAGACAAACCATGTGCTGTATCTTATGATGAAGTTTATCAGATTCCTCATCTCTGCGTAATTCTGGCTATCTCTGCGCGAGACAGGCTCAAGTCCGATTACTTCTTACCGATCCGGACTCCCGAACCCCGTCTTTCCGCAGGAATCAGCGGATAAGGAACGAGAATCGCTTGATGTTCTTCAGAGCAACGCCGGTTCCCTTTGCCACAGCGTGCAGCGGATCGTCGGCAATCTTGAATTCGATGCGGATCTTGTCGGTGAAACGCTTTGCGAGTCCTCTCAGAAGGGCACCGCCACCGGCAAGATAGATACCGTTCTTGACGATATCGGCATAGAGTTCCGGAGGAGTCTGATCAAGTGCACCGAGAATCGCCTCCTCCATCTTCTGAATAGACTTGTCGATGCAGAGCGCTATCTCTTCATGGGTCACGGGAACCTCCATCGGGAGTGAAGTCATCTTGTTAGGTCCGACAACCTTGAAGGGTTCCGGCGGATTTTCAAGATCTGTGAGCGCAGAGCCGACGTTGATCTTGATCTGTTCGGCCATTGTAGCGCCGACTTTCAGATTATGAACTCGACCCATGTGCTCCTGAATGTCTGCAGTCAGATCGTTTCCGGCGAGTCTGATAGACTTGTTGCTGACGATGCCGCCAAGGGAAATAACCGCAATTTCTGTTGAACCGCCACCTATGTCGACGATCATGTTTCCTTCGGGAGCCTCGACATCGAGACCGATACCGAGGGCGGCGGCCATTGGTTCATAGATCATGTAGACGTCGCGTCCGCCCGCGTGATCACAGCTGTCTCGGACAGCGCGGAGCTCGACTTCGGTTGAGCCGGAAGGAACGCATACCACCATCCGGAGCTGCGGAGAAAACCATCTGCGCTTAGAGCTGACCATCTTCACCATACCACGGATCATCAGCTCCGCGGCATTGAAGTTTGCGATCACTCCATCGCGCAAAGGACGGATCGTGTGGATGCCGGGAGGTTCCTTGCCCTCCATCTGGTGTGCGGTTGTTCCGACGGCAAGAAGCTTGTCGGTCTTTCCTTCGATAGCAACGACCGAAGGTTCATCGACAACAATCTTGTCATTATGAATGATGATGGAATTGGCTGTGCCCAAATCCATCGCTATTTCCTGAGTGAATGAAAAAAGTCCCATATTATACTGAATAACTACGTCCCGGAATGACCACGATTAGGGCTGTTCCGGAGCGTACTGTCGGGTGCTGACAAAATTTCGGTGCAAAGATAGCAAATTTTCGTGTCGTGACACACAAATCAATACCAAAAATATCCTAATAAAATGAAAAGCCACGGAAAGCCATGCCCGTTAGCGGAGAGACATGCAAGAATCGGCAGAAATGACCGTGAACAAAAGCGGAGAGGTCCGCGGAAAATTCCACAGACCTCTCTGTCTCTTGCTTTTAATGTATTATAAATCTTATAGGACTTATAAGACTTATAAATCTTATAATTATATCCGGCTGTTAATCAGTGCTGGAAGTAGGTCTCAAGCACATAGTCGATGTTCTCGATCACGTTCTGGAGATCACGGTCGTTCTGCGCACCTTCTTTTGTCGATGCCTTGTCAGTGATAGCTTTTGCAGCTTCGAAATAGTTGGTCTTCACGTCATTGCGCGCAGCGCGTGCTTCAGCAGAGTTGCCCTCGATGAGATTCCACTTTTCTGTTCCGGCGCGCATGATCTTCTTCGCGGCGTTCTTAAGATTCTCGAAATCCGTTGTTTCCATTGAGGCTGCCTTACGGTAGTCCTCGAGTGACTTGTCCTCTTCGCCCATGCGGTCATAAACGAATGCACGCATGCCGTAGAGGTTGCCCTGGTCGGGATTGGCGTTCATCACGTTGTTCAGAAGATCGATGGCACCGTTGAAGTCATTCTTCATCACGCGTGCATTCACGAGGTTGTTCAGGAACACGGGCTGCTCAAGTCCATACTTCTCGTAACCTGCGGCAGCTGCAGCTTCGATAGCCTTCGTTGCTTCGTCAGCTCTTGTCGAATCGTTCTGGGAGATATTCTGCCAGCTTGCAATCTCAAGAATATAAGCGGTGGGATCATTGAAGCCGAGGGGATGACCTTTGGCGAGAACTTCAGCCGCCTCGTTCACCATTCCTGCGTAATAGGCGCAGAGTCCTGCATAATAATATGCGAGTGCGCGGTTCTCATCGGTGACAGGCTCAATTTCGAGACCCTGTGCCTGAAGCTCGGGAAGATTGCCATAAATGGCAAAAAGCTGATAGCCTTCGGGAAGATGTTTCGTGTTGTAAGCAACACCACCCATCTCGAAGAACTTGTCGGCGTGTGCATTGATGATCTTCGCGATGTCCTTTTTATATTTTGCCTTCACCGGCTTTCCCTTTTCGTCGACCTGAGTTCCATCGAGGGGAAGAGTGAGGGTGAAGTAGTTATAACCGTTCAGAAGGTTGCGTGCCATCTCCATCGGATCGACGCTCTCGGGATTGACTCCGGCGGCCTGAGCAGATTTGTCGAAGGCGCTGAACTCAACCTTTCCACCTGTGAAATAAGTGCGGGGATCGGTTGCAGTTTCCGGATCCTGAGATGCAGACTGGATCAGAGAGCGTGCGGTTTCGATCTCAGCGACCTTACCTGCAAGCTTGTTTGCCTGATCAACGTTGGCTTTCTGTGCGCTCATTGCGGCCACTCCGGCCACGGCGAGAGCAAGTGTCAGATACTTTTTCATACCATTGATGTTTAATCTAAAATTTCGTCTATTTCTTCATCGATGATTTCCTGTTCGGGATCATCCGAATCTGAAGAGGCTTCGTCAGAAACAAAGTCCTCGGTGATTTCCTCAACAATCATCGAACCGTCTTCCTGAACTGTCAGGTTTTCGGCAACAGTTTCTTCACCTGACATCGGATCAACGTCTGCCTGACCGTCGATCTCTTCATCGACCGCCTCTTCGGGATCACTGTCAACCTTGCATACGGAAGCGATCGAATCTCCACGCTTCTTCAGGTCAATCAGTTTGACACCCTGCGTGTTGCGTCCCTGGACCGAAATGTCCTTCAGGGGCATGCGGAGTGTGATTCCGCTCTGGTTGATTATCATCAGGTCATCCTGATCCGTAACATTCAGGATAGCGACCAGCTCACCGGTCTTCTCGGTTACGTTAAGTGTCTTCACACCCTTGCCGCCGCGGTTAGTGATACGGTAATCTTCAAGAGCGGAACGTTTTCCGTAACCTTTTTCAGATACCACCATTACGGTGTGGTCCGAATCGGCCGGCATCGTTATCATTCCGACAACTTCGTCACCATTCTCTCCGAGCGTCATTCCGCGGACACCGGTCGACTTGCGGCCCATCTCGCGGACCTTGCTTTCGGGGAAGCGAATCGCGCGTCCTTCACGGTCAGCAAGAATGACTTCGCTCGTGCCGTCTGTCAGGCGCACCTGAATCAGTTTGTCATCCTCGCGGATGATGATTGCATTGACACCCATCTGGCGGGGACGGGAATAGGCGGCGAGAGGTGTCTTCTTGACAATTCCGTTCTTTGTCGCGAAGATAAGATTGTATTTCAGGTTTTCTTCGGGATCCAAAAGACGTTCCTTCGGAATGCAGATTGTAGCATTTACAGAATCGTCCGATTCGATGGTCAGCAGATTCTGGATCGCACGGCCTTTGGAGTTCTTGCCCATCTCCGGAATCTCGAAGACACGTAGCCAATGGCAACGGCCGTTGTTCGTAAAGAACAGGATATAATCCTGATTGTTGGCGGGATATATATACTCGATAAAATCTGAATCGCGAGTAGTGGAGCCTTTCGATCCGACACCTCCGCGGTTCTGAGCGCGGAACTCTGAAAGGGGAGTACGCTTGATATAACCCATGTGGGAGATGGTGATTACCATCTCGTCGTTTGAGTAGAACTCGTCCTCGTTGAAATTGGCGTTACCCTTCCGGTTGATGCGTGTACGGCGCTCATCGCCATATTTGTCACGGATCTCGATCAGTTCATCCTTCATCACCTGCCGGCAGACCTCATCATTAGTCAGGATGTCGTTCAGGTGCTGAATCAGTTTCATCAACTCATCGTATTCCTCTTTCAGCTTCTTCATTTCCAGACCTGTCAGCTGACGCAGGCGCATCTCGACGATCGCGCGGGTCTGGATGTCGTCAAGACCGAATCTGTCGGCGAGCCTTGTACGGGCCTCGTCGGTCGACTCGGAGTTGCGGATGATGTGGATGACTTCGTCGATATTGTCGACAGCCTTCATCAATCCCTCGAGGATATGGGCGCGGTCTTCGGCTTTCTTCAGCTCGTATCTTGTCCGGCGGATGACGACCTCATGCCTGTGGTCCACGAATGAGACGATAAGTTCCTTGAGGTTAAGCGTCTTCGGACGACCGTTTACAAGCGCGACATTGTTCACACTGAACGAAGTCTGAAGCCCGGTCATCTTATAGAGCTTCGTCAGGACAACGTTGGCATTGGCATCACGCTTGATGTCGATGGCAATGTGAATCTTGCCGCGAGCCGATGTATCTGTGATATCGGAGATTCCATCAATCTTTTTCTCTTCGACAAGGTGAGCGATCTGCTTGACGAGATCACCTTTGAGGACTCCGTAGGGGATTTCGGAAATGATGATCTGATCATGTGTGCCGGTATTCTCGATCTCCGCGCGGGCGCGAAGTACGATTCTTCCGCGGCCGGTCTCGTATGCCGAGCGGACTCCGTCGAGACCGAAGATCTCACCTCCTGTTGGGAAGTCCGGAGCCTGAATATATGTCATCAGTTCGTCGACCGTGATTTCGGGGTTATCGATCACTGCGAGCGACGCATTGAGGGATTCCGTAAGGTTATGAGGAGGCATGTTGGTCGCCATTCCGACAGCGATACCCGAAGCGCCGTTAACAAGGAGCTGTGGGAAGCGGGTCGGAAGAACTGTCGGTTCCTTTGAGGTATTGTCGAAGTTAGGGACAAAATCGACAGTGTCGGCCTCGAGATCACGGAGCATTTCCTCGCCCATGCGTGATAGCTTCACCTCGGTGTAACGCATGGCCGCCGGAGAGTCACCGTCAATAGAACCGAAGTTTCCTTGACCGAAAACGAGGGGATAACGGAGAGACCATTCCTGAGCCATCCTGACCATTGTCAGATAGATTGAGCTATCTCCATGGGGGTGATAATGACCCATGACGTCGCCCACGATGCGGGCCGACTTCTTCGTGTCTCCTGAAAACGAGTTTCCGACTTCGTGCATTCCGAACAGGACGCGGCGGTGTACAGGTTTGAATCCGTCGCGCACGTCCGGCAAAGCACGGGATACAATCACCGACATCGAATAGTCGATGTAGGCGCTCTTCATTTCCGACTCAATATTGACCGGAATTATCTTATCGTCTCCTTGCATATCTAATGTTTTTGTCCCACCCTGAATTTACTTCGACTGAGATCTTCAGCATCATGCCGTTCGATCCCATACGGCCTCGGAGGGGACTGGACCGATCGTCGGGAGAGGAGAACTGACAACCGGAATTCGAAAGGCCGTTACTTCTTGCAAAATTAGCAAAAAATTCTCTAATTCCGGCCATGATGAGGTTCTTTTTTCAGCCTGCCGGAATTACTTTTTCAACGCCTCGCTATTTCTTCCCATACCTTCAACTGTACATTCACATTATTAGAAATTTTTAACCTTAAATTTGTAAAATCAGCAATATCCACGATATTTTTGGCACGATGTTTGACTTTTTACCTGTCAGTAACGTTTATATTAGGTGAGCCGTTATTTACGGGAAACACTATGAGGGTGTGATTGAGGCTCGTGCAAATTTGACATACCCTCGTGACAATATAATTCTTTTTTGAATGAAGAACGATTTTTCAAAACAGTTCAGGCCTATGCTTGAATCAGCCTATGCGATCGCGCAGGAGTACGGGTCTCCGCTTCTTGTGCCGGAGCATTTCGTGCTCTCCGCTTTGCGCGACCGCAACGGCTACGCATTTAAAATTCTCTCCCAACTTCATATTCCTATTGACCGGATGGTCTCCGAACTCGAGGAGCACGTCAGCACAATGACTCCTCAGGGTGAGTCCACGACTCTTTTCGAACAGCGTTTCAGAATCACCCTTTCTGCGGTCCGTCTGCTTCAGCTCGCAATCGCCGAGGCACGGAAAATGAACGTAGTAGTGGTCGGCGGCGAGCATATTATCCTCGCTCTGATGCACGACCGGCGTGCGATGGATTCTGAGTTCCTGATGGGATTCAAGGAGCAGTATCTGAACTTTGATATCTCAATTCAGAATATCGGTTCGGAAGGTCCTAAGAGTGCACAGATGTCTGATGAACCTGAGGAAGATGAGGATGCTGAAGACTTCGAGCCCTCCGGCGCATCCAAAGGTCAGCAGCGCAAGTCAACTTCCGGTAAGGCTCCGAAGTCTGACACTCCGACTCTCGACAAGTTCGGTTATGACATGACAAAGGCGGCCGCCGAAGGACGTCTTGACCCTGTTGTCGGCCGTGAAGTTGAGATCGAGCGTCTGGCTCAGATCCTATCGCGCCGAAAGAAGAACAATCCTGTCTTGATCGGTGAGCCGGGTGTCGGTAAATCAGCTATTGTCGAGGGTCTTGCCCTCAGGATCAATCAGCGTAAAGTCAGCCGTGTCCTCTTCGGCAAACGGGTGATCGGTCTCGACATGGCCGGAATGGTGGCCGGAACAAAATATCGCGGTCAGTTCGAGGAACGAATCAAGAGCGTTCTCGACGAGGTTTCGAAAAATCCTGATGTGATCCTCTTCATAGATGAGATTCATACGATTGTCGGCGCCGGCGGTGCCCCCGGCTCTATGGATGCCGCCAACATGCTCAAACCGGCGCTTGCGCGCGGCGAGATACAGTGCATCGGCGCAACAACTCTCGACGAATACCGTCAGAATATCGAGAAGGATGGCGCTCTCGAACGCCGTTTCCAGAAGGTAATGGTCGAGCCCACAACTCCAGAGGAGACTCTCGCGATTCTCGAGCAGGTCAAGGAGAAGTATGAGAAGCATCACAATGTTGTCTATACTGAAGATGCTCTGAAGGCATGTGTGGACCTTACAGGCCGTTACATCAGTGACCGCAATTTCCCGGACAAGGCTCTTGATGCTATGGACGAGGCGGGCTCTCGTGTCCACATCACCAATATCGTCGTTCCTGAGGAAATTGAGCGCCTCGAAGAGGATCTCGAAAAGGCGACGGCCGACAAACTCGGGGCTGCCAAGGCTCAGGATTTCGAACTTGCCGCCTCGCTGCGTGACAAGGAAACCAAAATCCGTGCCTCTCTCGACCAGGCCAAGGCTGAATGGGAGAAGACACTTGATGCCGCTCCTCAGGAGGTGAACGAAGAGAAGGTGGCCGAAGTTGTCGGCATGATGACCGGCGTTCCGACTCAGCGTATCGCTCAGGCTGAGGGCACACGTCTGATTCAGATGGGCGACCGTCTGCGCGGAAGCGTGATCGGTCAGGATGATGCGATCAAGAAGACTGTGAAGGCTATCCAGCGCAACCGTATCGGTCTGAAAGATCCCAACAAGCCGATCGGAACATTCATGTTCCTCGGTCCGACAGGTGTCGGCAAAACGCATCTCGCCAAGAAGCTCGCCGAATATCTGTTCGATTCGAAGGATGCTCTGATCCGAATGGACATGTCGGAGTATATGGAGAAATTCACTGTCTCCCGCCTCGTCGGAGCACCTCCGGGATATGTAGGTTATGAAGAGGGTGGCCAGCTCACTGAAAAAGTTCGCCGTCATCCCTATTCGGTCGTCCTTCTTGACGAGATCGAGAAAGCTCATCCTGACGTCTTCAACCTTCTTCTCCAGGTGATGGATGAAGGACGTCTGACAGACTCTCTCGGACGCAAGATCGATTTCAAGAACACGATCATCATCATGACCTCCAACGTCGGTTCCCGTCAGCTGAAGGATTTCGGCGGTGGTGTCGGCTTCAATACTGAGACTGTCAGCAAGGAGCAGGCCCACGGTGTGATCAATAAGGCTCTGAACCGTGTCTTCTCTCCGGAGTTCCTGAACCGTATCGACGATGTTATCATGTTCGATCAGCTTGACAGGGATGCGATATTCAAGATTATCGATGTCGAGCTCGTTGATTTCTTCGACAGAGTTGAGAAGCTTGGCTTCAAGTTGAATCTCTCGCCCGAGGCAAAAGATTTCATCGCCGACAAGGGATATGACAAGAATTTCGGAGCACGACCACTTAAGCGTGCGATCCAGAAGTACCTTGAGGATGATCTCGCCGAACTGATGCTGAAGCTCAATGCAGAGGGCCAGATCGGAGGCACGATCGAGATCACACGTCCCGAAGGTGCCGAACGCCTTAATTTTGAGTATCATCCCCTCGCATAATCTTCATGAGGAAAAGTGTCCGAGAAACCTCAATTATTGAGATTAGGACTCTAATATCAAAATATATCAAACAAGGGCAGCCGCAATGGTTGTCCTTGTTTGCTTTATGCTTCATAATCGGAGTCTATTTCCCGGAGATTCG
>CAYMTQ010000004.1:57442-63186 GCA_964393395.1 uncultured Sangeribacter sp.
TGGGTTAGAAGAGGCCGGCGAATTTCAGGGTGACGAACGCCAGGAGCCATGCGAGGGCTGTGTTGTAGACCATCGAGAAGAGGGGATATTTCCAAGAGCCTGTCTCGCGATAGATGGCTGTGAGAGTGGCCACGCATGGGAAATAGAGCAAGACAAACACCATGAAGGCCAGCGCGGAGGCATGGGTGAAGGGGGGTCTTCCGGTCGTGCTCGAAGGTTGCGAAAGTCTTTGGCTCAGTGCCTCGGCATCATCGTCACCGACATAAAGAACACCAAGCGTGGAAACGACCACTTCTTTCGCGGCTGAGCCGGCGAGAAGCGATACACCCGTTTTCCAGTCGAAGTCGAGCGGTTTCACGACGGGCTCGATGAATTTGCCGATTCCGGCAAGGATCGAGTGGTTCTCCTGATATTGCCTCAAGGCCATCTTTTCAATTTCTTTCGGTGTATGTGAGTCCAAGGTAGTCTTAGGAATCGAAGCTATGATTTCAGTCATCTCATCCTGCGGGACCTCATCGAGACCATAATGAGGGAAATAGCTCAAGGCCCAGATGATAATTGAGGCTACAAGGATCAGGCCACCCATCTTCTGGAGATACTGACGGGCCTTGGTCCACATGTTGCGTACCGTTGCTTTGGCTGTCGGCATTCTGTACGGGGGCAACTCCATGACGAACGGAGTCTCGTCTTTCTTGAACCAAAATTTTCGGAGCAAACGCGCAGTCAGTACGGCCATAACGATTCCGAGCACGTAAAGTCCGAAAAATACCCATGTGCCGTGGCGCGGGAAAAAAGCGCCGACGAGAAGGACATAGATCGGGATTCTCGCCGAACAGCTCATGAAGGGATTGACAAGAATGGTTATCAACCGGGAGGATTTGCTCTCGATGATTCGTGTGGACATGATCGCCGGAACGTTACATCCGAAGCCCATCACGAGGGGAATGAATGACTTGCCGTGCAGTCCCATCTTGTGCATCATCTTGTCCATTATGAAGGCGACACGGGCCATATATCCCGAATCCTCCATAAAGGATATGAAGGCATAAAGGATCAGGATATTGGGAAGGAAGACTATAACTCCTCCGACACCGCCGATTATTCCGTCAAGAAGCATGTCTTTCAGCGGACCCTCAGGAAGTCCCTTTCCAAGCAGATCGGAGATCCATGAGATCAGTGCTTCGATCCATTCCATCGGATAGGATCCTATCTCAAATGTCGCCCAGAACATCAGTATCATAACACCGATAAACAACGGGAATCCGAATAGTTTGCTCGTGACGATCGAATCGATAATCTTCGTTGTTTTCTCGTCATGAATCAGATTGCCCTCGAGAGTTTCGGTCAGTGCGCCCTGGATAAAACCATATTTTTCTGCTGCGATTACTGTCTGCGGGTCCTCGTTCAGTTCATCCTTTATCTTGGCTGCACATTGATCGCGAAGACGGATAATGTCTTCGCCGCTCTCGCTTTGACGGATTATTGATGTGATCTCAGGGTCGCCCTCAAGCAACTTGATCGCCAGGTAGCGAGGAGAGAAATGATGTGAAATGCTCGGATCGGCCTTGATCGCATCCTTGACACTGTTGATTGCCCGTTCAAGTTCGGGACGGCAAACGACATGGATGTGGCGCGTGTCGGGATTGCGCATCTCATACACTTCGATTATGGTGTCGAGAAGATCCTCGATTCCACGTCCGGTCGATGCGACGGTCGGGACAATGGGCACGCCGAGCATCTTCCCGAGGTGCTTGTAATCGAGCTCGGCGGGACTTTTTTCCAGCTCATCATACATGTTAAGGGCAATGACCATTGACCTGTTCATGTCGATCAGCTCAGTCGTGAGATATAGATTCCGTTCGAGGTTTGAGGCTACCGCGACATTGACGATGACGTCCGGTGTCTCATCCTGAAGGTATCGGGTGACATATATTTCCTCAGGCGAATATGCAGATAGTGAATAGGTTCCGGGAAGATCGACCACATTGAACCTATAGCCCTTGTATGTTAGCGAGCCGGATTTGGCGCCGACAGTCACTCCGGCGTAGTTTCCCACACGCTCATGGGCTCCGGATACGATATTGAAGAGTGAGGTCTTTCCGCAGTTTGGATTGCCGACAAGAGCGATGTTGATTATATGGTCTTTCCGGACCTTGATGTCTTCAGGGTTCTCATGTTCTCGGGTGTGCGCATGGGTCAGGACTTCATGCTCGTGCTCCTGCCATTCTTCGAGGCTGACGACTTCAATCAACTTCGCCTCATTCCGTCGCAACGATACTTCATAATCCATCAAGGAGTACTTGATAGGATCCTGAAGCGGAGCACTGAGGATGGTCATTACCTCCCGGCCCCGAACAAACCCCATTTCCATCACACGCTTACGGAAAGCGCCATGACCCAATATTTTCGTTATGACAGCCTTTTTACCGGGCTGAAGATCCGACAGTCTCATATTATTTCCTCACTTGAAATATCGCGGATTTCTGTTACGTAATCTCGTTTATCAACATGCAAAATTAGCAATTCCCCGTCAACCTCCCAATACCTAATTTTAAGTATTTAGGCCTCAATCCACAAGAAAAGTGACCATATTAAAAGCATCTACATGAAAAGCGTTCACAAGAAAAGAGAGTGTTCAATTTTGAACACCCTCTTTTAAAAGTCAGTTCTTTTTAAAGATTAATTGACGGTCGGCTTCAGATAACGGTCGAGGAAGCGGAAGAAGACACGCTGCCAGAGGATTGCGTTCTGGGGTTTGAGCACCCAGTGGTTCTCGTCGGGGAAGACCAGCATCTCGGTTTCGAGACCGTGCATCTTGGCGGCATTGAATGCCATCATGCCCTGGGAGGCGAGGATACGGTAGTCGAGTTCACCGACTGTGATCAGGATCGGGGCTGTCCAGTCATTGACAAAGTGGTGGGGCGAAGTGGCAAATGTACGCTGTGCGACAGCATTGTTCTTATCCCACGGTGCTCCGCCCATGTCGAAGTCTGCGAACCACATCTCTTCGGTCTCCATATACTGCGCTTCGATGTTGAAGATGCCAGCGTGGGCCACGAGTGCGGCGAAACGGCCTTCATGATGTCCTGCGAGCCAATAGACGGAGAAGCCGCCATAGCTTGCGCCGATTGCGCCGACACGTTTTTCATCAACATAAGGCTGTCCGGCGATATAGTCCGTTGCCGAAAGATAATCCTTCATGTTCTGGCCACCGTAATCACCCGAAATCTGACGGTTCCATTCTTCGCCGAATCCGGGAACGCCCCGGCGGTTCGGTGCGATTACGACATATCCGTGAGAAGCCATGATGCGGAAGTTCCAGCGATAGCTCCAGAACTGAGAGACTGCCTGCTGAGGACCACCCTGGCAATAGAGAATTGCGGGATATTGCTTGTTTGCGTCGAAGTCGGGAGGAAGGATGACCCAGCAGGTCATCTGCTTGCCATCAGTTGTCGGAACAAGATGTTTCTCAACCTTGACCTCTCCGAGCTGAGACAGGATGTCTTTGTTTACCTCTGTCAGCTGCTTTACCTCACCTTTCAGGCCGATTTCAACTATTTCGTTCGGTTCAAGCATCGAATGGCGCATTGCGATCACACGTCCGTCGGCAAGAGGCTTTACTCCTTCGTAGTCACATACACCCTGTGCTAAAGTATCGATCGCGCATGTCTTCACGTCAATTGAGAATACAGGCATCGTGCCCTCATAATAACCGTTGAATACAATCTTGTCTCCTTGGGGTGCCCATGCGAGACCTTCGGGCCAATAATCCCACTTCTCCGTGAGATCGCGCTTTTCGCCGGAGGCCATATCCATTACCATCAGACGTTTCTTATCGCTCTCGAATTTCGGAGTCTTCATTGAAAGCCATGCCAGTGTCTTTCCGTCGGGTGAGAAGACAGGGTCTGTGTCATATCCCGGAATCTCGGGTGTCAGATTCGTTGTCTTTCCGCTTTCAATGTCATAGAGATAGAGATTGGAATCTGTCGAGAAGGAATATTCCATTCCTGTCAGCTTGCGTGAGACATAGACGAGTTTCTTTGAGTCGGGTGACCAAGCGAAAGACTCTGCGCCACCGAACGGCTTCATGGGACATTCGAACGGTTCGCCCTCCATGATATCGACAGCGTCAGAAACATTGTCTCCGAAGTCAGCGAGGAAAGGATGAGGGATAGCCGATACCCATTCATCCCAGTGCTTGTACATCAGATCATCGACAACGCGACCTGTGGTCTTGGGTATTCCGGCGAACAGAGTCGAGTCATTCTCATTGAAAGTAGTTATCTGGGTAGAATAGATGACCTTCTTGAAGTCCGGTGAGATGACGAAGCAATCTACTCCGGATTCGACGCTCGTGTGACACTTGCGGTCGGAGCCGTCGGGACGGATTGAGAAAATCTGAGGTTTACCTGTCTTGTCATCTTTTCCTATAAAGGCAAGACGCTCACCGTCGTTGATCCACTGCAGATTTCCCTCGGAAGAAGCTGTCTTAGTCAGGCGTGTCATTTCCGAGCCATCGGGCTTGATTGTGTAGATCTCTGAGTTTGAGCGGTTTTCTTCGATGCTTTCATAGCCGAGCGTGAAGGCAATGAGCTGTCCGTCGGGCGAAGGTGTGGCCTCGCCGACGTGGCCGAAGGCCTCGAGTACTTCGGGAGTCATCTGACCGTTTTCGATTTTCACCTCAGGCTTTTCGATGATCTTCTCCGAATCTCCGGAAGCGCTGCCACATCCGGCCATCAGGGCCGGAAGCACTGCTGCTCCCATCGCGATTTTAAGTCTGTTCATGGTATTCTGTTATTACGGTTAGTTTAATTTAGAATTGAATTGTCAGTCGGGATTTGTATCTGGCAAAGTTAAGAAATTTTTTGCTCCCGGGTCTTATTTATAGAAAGGTATCTCTTGCCAATCTTTTTTCAAGAGGTCTCCATAGAATGATGCGCACTTGATCGACAATGATGCAGACACCCATGAGTAACATGAGGAAAAGAACGATCAGCCCGAGACTTTCAAGAGGAGAACAGGATGCGTAGATCTTACGCACGATCGGGAAAATAAGGCTGTAAAGCACCCACTGTGTGCATGATATGATGTAGATTCCGAAACAGGATCTCGAGCATCTGTTGATAAAGTCTGAATGACCGATCCGGAGCTTAACCGCCTCACAGAGCAATGCCACTGACCCGGCGATAATGAGCGGATTGATCAGCGAATACATCATCAACTGAGTCAGTGACGGCCAAAAGAAGCAGAGTATCGCGCTGGCGACAGGCCCGAGATAAAGCAAGCGCCAATATCCTGTCAGTCGCCCGCGTTCATATATTCTCCGGATCCAGTTTCCGAGAAGATATAAACCGATGAAGGGAAGGATCGAGTAACCCTCGAAGAAATAGGCCACCTGACCCGAAAGACCTCCGATGGTCTGGTATATGTAGTAGGCGCAGAGGAGTGTGAAAAGTGTCTTTTCATCTGTCTGCCGAAGAAATGCGTTGAGGACAGGGGAGAGGATATAAAGGCCTAAATAGGAGGCGATAAACCAATATTGCTGACTGAAAATCATCGGACTGTTGATGTTCCTCCCGTCAAAAAAGACATGACCGAGAAGCAATCCGAGCAGATAAAGTCCTCCGACATAAAAAAGACACTGGAACAGGAAGCCGCAGGCTCCTTTGACCGATGGGCGTATCGTGAACCATCCGGAGATTAGGATGAAGCAATTGACTCCGGTCATTCCGAAGGCTTCAAGT